>JAQGOE010000369.1 GCA_028293725.1 Gammaproteobacteria bacterium | reverse complement strand
CGGGAGCGATTGAGTTGCCGGCGGGCACGGAGATGATCATGCCTGGTGACAACATCAAGATTAACGTGGAGCTGATCAGCCCGATCGCGATGGAAGAGGGGCTGCGTTTCGCCATCCGTGAGGGTGGTAAGACCGTCGGTGCCGGCGTCGTCGCCAAGATCCTGAAGTAAAGAGTTTCCTAAACCCGACGCATAGGGCGGCTGCTCCACGCGGGCAGTCGCGCTAAGCGCAACATGAATATCGGAGTATCGATTCAATGGCTAACCAAAATATCCGCATCCGCCTGAAGGCTTTCGATCACCGCTTGATCGACAGCTCCGCGCGTGAAATCGTCGAAACCGCGAAGCGCACCGGCGCCACCGTGAAGGGGCCGGTTCCGCTGCCGACGAAGATGGAGCGCTTCACGCTGCTGGTCTCCCCGCACGGCGACAAGGACGCCCGGGACCAGTTCGAGCTGCGCACGCACAAGCGGCTGATGGACATTCTGAACCCCACGGACAAGACGGTAGACGCGCTGATGAAGCTCGAGCTCCCGGCCGGCGTGGATGTGCAGATCAAGCTCAATTAATCGTTGATTCGGGTCGAGGGCGCGCCTATACTGCGCGCCCTTTCGCCCTGGGGCAGTCCTCAGGGTGGTCGCATAAGCGACATCGGGCGAGGTTGGAACGGTAGGTCCTCACGGGCCCCCAGCTCCAAGACCACTCGAGCAATCACGAGGTGCGACCGTGCCCCGTGGTTCTCTTGTCGTCTCTACCCCTCCCGCTTTAGCTAAATCTACTGGCGTCGCCCCTTGTGCGGTGCCCGTAAAAAAACTTGCGCGCGGTCGCGCATGAATGAGGCAGTAATGGCAATTGGACTCGTCGGCCGAAAAGCTGGCATGACGCGTGTGTTCACGGACGCTGGTGAAACAGTGCCGTGCACCGTGATCGAGGTTCTCCCGAACCGCGTCACGCAGGTCAAGACGCAGGAAAAAGACGGCTACCGTGCTGTGCAGGTCACATACGGTTCGCGCCGCCCGCAGCTGTATTCGAAGGCTGTTGCGGGTCACTACGCCAAGGCCAATGTGGCCCCTGGCAAGGCTCTCGTGGAATTCCGCCTCGCCGCTGGCGAGAAGTCGGAGCTCGCGGCGGGTGCCGAGCTGAAGGTCGATCTGTTCAAGGTCGGCGAGAAGGTCGATGTCACCGGAACGACGGTGGGTAAGGGCTACGCGGGCGTCATGAAGCGTCACGGCTTCGGCGGTCTGCCGGCGACTCACGGCGTGTCGGTCTCGCACCGCTCCCCGGGCTCCATCGGAATGCGTCAGACCCCGGGCCGCGTATTCAAGGGTCGTCGCATGTCCGGTCACATGGGCGTGGATCGCGTGACAACCGAGAACCTGCGCATTGTTGAAATCGACGTCGCGCGCAACCTGCTCCTCATCCGTGGCGCCGTGCCGGGTGCCGAGGGTGGACAGGTGGTCGTGCGTCCGGGTCTGAAGGCCGCCCGTCTTGCGAAGCGCAAGACCGTGGCGCCCACCAAGGTCGGCAACGCGCCGTCCAAGGACCCCGCGAAGGCCGGGAAGAAGTAAGACATGAAGCTCAAACAAATCAGCGGCGGTACTGAGCTGGAGGTGTCGGAAGCGACCTTCGGCCAGAAGTACAACGAGACCCTGGTACACCAGGTCGTCACCGCGTACCGCGCGGCCGGCCGTGCTGGCACCAAGGCGCAGAAAACCCGCGCGGAAGTGCGTGGTGGCGGCAAGAAGCCGTGGGCGCAGAAGGGCACGGGCCAGGCGCGCGCCGGCTCGAGCCGTAGCCCGATCTGGGTCGGCGGTGGCCGGGCGTTCGCGGCCAAGCCCCGCGATTTCACGCAGAAAGTGAACAAGAAGGCTTACCGCGTCGCGATCCGCTCGATGCTCTCGGAGCTCGCGCGTACGGATCGCATCGTCGTTACCGACGCCATTCAGCTCGAGGCGCCGAAGACCCGCCTGCTCGCGAACCAGCTCAAGTCCTGGTCGCTCGAGAAGGTGTTGATCGTCGTCGAAGCGACGGACGAGAAGTTGTATCTCGCTTCACGCAACCTGCCGTACGTCGAAGTCCTCGAGGTCACGGCGCTGAACCCGCTGGCGCTCGCCTCGTACGACAAGGTGTTGATGACGGTGGCCGCGGTTAAGCGGATTGAGGAGCGCTTGCAATGACTCGCGAGCAATTGATGAATGTCCTCATTGCCCCGCACGTCACCGAAAAGACGTCGCTGGCGATGCAGAACCACAACCAGTACACCTTTCGTGTGCGCCGCGACGCCACCAAGCCCGACATCAAGAAAGCGGTCGAGCTGATGTTCGAAGTGAAGGTCGCCGGTGTGCAGGTCGTCAACGAGCCGGGCAAGACCCGCCGTTTCGGCAAGAACATCGGTCGCACGCAGGACTGGAAGAAAGCTTACGTGAGCCTCGTCGCCGGTCAGACGATCGACTACGAAGCCCGCGCGAAGGCCTGATAGGAAACTACGATGGCTCTCATCAAGTACAAACCGACATCGCCGGGCACCCGCGCGGTAGTCAAGATCGACCGGTCGCACCTCCACAAGGGCGGCCCGTTCGAGCCCCTGACCACGCACCAGAACAAGACTGGCGCGCGCAACCACTCTGGTCGCATCACCACGCGGCATGTTGGTGGTGGCTCGCGTCAGAAGTACCGCATCATCGACTTCAAACGCGACAAGGACGGCATCGCCGGAGTTGTCGAGCGCTTGGAGTATGACCCGAACCGCACGAGCCACATCGCGCTCGTGTTGTACAAGGACGGCGAGCGCCGTTACATCCTCGCGCCCAAGGGCGTGAAGCCGGGCGACGAGATCCGCTCAGGCTCCGATGCTCCGATCAAGGCCGGTACGGCGATGGCCCTGCGGCACATTCCGATCGGCTCGATCGTACACAACGTCGAGATGAAGCCCGGTAAGGGTGGTCAGCTCGCCCGCAGCGCCGGCAGCTCCGTTTCGTTCACGGCTCGCGAAGGCAGCTATGCGACGGTGCGTTTGAAGTCTGGTGAGACGCGTAAGGTGCACATCGACTGCCGCGCCACGATCGGCGAAGTCGGTAACGACGAGCACAACCTGCGCAGTTACGGAAAGGCCGGCGCGAAGCGCTGGCGCGGTATCCGCCCGACCGTTCGCGGTGTCGTGATGAACCCGGTCGATCACCCGCACGGTGGTGGTGAAGGTAAGTCGGCCCAAGGTAACCCGCACCCGGTATCGCCGTGGGGTTGGAACACCAAGGGTTTGAAGACGCGACGCAACAAGCGCACGGACAGCATGATCGTGCAGCGCCGCCAGAACAAGATTCGCTAACGGGAGCTTCGTTAGATGCCACGTTCATTGAAGAAAGGCCCGTTCGTCGATCTGCACCTGGTGAAAAAGGTGACGGTGGCGTCGGCCAAGAACGATCGCAAGCCGATCAAGACCTGGTCGCGGCGCTCGATGGTCATTCCCGAAATGGTCGGCCTCACCATTGCCGTCCACAACGGCCGGCAGCACATCCCGGTGTTGATCAGCGAGAACATGGTCGGACACAAGCTCGGCGAGTTCGCCCCGACGCGGACATTCAAGTCGCACTCGGGCGACCGGAAAGTGGAGTCTGCTTAAGGGCAGTTGAGTAACGATGCAAGTCACCTCCAAACTGCGCTACGCGCACATCTCTCCGCAGAAATGCCGGCTCGTCGCCGACGTGGTGCGGGGCCAGCCGGTCGGCAACGCGATCAACGTGTTGAAGTTCATGCCCAAGAAGGGCGCGGATCTCGTGCGCAAAGTGCTCGAGTCCGCTGTCGCCAACGCCGAGCACAACCACGGCGCCGACATCGACGAGTTGAAAGTGTCGCTCATCCATATCGATGAGGCGCCGCAGTTGAAGCGCTTCGCGGCTCGCGCCAAAGGGCGTGGCACGCGCATCGTCAAGCGCAATAGTCACATCACCGTCGGCGTCAGCGACGGGAAGAAGGATTAAGGCATGGGTCAGAAGGTAAATCCGCTAGGCATACGGCTGGGCATTACCCGAGACTGGACTTCGCGCTGGTACGCCGGCAAGAAGCAGTTCCCCCTCCACGTGTACACCGATTACCGCGTGCGGAAGTTCCTCACGACGAAGCTGCACGAGGCTTCTGTGAGCCGCATCCTGATCGAGCGCGCGGCAAAGAAAGTCAACATCACGATCCAGACGGCACGTCCGGGCATCGTGATCGGCAAGAAGGGTGAGGACATCGAGAAGCTGCGCCAGGAAACGGCGAAGCTGCTCAGCATGGCCGTCTCCGATGTTCGTATCAACATCGCGGAAATCCGTAAGCCGGAGCTCGATTCGCAGCTCGTCGCCGACAGCATCGCGCAGCAGATCGAAAAGCGCGTGATGTTCCGTCGCGCCATGAAGCGCGCTGTGATGAGCACCATGCGCAGTGGCGCGTTGGGTGTGAAGGTGCGCGTGTCGGGCCGCTTGAATGGTTCCGAGATCGCCCGCACCGAGTGGTACCGCGAGGGTCGCATCCCGTTGCACACCTTCCGCGCGGACATCGATTACGGCCTGTCGGAGGCCCACACCACGTACGGCATCATCGGCGTGAAAGTGTGGATCTTCAAAGGCGAAGTGTTTGACAAGGTCGAGCTGGCGCAGCCAGTGGCCGAAGGCGAAGCTGCGGCTGCTCCGGCAGTGGCGGCTCCGGCCCCGGCGACTGAAGCCCCGGCGCAGGCCTGAGCGACTAAGCAATCATGCTGCAGCCAAAACGTACCAAGTACCGCAAACAGTTCAAGGGCCGCAACGCTGGCCTGGCGCAACGCGGTAGCAATGTCTCCTTCGGCGAGTTCGGCCTGAAGGCGACCAGCCGCGCGCGCATGACGGCACGCGAGATCGAAGCGGCCCGCCGTGCGATGGCCCGCTACGTGAAGCGTGGTGGCCAGATCTGGATCCGGGTTTTCCCGGATGTGCCGATCAGCAAGAAGCCGCTCGAAGTTCGTATGGGTAGCGGTAAGGGTAACGTTGAGTACTACGTCGCGCGCGTGAAGCCCGGCAAGGTGCTCTTTGAGATGGAAGGCGTGGATGAGGTCACCGCTCGCGAGGCGTTTCGTCTCGCCGGCTCGAAGCTCTCCGTGTCCACCACGTTTGTGAAGAGGCAGGTTCGCTAATGGACGCGAAAGAGTTGCGGGGCAAGTCGGCCGCCGAGTTGTCGGATGAGCTGCTGAAGATGCGTAAGGAGCAGTTTGCTCTGCGCATGCAGCGCGCTACCGGCCAGGCGCCGAAACCCGACCAATTTCAGAAAGTGCGCCGCAATATTGCGCGCCTCAAGACCGTGCAGCGCGAGGTCGTCTTAAAGGCGGCCACCGGAGAGAAGAAGTGAGCGCGGAAGAAAGTAAGGTTGAAGCGAAAGGTGCCCGCACCCTCACGGGTCGCGTCGTGAGCACCAAGATGCAGAAGACGGTGGCAGTCGAAATCGAGCGCCTCGTTAAACACGGCATGTACGGCAAGTTCATCCGTCGCACCACGAAGCTGCTGGCTCACGACGAGAAGGGCGAGTCGCATGACGGCGATCTGGTGAAGATCGCGCCGTGCCGCCCGATGTCGCGTCGCAAGTCCTGGCAGCTCATCGAGGTGCTGGAGAAGGCGGCCCCATGATTCAGCTTCAAACCACATTGACTGCCGCTGACAACAGTGGTGCACGCAGCTTGAGGTGCATCAAGGTGTTGGGTGGCTCGAAGCGTCGTTATGCGACGGTGGGCGACGTCATCAAGGTGAGCGTCATAGACGCGATCCCCCGCGGGAAGGTCAAGAAGGGCGAGGTGTATGACGCCGTCGTCGTCCGTACCGCTCACGGTGTGCGGCGTCCGGACGGATCGCTGATCCGCTTCGACGGTAACGCGGCGGTGCTGCTCACCACTAAGCTCGAGCCCATCGGCACGCGCATCTTCGGGCCCGTGACTCGTGAGCTGCGCAACGTGCAGTTCATGAAGATCATCTCCCTGGCGCCGGAGGTGCTGTGATGGCGAACAAGATTCGCAAGGGCGACCAGGTGGTCGTGCTGAGCGGTAAGGACAAAGGGCGCCGTGGCGCCGTGTTGCAGGTGTTTCCGGATGGCCGTGTGCTCGTCGAGGGCGTGAACGTCGCGAAGAAGCACACCAAGCCCAATCCGCAGGCGAACAAGCAGGGCGGCATCATCGAGAAGACGTTGCCGCTGAATATCTCGAAGATCGCGATCTGGAACCCGGGCGAGAAGACGGCGGACCGGATCGGGTTCAAGACGCTCACCGATGGCAAGAAGGTGCGCTTCTTCAAATCGAATGGAGAGATGATCGACGCGTAAGCGTCGCTCGCCTAGGTAGAAACTATGGTCAGGCTACAGAAGTATTACCGCGAGACGGTCGTGCCGAAATTGAAGGCCGATCTCAAGATCGACAATCCGATGCAGATTCCCAAGATCACCAAGATCACGATCAATATGGGCGTCGGCGAGGCGGTCGCGGATAAGAAAGTGATGGACGCAGCCGTCGCGGATCTCACCAAGATCTCGGGACAGAAGCCGCTCATCACCAAGTCGCGCAAGGCGATCGCGTCGTTCAAGATCCGCGAGGGTCTGGCGATCGGTTGCAAGGTGACGTTGCGGGGCGCTCGGATGTACGAGTTCCTCGACCGGCTCATCAGCATCGCGATGCCACGTATCCGCGACTTTCGTGGCGTGCCCGCGCGCTCCTTCGACGGCCAGGGCAACTACAGCATGGGCGTGAAGGAACAGATTATTTTCCCGGAAATCCAATACGACCAGATCGATCAGATCCGGGGCATGGATATCACGATAACCACGACGGCGACCGATAACCGTCACGGCCGAGCGCTGCTCGAGGCTTTCAACTTCCCTTTCCGGAAGTAAGTAGGAATCTAGACGGCTATGGCGAAGACAAACATGGTCGAGCGCGAAAAACGTCGCGCCAAGATCGTGAAACAATATGCGGCAAAGCGTGCGCAGCTCAAAGAGCTGATTCGCAGCCCGGACACATCACCCGAGGAGCGCGAGAAGGCGCAGATCAAGCTGCAGAAGCAGCCTCGGGATGCCAGTGCTTCGCGGCAGCGGAATCGCTGTGCCATCACGGGCCGCTCACGCGGCGTTTATCGGAAATTTGGCCTGTCGCGTGTGAAGATTCGCGAAGTCGCGAATCGCGGCGAGATTCCGGGCCTCGCAAAGGCGAGCTGGTGAGGAACGCCGTATGAGCATGACCGACCCCATTGCCGATCTGTTGACTCGCATCCGCAACGGACAGACCGCGGGTAAGCCCGAAGTGAAGCTCGCTTCCTCCAAGCTGAAGACGGCCGTCGTCAAGGTGCTGAAGGACGAGGGCTACATCGCGGACTACCGCCTCGATGCCGACAGCGTGAAGCCGACGCTCACAATCGGATTGAAGTATTTCGAGGGACGTCCCGTCATCGACCGCATCGAGCGCGTCAGCCGGCCAGGCCTGCGGATCTACCGCGGCAAGGACGAGCTGCCGAAGGTTCTGGGCGGGATGGGTACGGTGATCGTCTCCACGCCCAAAGGCGTGATGACGGACAAGCAGGCGCGTGCGATCGGACAGGGCGGCGAAGTCCTGTGCATCGTGGCGTAACCGGGAAGATCTTTTCATGTCCAGAATAGCCAAAGCTCCGGTCGATCTGCCGCAAGGCGTGACCGCGACCATTGCGGCGGAGTCGGTGACCATCAAAGGCGCCAAGGGCTCCCTGAGCGTCCCGTTGACCCGGGGTGTGACGGTCGTGCAGGCCGACAAGCACCTCGAGATCAAGTACACGGATCCGGGCATCGGTCGCACCCAGGCCGGCGCGACGCGCGCGCATATCGCCAACATGGTCGTCGGTGTCACGAAGGGCTACGAGAAGAAGCTCGAGCTCGTCGGCGTCGGTTATCGTGCGGCCGTCCAGGGCAAGGCGTTGAATCTGACGCTCGGCTTCTCGCATCCGGTGGTCTTCGCGATTCCCGAAGGCATCACGATCGAAGTGCCGACGGTGACCGAGATCATCATCAAGGGCATCGATCGCCAGAAGGTCGGCCAGATAGCCGCTGAGATCCGCGACATCCGCCCGCCCGAGCCCTACAAGGGCAAGGGTGTGAAGTACGCGGGTGAGAAGATCGCCCTTAAAGAAGGGAAGAAGAAATGATCACCACGAAGAAAGAGCGCCGTCTGCGGCGCGCCGTGAAGACCCGTGCGCACATCCGCACGTTGGGCGTCGCGCGCCTGACCATCCACCGTTCCGCGCAGCACATCTATGCGCAGGTGACGGATGCGGGCGGAGCGAAAGTGATCGCCGCGGCCTCTACCGTGCAGGAGAAGGTTCGCGAAGGTTTGAAAGGAACGGGCAACGTCGAGGCGGCGAAGGCCGTCGGCCGTGCCATTGCCGAGCGCAGCAAGGCCGCCGGCGTGAGCAAGGTGGCTTTCGACCGCGCCGGTTTCCAATACCACGGGCGCGTGAAAGCGCTCGCGGATGCGGCCCGCGAAGCGGGTCTCGAGTTCTAAAGGTTAGGTAAGACATATGGCGAGACCGGAAAAAGGCCAGTCGGCGGATGAGTTCGTAGAGAAACTCGTCGCAGTCAACCGCACCGCGAAGGTCGTCAAGGGCGGCCGTCAGTTCGGCTTCACGGCCCTGACCGTCGTGGGCGATGGCGCGGGTCGAGTCGGCTACGGCTTCGGCAAAGCACGCGAAGTGCCGGTGGCGATCTCGAAGGCGATGGCGCAGGCCCGCAAGAACATGATCAACGTGTCGTTGCGGAACGAAACGCTGCACTACGCGATCAGAGGATTTCAGGGCGCGACACGCGTGTACATGCAGCCCGCTTCTGACGGTACGGGCGTCATCGCCGGTGGCGGCATGCGCGCGGTGCTCGAGTGCGCCGGTGTTCGCAACGTGCTCGCGAAGAGCTACGGCTCGCGTAACCCGATCAACGTCGTGCGCGCGACGATCAGTGCCCTGTCGCTGATCCGCTCACCCGACGATATCGCCGCGAAGCGTGGCAAGACGCTCGAAGAGATTACGGGTTAACGCATCATGGCGGACAAGAGCCAATACAAGGTCACGCTGGTCAGGAGCCTGCACGGGCAGCTCGCGAACATCGCGGCCTCGGCGCGCGGCCTCGGCCTGCGCAGGATTCACCAGAGCGTCGTGGTTGCTGGCACCCCGGAAAACCTGGGGATGATCAACAAAGCGGTGCACTTGTTGAAAGTAGAGAAGGGCGCCTAAATATCATGCTGCTCAAGACATTAAAGCCTGCCCCCGGCTCCAAGCGTGTTCGCTTGCGCGTGGGTCGCGGTGCATCCGCCGGCCAGGGTAAGACCTGCGGCCGCGGTACCAAGGGACAGCGCGCCCGTAAGGGTGGCTACCACAAGGTCGGCTTCGAAGGCGGCCAGATGCCCATTCAGCGCCGGATGCCGAAGGTCGGTTTCCGCTCGAAGATGGCGAGCAGCCGTGCCGAAGTCATGCTGAGCGAGCTCGGCAAGATCAAGGGCGACGTGATCGATCTCGAGGCGCTCAAGAAGGCCGGTGTGATTCCGGTGTTCGCGGAGAAGGCCAAGGTGGTGCTCTCCGGCAAGATCGAAAGGGCCGTTACGCTCAAGGGCGTCATGGCGACCAAGGGTGCGCTGGCGGCGATCGAAGCGGCCGGCGGTAAACTCGAGGCCTGACGCGTTACACCCTCAGTCCTAACCGATACCTAGACACACGTGGCGACCAACACACTCACCAATCCTGCTGCTGCTTTCGGCGACGCTGCCCGTTTTGGGGAGATTCGCAATCGGCTGCTGTTTCTGATCGGTGCGCTGGTCGTCTACCGGATCGGGACGTTCATTCCCGTCCCCGGCATTGACCCGGCGCAGGTGGCGCGGTTCTTCTCGGACCAGTCGAACACCATCCTGGGCATCGTGAACATGTTCTCGGGCGGTGCGCTCTCGCGCCTGTCGATTTTCGCCATGGGCGTGATGCCCTACATCTCGGCCTCGATCATCATCCAGATGATGTCGATGGTCGTTCCGTCGCTCATGGAGCTGCGCAAAGAGGGCGAGTCGGGCCGGCGCAAGATGACGGAGTACACCCGCTACGGAACCGTAATTCTGGCCGCATTCCAATCGTTCGCTGCCGCCAGCGCGTTGGTGAAGGGCGGTATGACGGTGGTCGCGGGCTGGCAGTTCCTGTTCGTCGCCACGATCACGATGGCTACCGGCACGCTGTTCCTGATGTGGCTCGGTGAGCAGATTACCGAGCGCGGCGTCGGCAACGGTATTTCCATGATCATTCTGGCTGGTATCGTCGCGGGTCTACCGGGCGCCATCGGCAGCACCGCCGAGGCGGTGAACAGCGGCGAAATGCAGGGGCCGTTTGCGCTGCTGCTGGTCATCCTCGTGCTGGGTACCACGGCGTTCGTGGTGTTCGTCGAGCGTGCGCAGCGCCGTATCACGGTGAACTACGCCAAACGCCAGGTCGGTCGCCGCATGTACGCGGGCCAGAGCAGCCACTTGCCGTTCAAGCTCAACATGTCCGGCGTGATTCCGCCCATTTTCGCTTCGAGCCTGCTGCTCTTTCCGGCCACGCTGGCGAGCTTCTTTGGGGCGAACGCGGAAGGTCCGTTGGCCTCCACCATGCAGAATATCGCCGCGGCGCTGGGGTATGGCCAGCCGCTGCACCTGGTGATTTACGCCCTGCTGATCATTTTCTTCTGCTTCTTCTATACCGCGCTGGTCTTCAATGCCCGCGATACGGCTGACAATCTGAAGAAGTCGAACGCCTTCATTCCCGGCATCCGCCCAGGACAGCAGACCGGCGACTACATCGACAAGGTGCTGACGCGCCTGACGTTGTGGGGCGCCCTGTATGTCACCGCGGTCTGCCTGCTGCCGGAGATCCTGGTTTCCTCGCAAGGCGTGCCGTTCCATTTCGGCGGAACGTCGCTGCTGATCGTCGTGGTGGTGGTGATGGATTTCATGTCGCAGCTCCAGGCGCACATGATGTCGCATCACTATCCCGGCCTTCTCAAGAAGGCCAATTTGCTCGGCTACGGCCGGCAGGGCTCGGGTGGGTAATTTATGAAAGTTCGTCCATCGGTTAAGAAGATCTGCAAGAACTGCAAGATCGTGCGCCGCCGGCGCATCGTCTACGTCATCTGCTCGTCGGACCTGCGTCATAAGCAGCGTCAGGGCTGATTGCTAGATGATTTTTAGTCGTTTTCAAGTAGAATGCCGCGTTTTTTCGCGCGGTCTCACGGGAAAGTAAAGCAATGGCACGTATCGCGGGCATCAATATCCCGATGAACAAGCACGCGTGGGTCGGGCTCACGCACATTTACGGTGTGGGCAACGCTCGCGCGAAGGCCGCCTGTGAAGGTGCGGGCGTAAACCCGCATACGAAGGTGAAGGACCTCACCGAGACCGAGGTAAACGCCATCCGCTCGCAGATTGCGAAGTTCGCGGTGGAAGGCGACCTGCGTCGTGAAGTCTCCATGAATATCAAGCGGTTGATGGACCTCGGCTCGTACCGTGGCATCCGGCACCGCCGCGGGCTCCCGGTGCGCGGACAGCGCACGCGCACGAACGCCCGCACTCGCAAGGGCCCGCGTAAGCAGGCAGTGAAGCTCAATGCACCGCCGGGCAAGGCATAAGGTTTAAGCATGGCTGATAACAAGCAAGGCGCAGCGGCGGCGAACAACAACGCTGCCAATGCCAAGAAGCCCAAGAAGGCGCGCAAGAATGTGCTCGACGCGATCGCGCACGTGCACGCTTCCTTCAACAACACGATCATCACGATCACCGATCGCCAGGGGAACACGCTTTCCTGGGCGACCTCGGGCGGTTGTGGTTTCCGCGGCTCCCGCAAGAGCACGCCGTTCGCCGCGCAGGTCGCGGCCGAGAAGGCGGGCAATGCGGCTCAAGAGCACGGCGTGAAGAACGTCGAAGTGCGCGTCGGCGGCCCCGGCCCCGGACGTGAGTCGGCGGTCCGCGCGCTCAACAACTGCGGTTTGAAGATCACCAGCATCTCGGACGTTACGCCGATTCCCCACAACGGCTGCCGTCCCCCCAAGAAGCGCCGGGTCTAAGGCGAGGAACGAATATGGCGCGGTACACTGGTCCGAAGTGCAAGCTCGCTCGTCGCGAGGGCACTGACCTCTTCTTGAAAAGCGGCGTTAAGCCCTTAGAAAACAAGTGCAAGTTCACGGTGCCCCCGGGTGGCGTGAAGGGCGAGCGTCGTACGCGCTTGTCCGATTACGGTCTGCAGCTGCGCGAGAAGCAGAAGCTGCGTCGTATGTATGGCGTTCTGGAGCGGCAGTTCAGCAACTATTACGTCGAAGCGGCCCGTAAGGCGGGCGCCACCGGCGAGAACCTGCTGAAGCTGCTCGAGTGCCGTCTCGACAACGTCGTGTACCGCATGGGCTTTGCCTCCACGCGCGCCGAAGCCCGGCAGCTCGTGAGCCACAAGTCCATCACGGTGAATGAGCAGGCCGTGACAATCGCGTCCTACCAGGTGAAGGCGGGCGACGTGGTGCAGATCCGCGAGAAGTCGCGCAAGCAATTGCGCATTTCGGCGGCTCTGGGCATCGCGCAGCAGGTCGGCCTCCCCGAGTGGGTCGAGGTGAACGACAAGGAATTCCGAGGGGTGTTCAAGTCGGCTCCGAGCCGGGATGACATCCTCCCCGACATCAACGAGAACCTCGTCGTCGAGTTGTATTCGAAGTAATCGAGTGTGGGATTGATGCTTCGCGCCCCCATTGAGTGGGCGCGAGGTTCGTTCTTTCGAGCCTATTGTTTTTCTTGTTTGGGTGTTCGTATCGCCGGTCGCGCAGCCGGCAAGGTGTAACCGCAATGCAGGGATCCATTACCGAGTTCTTGAAGCCCCGCGTGGTCAAGGTGCAGCCCGTTGCTCCTCGGCAGGCGCGCGTCGTCATTGAACCGTTCGAGCGGGGCTTTGGCCACACGCTCGGCAACGCACTCCGTCGTGTGTTGCTTTCGTCGATGCCCGGTAGCGCCATCACCGAGGTCGAGATCGACGGCGTACTCCATGAATACACCAGCATCGAGGGTGTACAGGAGGACGTGGTCGACATCCTGTTGAACCTGAAGTCCGTTGCCCTCCGCATGCACTCGCGCGACAGCGCCGAGCTGCGCCTCCACAAGAAGGGCCCGGGCCCGGTGACGGCGGGCGACATCCAGACGGATCACGACATCGACGTCGTGAACCCGGATCTCGTGATCGCCAACCTGACGAAGGCTGGCGAGCTGAGCATGACTCTGCGCGTCGAGCGCGGACGTGGTTACCGCCCCGCCGCTTCACGCGTTGCTTTCGAAGAGCAGACTCGCCCGATCGGCCGTTTGCAGCTCGATGCGTCGTTCTCGCCCATCCGCCGTGTTACGTACTCCGTCGATGCGGCTCGCGTGGAACAGCGCACCGACCTCGATAAGCTCGTCATCGACATCGAGACGAACGGTACGATCGACGCTGAGGAAGCCATCCGTCGCGCCGGTAGCATCCTGAAGGACCAGCTGTCGGTGTTCGTCGATCTGCAGGGTGAGGAAGAGGCCGCCACGAAGGTCTCCGAGATGCAGTTCGACCCGATCCTGCTCCGCCCGGTCGACGAGCTCGAGCTCACCGTGCGTAGCGCGAACTGCCTCAAGGCGGAAAACATTCACTACATCGGTGACCTCGTGCAGCGGACCGAAGTCGAGCTGCTGCGGACGCCAAACCTGGGCAAGAAGTCGCTCACCGAGATCAAGGAAGTGCTGCAGAGCCACGGTCTCATGCTGGGCATGCGCCTGGATGGCTGGCCGCCGGCGGGTCTCAAGCACGACGAAGAGCGGGACGTAATCTAAAGTTGAAAGTGAGCTCGGGGGGCGCGGGCCATTCAGGCTCGCGCCCGCTCGACACCACCGCTGGCGCCTAACGCTTGCACTGATGCAAGGGTTGCACTAGCGGAGCAGTCAGAAGATCTAAGGGTTTTATATGCGTCACCATCTCAGCGGGCGGCAACTCTCGCGTAACAGCTCGCATCGTCACGCGATGCTGCGCAACATGAGCGTTTCGTTGCTCCGTCACGAAACGATCCGGACCACGGTCCCCAAGGCGAAGGAATTGCGCCGGGTCGTCGAGCCGCTCATTACGCTCGCGAAGAAGGACAGCGAGGCGAACCGCCGCCTGGCCTTCGCCCGCCTGCGCGATGCCGAGGTGGTCGAGAAGCTGTTCAGTGACCTGGGCTCCCGCTTCCGGGCCCGTCCGGGTGGATATACGCGCATCCTGCGCATGATGCCCCGTCCGGGTGACTCTGCCGACATGGCACTCATGCAGCTCGTGGATCGCCCGGCGCCCGTAGGCGTTGAGGCTGCTCCTGTGGCTGACGAGGGCGGTGCGAAGAAGAAGCGCGCTAAGAAGAAGACCGAAGCCGCTGCTCCCGATGAGAGCGCCGCCGCCGAGGCCGCTCCGAAGAAGACTCGGAAGAAGAAGGCCGCCGCGGCCTGATGTTTTGCGGGCGGCCCGATCGGGTCGCCTTTCCAGAAAATTCGACTCCCAAGCGCGAACGGGGCCTGAAGCTCCGTTTGCGCCTTTGGTCTAGCTCCCGTACATTGCCGCCCAACATCGACGCTGGCCCCGCGGCCGGCCAAATCGGGGCAGGCAACCGCCTGCGCAACGGGAGAATGCGCATGAGTCTCGGGTCAGAATTCAAAGAATTCGCGATGAAGGGTAACGTCATCGACCTCGCGGTCGGTGTCGTGATCGGCGCCGCCTTTGGCAAGATCGTGGCCTCCCTCGTCGGCGACGTCGTCATGCCGCCGTTGGGTCTCGTCATCGGCAACGTGAATTTCACGGATCTCGCGGTGGCGATCGGACACGACGCGAAGGGCAAGGATGTGCTCTGGCGCTACGGCGCCTTCATTCAGACAATCTTCGAGTTCCTGATCATTGCGCTCGTGTTGTTCCTCATCATCAAGGGCGTCAACCGCCTCAAGCGGCCACCCGCGGCCGCGCCGGCCGCCGCCCCGCCGCCGCCCACCCGCTCCGAGCAGTTGCTGGAAGAGATCCGGGACCAGTTAGCGAAGCGCTGAGAACGCCTGGCGAGTTAGGTTCTCGCAGCCGGTTTCCGTGATCGCGACATTGTCCTCGATGCGGATGCCACCGAATTTGCGCAGGCTCGCCACGCGTGACCAGTTGATCTTGCTGCCCCGGGCATCCGCCCGGGCAGCATCCAACAACTGGTCGATGAAGTAGATTCCCGGCTCCACGGTGACGACGAAGCCCTTCTGCAGCACGCGTGTGAGCCGCAGAAACGGGTGTCCCTCGGGTCGGGGGATGTCGCCCCCCTCCGGGCTCTCCATGAATCCACCGGCGTCGTGGACTTCGAGTCCGAGGAGATGCCCGACTCCGTGTGGAAGAAACACCCTCGTGACACCGCTCGCAACCGCCTCGTCGGCATCGCAACTTATGATGTCGGCTTCGCGAAGCAACTTGCCGGTCAGGGCGTGCGTGCGCAGGTGAACGTCGCGCCAGTCCACGCCCGCGCGTAAGCCGGCGCAGATCGTCTGCTGCATCTCGTCCATCTTTTGGATGAGCGTTGCGAAGTCTCCCTCCCGAAGCGCGTGCGTGCGGGTGATATCGCTGGCGTAGCCACCAAACTCCGCGCCGGCATCGATCAACAGTGAATAGCGCTCGGTCGGCGCCTGCTTCTCCAACACCTGGTAGTGGAGCACCGCGCCGCCCTCATTCAAAGCGATGATGGGGTTGTAGGGCAGTTCCTGCTCGCGCAGTCCGCAGGCCTTCATGAATTCGAGCTCGATTTCGAATTCGGAAGCGCCTTCGGTGAAGGCCCGCGCGGCGGCTCGATGACCGTTTACGCCCAACCGGCTCGCTTCACGCATACAGGCCAGCTCGTAAGGGGTCTTCGCGGCGCGACCATAGTCCAGGTGGCGCATGAGATTGCGCGGGTTTACCGCGCCTACGCCCCAACTCGCGAGCTCCGGGAAGTCGTCGCCGATGTAGGCGACCCTACCGAGGTCGCGCGGCAAGTGCGTGCGCACGGCGGCGAGGTCGGGGGCCGGGCGGATGTCGAAATGCCTTGTCCAATAGGCTTTCGGCAGATCGGCGGCTTTGTACCAGAAGTCCGTGGGACGGTGAAAAACGAGCACGGGTGTCCGCGACGGCTCGAAATACACGAAGCAGTCCGGCACGTCGCCGAGTGGCGTCCATACCTTGAATGGCGCGTGGGCCTCGAAAGGATAGGTCCGGTCGTCCTCGAAGACCGTGAGGAGCGAGCCCGAGTGCACTAGTAGCGCGGAGTAACCACAAGTCTCGAGCGCTCGCGCGGTGCGGGCTGCCACGGTTGCCAGGTATGGGCCAAAGGAGGTTTCGAGCTCGGCTGACAGTTCCGAGGCCCATTCCAGGCTCAATTCAACCGGGCGCGTCGGATCGGACATGCTTCAACTCCCGTGGCTCGCAGGCAAAAGATTGTAAAGCCACGCCGACGAGGGTACAGCCCAGAGGCATTTAGTTGCATCCTCGCTGTCGTATGGACGAGACAACCTATGCCCAAGCTGTTTCAAAACTCGTAGGGACCCTATAGAATTTGGCAGCGCGACCCGTGAAGGACTCGCGGAACGACAAAAACTCGTTCGTCTGGTTTTCTCACCACTCTTGCTTCTCTTCGGGGTACCGATCGATGAACACTAAACTTGCTCTTAGCGCACTCGTTGCGGCGCTGATGCTGACGGCCTGCGCGAAGCAGGAAGCCACCAGCACCGAACCCGCTGCCACTCCGCCGGCCGCCACCGACGCCACGCCGCCTGCTCCGGCTGCTGACGCGCCGGCTGCTCCTGCGGATGCGGCTGCTCCGGCCGCTCCTGCCGACGCGACGCCGCCTCCTGCTGACGCTCCCGCCGCTCCGCCGAAGCAGTAAGCCGCTGATGGGGTAGTCCTTCGAGTCCCTCGAAGGATTACTCCATTTAGCCTAAGGCTGTAACACGGCCCGGACGGATCGCGTGAGCGAACTGTCTGGGCCGTGTTGTTTCCGACGAGCCTGCGCATCATGGCCGTAACAGTAAGTGTTCGTGACGCCCGAGCCTTAGATGATCGCCGCTGGATCCAGGGCGTTTATCGCGATTACCTTGATGATCTCGCACCCGATACCGGGGTGTTCCCCGTACTGGGCGAAGTGGGCCATCGTGAGCCGGATCAGATCCTGCGCTGGTTCGGTGATCCCAATGCATTTCCACTCATCATCCTGAAGGCCGCGGAGCCCGTTGGATTCGCCATGGTGGCTCGTGCGGCGCCCTCCGCGGCAAAACCGCGCATCGATTATCGGATGGCGGAGTTTTTCATTGCTCGTACCCGTCGTCGCTTAGGGATTGGACAGACGGCTGTGCAGCTCATTCTCAGTCGGTTCGCCGGTCGCTGGGAGATTACGGAGTATCTGCGCAATGCGGGGGCGGTGAGTTTCTGGCGGGGGGTTGTGGCCACTTATACGCGTGGCAGCTACCAGGAGAGGATCGTTAACGGCGAGGTTCGCCAGGTGTTTGAGTCGGGGAGGAAGAGGGCCACCTAGCTGTCTTGTTAGACGAGCAGGCGCTGCAAGTGCCTGTTACGAGCTTGCCGAGAGTTTCTGCCCGCAGCCGCGTGATCGGGCCGCCAGCGCCGACTTTTTCCATCACGGGCCCCACGAAGTCGAGCGTCTTTAAGCGCAGCCAGGGCGACATCAGGCGCCACGCGCTGAAGACCACGCAGCCCGCGACGATGACACCCACCATAACGCTTTGTAGCAGCAATTCCATCTCAGCCGGCTCCTAGTGCCACGGCTACACGGTACGTAATGAACGCCCCCAGGTACGCGAGCGCAAATAGGTAGCCCGCCATGAGTAACGGGTAGCGCCAGGAGTTTGTTTCCCGCTTCACCACCGCGAGTGTCGAAAGGCACTGCGGCGCGAAGACATACCACGCGAGGAGCGACAGTGCCGTCGCGAGGCTCCAGCTACGTGCTATCACGGGCGCCAGCGCTCCGGCGACATCTCCCTCATTGGACATCGCATATACGGTGCCGAGCGCGCTCACCGCGACTTCGCGCGCTGCGAGGCCCGGTACGAGCGCGATTGAGATCTGCCAGTTGAAGCCGATTGGCGCAAAGATGTATTCGAGGCCGCGTCCGAGCATGCCCGCGATGCTGTATTGAATCGCCGGTCCCGTCGCGCCGTCCGGCGGAGCCGGGAAACTCGCCAGGAACCACAGCACGACCATCAACGACAGGATGATCGTGCCCACACGGCCGACAAAAATCCGCGCGCGCTCCCAAAGCCCGAGCAACAGATTGCGCAGATTCGGCAGCCGGTACTCAGGGAGCTCCAGGAGGAGCGGCCGATCCTCACCGCGCATCACTGTGCGCTTCAGCGCGAACGCCACGCCCATCGCGCTCAACACGCCGGCCGCATAAAGAGCGAAGAGGACGAGCCCACGAAGGTTAAAGATGCCAATGGTCCGTTGTGGGATGAAGGCGCCGATGAGAAG
Source organism: Gammaproteobacteria bacterium (assembly GCA_028293725.1). The sequence goes on along the minus strand of JAQGOE010000369.1, from coordinate 15,110 downwards.
CGCGTAAACGGGCAGGCGCGCCGAACACGTCATCAGCGGCGCGATCATGATCGTGGCCAGGCGGTCGCGACTCGATGGAATCGTGCGTGTGGCCATGATGCCGGGAATCGCGCAAGCGAAGCTCGAAAGTAACGGAATGAAGGCTCGGCCTGAAAGCCCGACCTTGCCCATGACCCGGTCGAGCATGAACGCGGCGCGGGGCAGGTAGCCGGAGTCCTCCAGCGCCAGAATGAAAAGAAACAGAATGAGAATCTGCGGCAGGAACACCAGCACGCTGCCGGTTCCGGCAATGATCCCATCCAACACCAGGCCGCGTAGCGGTCCGGCCGGCATCACGGAGCCGATCGCGTGTCCGAGCGCGCCGACTTCCGTTGCGACGAAGTCCATCGGTACCCGCGCCCAGCTGAACACGGCCTGGAACATCAGAAACAACACGGTCGCCAGCAGGATGGGGCCCGCGATCGGATTGAGAACGACGGAGTCGAGTCGCGAAAGAAGGGCGACTCGCGGCGGCACTCGATAGCCTATGGCGTCGAGAATGCGCCGGACTTCACGCTGCGTCGCCTCGATGTCCGCAGCCGTCGTTGGTGCGGGTGCCTCCACTCGTCCGAGCGGCTCCGAGAAGCGGTATTCATCGATGGCCTCGACGAGCTCCCGCTCACCGCCCGGGCGAATCGCCACGGTCTCAACGACGGGTATCCCGAGTTCGGCCTCGAGGGCCAGCCGATTGAGGCGGTAGCCTCTCTGCTTGGCCACGTCGCTCATGTTGAGAGCGACGAGCATGGGGCGACCTATCCGTTTGAGCTCGAGAACCAGTCGCAGGTTCAGGCGCAGATTGGTCGCGTCGACTACGCACACGAGGAGGTCCGGTGGCGGCTCGGATGAGTGCCTTCCGAGAACGACGTCGCGGGCGACAGCCTCGTCCAAAGACGTGGGTTCGAGGCTATACGCCCCTGGCAGGTCGATCAGGCGGAAGACCCGGCCGGTGCGAGGGCCTGCGAAGCGGCCTTCCTTACGCTCGACAGTGACGCCAGGGTAATTGGCGACTTTCTGGCGGCTTCCGGTGAGTCGATTGAAGAGGGCGGTTTTGCCGCAATTGGGGACACCCACGAGCGACAGGCTCGGGCCGGACGTCGCGCTCAACCCCACAGTCCGGGGCTCAACACGGACATCGGCGGAGGCGTTCATGGGTCTATTGAGCGGGGGCGGCGACCGCGGCGGGTGCGCCCGCCGTGTTGGGCCGCGAGAGCTCTACCCAGATGGATTCTGCTTCCCGGCGTCGGAGCGCTAGAGTCGTGTTCCCGATGCGGACGACGAACGGATCGCGTCCCGGCCAGGCCTCGGCGACAATCTCGAACTGTTCACCGCTGAAGAAGCCCAGCTCGAGCAGGCGCCGCTCCAGGGGGCTCATTGATTCGCTGGACGTACCTACCCCCACGACCAGGCCGGAGCTTCCTGGCGACAAGGCGCTCAGGCTCACGTAACCCGGGTTCAGGGCAAGACCCGCAGGAGAAGCTGCTACATCCATAGCCTAAGTATGGATGAGAACGGTTCGCATTTGCAACGTTCCTGCGATATAGCGAGACGCGCGTCCGGGCGGTGGCCGGGCCGTCGCCGGGCTTGGGCCGCGGCTCGGCTATCGCCGAGGCGAATCTTTGGCTGCCCCGCGAGCAGCGCAGCCAATTGCGCCTGGCGCTCATCCCTCGTCACCCGGTGGCGGACGAGCGCCCTTTCTCTTTCTGCTTCTCGAGCAATGGTCGCAGGTAGCTACCGGTGTGCGATCGTGGGTTTGCCGCAATCTGCTCCGGGGTGCCGGTGGCGATGATCTCGCCACCGCCTTCGCCGCCTTCCGGGCCGAGGTCGATAAGCCAGTCGGCGGTTTTGATTACGTCGAGGTTATGTTCAATGATGACGATGGTGTTGCCCTCGTCGCGGAGGCGATGCAGGACGTCGAGCAACTGCGCTACGTCGTAGAAGTGCAGGCCGGTCGTGGGTTCATCGAGGATGTAGAGCGTCCTGCCGGTAGCGCGCTTCGCCAACTCTCGCGACAGCTTCACGCGCTGTGCCTCACCACCCGAGAGCGTCGTGGCGTTCTGGCCGAGGCGGACGTACGAGAGCCCAACATCCGTGAGTGTCTGAAGTTTGCTGGCGACGGCCGGAACGTTCTGGAAGAACCGCAACGCGTCCTCCACCGTCATTTCCAGAACTTCGTGGATGTTCTTCCCGCGATAACGGATCTCGAGAGTCTCGCGGTTGTATCGCTGGCCCTTGCAGACGTCGCACGGGACATAGATGTCTGGCAGGAAATGCATCTCGACCTTTATGACGCCATCTCCCTGGCAGGCCTCGCAGCGTCCGCCTTTTACGTTGAAGCTGAATCTTCCAACGTCATAACCTCTCGCACGGGATTCCGGAACGGCCGCAAACAACTCGCGCAGCGGCGCAAAAAGGCCGGTGTAAGTCGCGGGATTCGAGCGCGGCGTACGCCCGATAGGGCTTTGATCGATGTCGATGACGCGATCGATCTGGTCGAGTCCCTCGACGCGCTCACAAGGGGATGCATTGAGGAGCGTGTTATTTAGACGGGACGTCGCATAGCCGAACAGCGTGTCGATGATGAGGGTGGACTTTCCCGAACCCGAAACGCCGGTTATGCAAGTAAGAAGTCCAAGCGGGATGTCCGCCGTCACATTGCGCAGGTTGTTTCCCGTCGCGTTGACGATGCGGAGTTGCTTGTCTGGCGACGGACGTACTCTGACGGCGGGCACTTCGATCCTGCGCTTGCCACTGAGATATTGACCCGTGATGGACGCTGGATTGGCGATGATCTCGCGGGGTGTGCCCTGCGCGACGATGTGTCCGCCGTGCACGCCGGCTCCCGGGCCGAGATCGATGACGTGATCGGCCTCGAGGATGGCCTCCTCGTCGTGCTCGACGACGATCACCGTGTTGCCGATATTGCGAAGTTGCTTGAGTGTACCGAGCAAACGTTGATTGTCGCGTTGGTGCAGGCCGATCGAGGGCTCATCGAGGATGTACATCACGCCCGTGAGGCCTGACCCCACCTGGCTGGCAAGCCGGATGCGCTGGGCTTCGCCGCCCGACAAGGTCTCGGCGCTCCGGTCGAGCGTCAGGTAATCGAGACCCACATCGACCAGGAAGCGCAAGCGGTCGGCCACGTCCTTCACAATCTTCGTCGCGACTTCCCCGCGCCAGCCGGCGAGGTTGAGTGAGCGGAAAAACTCCAGGGCCTTGCCCACTGTCAGATGCGCGGTCTCCGGAAGAGTGCGCTCGGCAACAAAGACGAAACGCGCCGCGCGGTTGAGTCGAGTGCCGGCGCAGTCCGGGCACGGGCGCATGCCCAGGTACTTAGAGAGTTCCTCGCGGACAGTGGACGACTCGGTCTCGCGATAACGCCGCTCGAGGTTCGGCAAGATACCTTCGAAAGGATGGCGCTTGCGTGTTGCACGGCCTTTGCCGGTGCTCTCGCGGAATTCGATGACTTCGTCGCCGCTGCCATTGAGCAGGACGTTTTGCACTTTCGCGGGCAATTCGGTCCACGGCGTCTCGATGTCGAAGTCGTAGCGACGTGCGAGCGCCTGGATGAGTTGGAAGAAGTGCGCGTTACGGCGATCCCATCCTCGGATCGCACCGCCGGCGAGCGAGAGGTGCGGATGCACGACGACCCGCAGCGGGTCGAAAAACTCCTTCGAACCCAGTCCGTCGCAGGTCGGGCAGGCGCCCGCGGGGTTGTTGAAAGAGAACAGCTTGGGCTCCAGGGGCGGCACGCTGTAGCCACACGTCGGGCAGGCGTGACGGCTGGAGAACACCATCTCTTCGCGCTTCGGATCATCCAGGAAGGTCAGTCTCACCAACCCACCGGACAAACGCAGCGCGGTCTCGAAAGATTCCGCGAGTCGCTGTCCCCCATCGGGCTTCACGCGCATGCGATCGACCACCGCCTCGATGGTGTGCTTGCGTTTGGGATCGAGTTTCGGCAGCGCTTCCATCTCATGGATGCGGCCGTCGATGCGCACGCGCACAAACCCCTGCGTCGCCAGGCTTTCGAGCACGTCGGCGTGCTCGCCCTTGCGATCGTTCACAAGGGGAGCGAGCAGAGCGGCCGCGGTGCCTTCGGGCAGACGCATCACCTGATCAACCATCTGGCTCACGGTCTGTGCCGTGAGATCAATCATGTGATCCGGGCAGCGGGGAATTCCCGCGCGCGCGAAGAGCAAGCGCAGGTAGTCGTAGATCTCAGTGACGGTACCGACCGTCGAGCGCGGATTGTGGGAAGTCGCCTTCTGCTCGATCGCGATCGCCGGCGACAGACCTTCAATGGTGTCGACGTCCGGCTTTTCCATCATCGACAGGAACTGGCGCGCGTAGGCCGACAGCGATTCGACGTAGCGGCGTTGGCCCTCGGCGTACAGTGTGTCGAACGCGAGCGATGACTTACCGGAGCCGGACAGGCCCGTGACCACGATGAAGCGGTCCCGGGGGAGGTCGACGTCGACGTTTTTCAGGTTGTGGGTGCGCGCGCCGCGGACGCGAATCTGTTGCATATGAAGGTGTTGAGCTCTTTACCTGTAAGCGTTTTTCCGAAAGCGCACTGCCGCGGGCCGACCGTCGAGTGTACGCGTCCCACCCGACCCGACTCAAAATTGCATATTCGCAGAGGCTATTGAGGTTCGCTCGGGCCGGCCGGCGGATTACAATGCGACCCTGCATTGCTAATCGCTTTTTTCGAGGATTCATCCATGGCCCGTGGAGTCAACAAAGTCATCCTGGTCGGCAACCTCGGCGCGGACCCCGAAACTCGCGCCATGCCCTCGGGCAGTACGGTGGCTAATCTGCGCATCGCCACGAGCGAGAGCTGGCGGGACAAGACTTCCGGCGAGCAGCAGGAGCGCACTGAGTGGCACCGCGTCGCGCTGTTCGGCCGCCTGGCGGAAATCGCCAGCGAGTATCTGCGTAAGGGGTCGCAGGTCTACATTGAGGGCAGTCTGCGAACTCGCAAGTGGCAGGACAAGCAGGGCAACGAGCGCTTCTCCACCGAAATCGTTGGGAATGAGCTGCAGATGCTCGGCGGCCGTGGCGGCGGCGCGGGTGGCGCTGGCGGAGGGGGTGGTGGCAGTTCCGGCCCGTCCCAAGGCGGCGGCGGTGGAGGTGGAGGCAGTGGCGGCGGAGCCGGTGCTGGTGGCGGCCGCAGCGCGCCCCCGGATTCCTATCCCGAGTACGCTGGCCCAGCGGGCCCGAGCGGCGAGAAGGACGATTTCGACGACGATATTCCATTCTGACGGGCCCGAGCGCGGCCTGGGCCGCACGCCCCAAGGGGCGTGGGCTGGGTCGCATCCCATTGATATTTCTGTAAAAATAAGTTCGGTGGCGACGCCGGGCAGGGACAGCCGTGCGGTACGGCGCGTAAGGCCGTAGAATTTCCGGATAACTCCCTATGTCTCGCCGCTACTTCATCAAAACTTACGGCTGCCAGATGAACGAGTACGACTCCGCCCGGATGGCGGACGTACTCCACGCTGGCGGCGACCTCACGGCTACTGATAACGCCGCCGAGGCCGATGTGCTGCTCATGAATACCTGCTCGGTGCGCGAGAAGGCGCAGGAGAAGGTGTTCTCGCTGCTCGGCGAGTGGCGCAAGCTCAAAGCGCTGCGACCGGAAATCATCATTGGTGTCGGCGGCTGTGTCGCGAGTCAGGAAGGCGAGGCGATCACGGAGCGCGCGCCGTTCGTGGATCTGGTGTTCGGCCCGCAGACGCTGCACCGGCTTCCGGAGATGATCGCTGAGTTGCGTCGTACCGGGCGCTCGGTTGTGGACGTGAGCTTCCCGGAGATCGAGAAGTTCGATCACCTTCCGCCGCCGCGTGCTGAAGGCTCTCGAGCGTTCGTGTCGATCATGGAAGGTTGCAGTAAGTACTGCAGCTTCTGCATCGTGCCCTACACGCGGGGTGATGAGATCAGCCGGAGCTTCGAGTCGGTGCTCGAGGAAGTGCGGCAACTCGCGAGCCAGGGCGTGCAGGAAATCACTCTGCTGGGGCAGAACGTCAACGCCTATGCGGGCCCGATGGCCGATGGTGCGTTGGTGGATCTCGCGACGCTCATCCATCACGTCTCGGCCGTCCCGGGCATCGAGCTCATTCGATTTACGACCTCGCATCCGCTCGAGTTCAACGAAAGCCTCATTGAGGCGTACGCGAACGTGCCGAAGCTCGCCAACCACCTGCACTTACCGGTGCAGAGCGGTTCCGACAGGATCCTGGCGCTGATGAAACGCGGCTACACCGCCATTGAATTCAAAGACAAAGTGCGCAAGCTTCGGGCGGTGCGACCTGACATCTCCATTTCTTCGGATTTCATCATCGGCTTTCCGGGTGAGACCGAGCGCGACTTCACGGCGACGCTTGCGCTCGTGCGTGACGTGGGCCTGGATCAGTCGTTTGCCTTCCTCTATAGCCGTCGTCCGGGGACGCCAGCCGCGTCGCTGCCGGATGAGGTCCCCCTCGAGGTGAAGCAGGAGCGGCTCGCCCGCCTGCAGGCTCAGCTCGACGCACAACACCGTGCGATCAATGAAAGGATGGTCGGCACTGTGCAACGTGTACTCGTCGAACGACCGGCGAAGAAGGACGCCCGCGAGCTCGCGGGACGGACCGAGAACAATCGCTGGGTGAACTTCGCTGGCCCTTCGGGGCTCATGGATCGATTCGTGGATGTTGTAGTCACCGAAGCACGTCCACACAGTTTACGCGGCCGACTGGCTGCGGCCGCGGCCGCCTGATGCCAGTGGCTGCCTCAGCTCCGTCATCCCCGCGCGAATTCGATCTCGAGCCGTCGGACAATGCCCGGCTCGCGAATCTGTGCGGCCCGTTGGACGAGAATCTGCGCCTGCTGGAGACACGGCTGGACGTGCAGATCCGTCGCCGCGGCGACAACTTTCGCGTAACCGGTATTCAGGCGGAAAGCGCCGAGGACACGCTGCGGGAGTTGTTTGATCTCACGAAGAGCGAGGAGGTGACGCCCGAGCGCGTCCATCTCGCGTTGCGCGAGCGCGAGTCCGGACGACTTCCGCCGGATGCGAGTCAGCTCGAGCAGGGTGTCAGAGTTCCGCGAGGTGGGATCCGTGCACGCGGCAACCATCAGCGCGACTACCTGGCGGACATCCGATTGCAGGATCTGACATTCGGGATCGGGCCGGCGGGTACGGGTAAGACCTACCTCGCTGTGGCCTGCGCCGTCGAGGCGCTGCAGTCGGACAAGGTGAGGCGGATCATTCTCGTGCGTCCCGCGGTCGAGGCGGGAGAGCGTCTCGGATTTCTTCCGGGAGACCTGTCGCAGAAAGTCGATCCTTACCTGCGGCCGATGTATGACGCGCTCTACGAAATGATGGGGTTCGACAGGGTGACGCGCTTCATCGAGCGCAACGTCATCGAGGTCGCGCCATTGGCCTTCATGCGCGGCCGCTCACTCAATGATTCGTTCATCATCCTCGACGAGGCACAGAACACCACCGTCGAACAGATGAAGATGTTTCTCACCCGCATCGGTTTTGGCTCCAAGGCGGTCGTGACGGGGGATGTGACGCAGACAGATCTTCCCCACGGCAAGCAGTCCGGGTTGAGCCATGTAATCAACGTGCTGCGCGGCGTTGAGGGTGTCGCATTCACTTTCTTCGATGCGCAGGATGTCGTGCGTCATCCTCTCGTCCAACGCATCGTCAAGGCCTACGAGGCCCAGAGCAGCTCGTCGTGAGTGCACGCGGCAGTGTCAGCGTTGATGTTCGCAGGCGCGTTCGGGCCTGGGCGCCCCCGCGGCGGGACTTCACCGTTTGGGCCGCCGCGGCGCTGGGTCGACGTGCGGTGGGTCGTGAAATCGGCGTGTCCGTGGTCGGGCCAGCCGAGAGCCGCCGCCTCAACGCGCGGTTCCGCGGGCGTGACAAACCCACCAACGTGTTGTCTTTTCCCGTGGCCGAGATTCCTTCCCCAGTCGCCGGCGAGGAGCCGCGTCCGTTGGGAGACCTGGTGATCTGCCCACAGGTGTTGCGCACCGAGGCTCGTGAGCAGAAGAAGAGTCTCCGGGCTCATTGGGCCCACCTCGTCGTGCACGGATCGTTGCACCTCATCGGTTATGACCATGAGATCGACTCGGATGCCGACCGTATGGAGCGCCGCGAGATCGCGGTGCTGCGTCGTCTTGGTTTCACGAACCCCTATCGGAGCGTGTGATGGCGAAAGACCTCAACGCGACCGGACGCTGGCTGAAGAAAATCGCGCAGGGATTTGTGGGCGAGCCGCAGGACCGCAACGAGTTGCTCGCGGTACTTCGCGAAGCCGGGCAGCGCGGGCTGGTCGATCCGGACGCGTTGAGTATGCTCGAGGGCGTGCTGGAGGTCGGCGACCTGCAGGTGCGCGACATCATGATTCCGCGCGCCCAGATGGTGTTTGTCAGGCGCGATGACCCCTTCGCCAAACTCCTGCCGGTCGTGGTCGAATCCGGGCATTCACGCTTTCCAGTGATGGATGAGGATCGTGACGACATTGTCGGGATTCTGCTCGCGAAGGATCTTTTGCGCCTCTACACCCAGGACGTGCGCGAGCGCTTCGACATCCGCGAGTTCATGCGGCCCGTGGTTTTCGTGCCCGAATCCAAGCGGCTCAACGTGCTGTTGAAGGAATTCCGCGGCAACCGCAATCACATGGCGCTGGTGGTCGATGAGTACGGCGGCGTCTCCGGGCTGGTCACCATCGAGGACGTGATCGAGCAGATTGTCGGCGAGATCGACGATGAGTTCGATGTCGAGGACGATCACAACATCCGCAAGGAAGCGGAGCGGCAGTTCACGGTGCGCGGTGTCACCCGCATCGAGGAGTTCAATGAATATTTCGGTGCGCACCTCTCGGAAGAGGAAGGCTTCGATACCGTCGCCGGTCTGCTGATGAAAGAGTTTGGCCGCCTGCCGCGGCGAGGCGACGCCGCGACCATTGACGGCTTCGAGTTTCGGGTAACCCGTGCCGATCGCCGCCGTATCGACGCGCTGCGCGTGGTGCCGCCGCAGGACGTCATTCCGCCGGAAGAGCGTCTGTCGGACGGCGAGTCCTGATATGAGCGAACGGCGCGTCGCCGCCGTCACCGAAACCATGCGGGATGACCCCATGGACGTGACGCCGCGTGAGTCTCGTAACGTCCTGGCGTTCCTATCTTCGACTCTTGCTCGCCGGGCTATTGCCGCGGGCGCGGGCGCTTTGCTCGCCTGCTCCTTTGCACCGCTCAATTGGTGGCCGCTCGCGGTTCTTTGCCCGGCGGTGCTGATGTGGTTGTGGCAGGGAGTGACGCCGCGCGAAGGCGCGTGGCTGGGGTTCTGGTTCAACGCCGGTACGTTCGCCGCGGGCACCTACTGGCTGTACATCAGTATTCATATTTTAGGCGAAGCGCCCCTCTGGATCGCCTTGGGGCTGATGGCGGCCCTGGTCGTGATCATGGGGCTGTATCACGCCGCGCTGGGTTATTGCGTAACGCGCTGGCTGCCTGCCACCGGCCTGGTGCGCTGGTTGCTCGGTGTGCCGGCCGCGTGGCTGCTCATCGAGTGGTGGCGCGGCTGGTTTCTGTCCGGGTTCTCGTGGCTTTCGCTCGGGTACTCCCAGACCGATACGTGGCTCGCCAGCTTCGCGCCGATCGCCGGGGTGTATGGCATCGGCGCGTTGTTGTTGTTGAGTGCGGGTGGTCTCACGGCCGCGTTATGTGGGACGACGCGCGCGCGCATGGTCGGAGGGGCGTTTTTCGTGTTGCCCTGGATCGTCGGGGGCGCCCTCCAGTCAGTCGAGTGGACCCATCCGTCCGGTCCGCCAGTATCGGTCGCGGTGATCCAGGGCGCGATCTCCCAGGACCAGAAATGGCTCGACAGCAACCAGGACAAGATTCTCAACCTGTACCATCAACTCACGGAGAAGGTACTCGGGAAGCAACTCATTGTCTGGCCGGAGTCCGCGGTACCCGATCTGGCCAACAATCAGATGGCTTACATCAGCCAGTTGTATCGGGAGACTCGCGCGCACGGCTCAGGCCTGGTGTTCGGAATTCTGCGTGAGTCCGACGACGAGCAGCACTACTTCAACTCGATCATCTCGCTCGACCGCCAGATCAGCTGGTACGACAAAGACCACCTCGTGCCCTTCGCGGAGTTCTTCCCTGTGCCCGCGTTCGTGCGCGACTGGCTGCGCCTGATGAGCCTGCCTTATTCGAGCTTCACCCGCGGTGGCGCCAACCAACCGCCCCTTCCGGTCGCCGGCCTGGAGCTGGGGGCCACGATTTGTTACGAGGACGCCTACGGCAGCGCCATGCTCGGAGTGCTGCGCAAGGCGGACGCCCTCGTCAATGTGACCAATGACGCCTGGTTCAGCCACTCTACGGCCAGACACCAGCATTTCCAGATCGCCCGCATGCGCGCCCTCGAAGCCGGGCGTTATCTTGTCCGTGCAGCCAATGACGGAATCACGGGTGTCATCGGGCCGCACGGCGAAGTCGTGGCACGCGCTCCCGAGTTCAAGGCCTATATTCTCCAGTCTTCGATAACGCCGCGGACTGGTCTCACGCCGTATGCTCGTGTTGGAAATTGGCTAATCGTGACGTTGGCAACAGTAGCGCTGGCGTATGGGCTGTGGATGCGTAAATCTTACGGCCGGCGGCCCCCGATGGGCACGCCAAGTGCTGGAGCTTCCTTGGAGCCCTAATGAAACCGAGTTCTTCGTCACGCGGGCCCGAGCGCCCCCTCACCCCGGAGTCGAGCATGAGAGTTTCGCGACCCGCCCATCGTGCGGTCTCGGTGCTGTGCGTTTCAATCGCACTGGCGGCTTGTTCTGGTGGCCTGAGTGCCCAGTCCCCGCAGACACAGATACCCCAAGCACCGCCTCCGGCGATCGCGGCGACGCCCGCGGCGACCCCGAGCGTGGAGGGTGTGTTGCGCGCACTGCCGGACTTCTCACCCCTCGTCGAAAAGTACGGCCCTGCCGTCGTCAACGTGGAGGTTGTCGAGAAGGCGCAACAGTCCAATGGCGGTATGCCGGGTCTGTCGCCCAACGACCCGTTTTTCGACTTCTTCCGCCGCTTCGGCATCCCGGGCCCGGATCAGCAGACGCCGCGCGGAAACCAACCGCCGGTACGCGGCGCGGGCTCCGGCTTCATCGTCAGCAGTGACGGTTACATCCTCACCAACACCCACGTCGTGGCCAACGCCGATGAGGTCACGGTGCGCCTCACCGACCGGCGCGAGTTCCCGGCGAAAGTCATCGGGGCCGACGAGCGGACCGACGTAGCGGTGATCAAGATCAACGCGGCCAATCTGCCCACCGTGCGCCTCGGCGATCCGACGAAGATCAAGCCGGGTCAGTGGGTGCTCGCGATCGGCTCGCCCTTCGGTTTCGAAAACAGTGCGACCGCGGGCATCATCAGCGCCACTTCGCGCTCGCTCCCGAGCGACAACTACGTCCCCTTCATCCAGACGGACGTGGCGGTGAACCCGGGCAACTCCGGCGGCCCGCTCTTCAACATGTCGGGTGAGGTGATCGGCATCAACTCGCAGATCTTCAGCCGCACCGGCGGCTACATGGGCGTGTCGTTCGCCATTCCGATCGATGTTGCCCGGAACGTCGAAGACCAGCTCGTGAAGACGGGCCACGTCGTGCGGGGCCGTATTGGCGTGACGATCCAGGACGTCAACGCGCAGCTCGCGGAGTCTTTCGGACTCGATCGCCCACGTGGCGCGCTCGTGAGCTCGGTGGAGAAGGATGGCCCGGCGTCGAAGGCCGGCCTGGTCCCCGGCGACGTCATTCTTGGTGTGAACAGCCATTCCATCGAGCGCTATGGCGAGCTCTCCGGCTCGATCGCCGCCATGAAGCCCGGCAGCGATGCTTCTTTGCAGGTGTGGCGGGGCGGTAAGCAGCAGACGATCAGCGTGAAGATCGCCGAGCTCAAGGAGCAGGCGCAGACGGCGAGCCTGACCCCAGGCAGCGGAAAGCCGAATGCCCGGCAGACCGACCAGGCGACGCAGCTCGGTCTCACCGTGCGGGCGCTCGACCCGCAGGAGAAAGAGCAGGTTCAGACGACGGGCACCCTGGTCGTCGAGGACGCCACGGGCCCCGCCGCCGCCGCGGGCGTACAGCCGGGCGACATCATCCTCGGCATAAACGGCAAGCGTGTGAAGACTGCGAAAGAACTGCAGGATTCGGCAAAGTCCTCCGGTAAGAACGTGGCCCTGCTGATCCAGCGCGACGACGCTCAGATCTTCGTGCCTCTGCGGTTACAATGATTCGATGGAAGAGATCTATGACGCCGCGGCCGTCGAGCGTGCCGCGCAAGAGTATTGGGACGAGCGGCGCGCCTTCGAGGTAGGCGAGGATACCGAGCGCCCGAAGTACTACTGTCTTTCGATGTTTCCGTATCCGTCCGGGCGGCTCCACATGGGCCACGTGCGGAACTACACCATCGGAGATGTGATCGCCCGCTTCACGCGCATGCAGGGATATAACGTCCTGCAGCCGATGGGTTGGGACGCGTTCGGCCTTCCGGCCGAGAATGCTGCGATGAGCAATGGTGTGCCACCCGCGAAGTGGACCCGCCAGAACATCGCTTACATGCGCAACCAGATGAAGTCGCTGGGCTTCGCGATCGACTGGAAGCGCGAGCTGGCGACCTGCGACCCGACCTACTACCGCTGGAACCAGTGGCTGTTCCTGCGCATGCTGGAGAAGGGCATCGCGTACCGGAAAACCGGTGTCGTGAACTGGGATCCGGTCGATAAGACCGTGCTCGCCAACGAGCAGGTGATCGAGGGGCGCGGCTGGCGTACCGGCGCGCTCGTCGAGAAGCGCGAAATCCCGATGTACTACCTCAACATCACGCGCTACGGCGACGAGTTGTTGAGTGCGCTGGATAACTTGCCCGGCTGGCCCGAGCGTGTCCGGGTCATGCAGGCGAACTGGATCGGGCGCAGCGAGGGTTGTGAGGTTGCCTTTCCTTACGCGCCGGATACGCGCGCAGCGATGTCGGCCGACGGCGCGTTGAAAGTCTTTACGACGCGCGCGGACACCGTGTTTGGTGTCACGTTCATGGCGATTGCCGCCGAGCATCCGATCGCATTCGCGGCCGCGAAGAGTAACTCTGCGCTGGCTGCATTCGTCGCTGAGTGTCGGCGTGGCAGCGTGATGGAAGCCGATGTCGCGACCCAGGAAAAGAAGGGTATGCGCACGGGGCTGCACGTGCTGCATCCGTTCACGGGCGAACCGATTGAGATCTGGGTCGCCAACTACGTGTTGATGGGTTACGGCGAGGGCGCCGTCATGGGCGTGCCCGGCCACGACGAGCGTGATTTCGAGTTCGCTCTGAAGAATTCGTTGCGGATCACGACGGTGGTGCGCTCGGCGAGCGGCGCCTACGACGAGGTCCTCGAGCCCTGGATACCGGCCTATGGCGAGCCCGGTATCACTGTGAATTCGGGCGAGTTCTCGGGGCTCGATTTCAAGGCGGCGTTGGATGCGATTTCGGCCGCGCTCGAGAAGAAGGGGTTGGGGTCCAAGCGGATTCACTACCGGCTGCGGGATTGGGGCGTCTCGCGCCAGCGCTACTGGGGCTGCCCGATTCCGATCATTCACTGTGAGGCTTGCGGCGATGTGCCCGTGCCCGACTCGCAGTTGCCCGTGATGTTGCCTGAGGACCTGGTGCCGGATGGCAGCGGTAATCCGCTGAACAAGTCTGAGGCGTTCCTCTCATGTAAGTGCCCGAAGTGTGGGAAGCCGGCGCGGCGTGAAACCGACACGATGGATACTTTCGTCGATTCGTCCTGGTACTTCGTGCGTTATGCCTGCCAGGACCAGGCGGCGAGCATGGTGGATTCACGCGTCGACTACTGGCTGCCGACCGACCAGTACGTCGGCGGTATCGAGCATGCGATCCTGCACCTGTTGTATTCGAGGTTCTGGGTCAAGGTCATGCGCGACCTGGGGCTGGTCAAGTTCGGCGAGCCTTTCACCAACCTGCTGACGCAGGGAATGGTGCTGAACGACGTCTACTCCTATCAGCCCGCCGAGGGGCGGAAGCGTTACTTCAATCCCGCCGACGTGGATACGCGGCGGGACGCTGACGGCACTGAGATTCACGAGGTCAAGACCAAGGAGTTCGGCACGATTCAGGTCGTGCACGAGGGACTTGGGAAGATGTCGAAGTCGGAGAACAACGGCGTCGACCCGGAGAGCTTCGTGGCCCGCTTCGGAGCGGATACGGCGCGGCTGTTCATGATGTTTGCGTCGCCGCCGGAGCAGTCGCTGGTTTGGTCGGATGAGGGTGTGCAGGGGGCGTCGCGGTTTATCCGGCGCCTCTGGGTGGCGGTGCATGCTCATGTGTCGTCCGGCGCACCGCCTGCGTTGGAAATCGGGGCGTTGACACCCGCGCAGCGGGATTTGCGGCGTGCCGCGCATCAGGCGCTGGCTAAGGCGACTGACGACATCGGGCGGCGTCGGAATTTCAATACGGCTATTGCCGCGATCATGGAATTGCTCAATTCAATTGGGCGGTTTGATGATGATTCGCCGCAGGGGCGGGCTGTGCGGCATGAGGCGCTCGAGATTGCCGTGATGGTGTTGGGGCCTATTACTCCGCATGTGTGTCATGCGTTGTGGTTGGGGCTGGGACATACGACTGGGTTGGTCGATGAGCGCTGGCTGGAGGCTGACAAGGCTGCGTTGGTGCAGGACATTATTGAGATTGTCGTGCAGGTGAATGGGAAGTTGCGGGCGCGGGTTAGCGTGCCCGTGAGTGCTGCGGAGGCGGTTATTCGGGAGGCGGCGCTGGCGGATGAGCAGGTGCGGAGGTTTGTCGCTGACAAGCCGGTGCGGAAGGTGATCGTGGTGCCGGGGAAGCTGGTTAACGTCGTGGTGTGAGATGAGAAATCTTGTCGTGCTGGTCGCGACGGTGGTTTTGGGCGGATGCGGGTTTCATCTGCAGGGGCATACGCCGTTGCCGGATGTGGTGCGGACGCCGTTTGTGCAGACTTCGGATCGGCAGAGTGAGTTTGTTATCAGCTTGGAGCGGGCGATGATCAGTTCGGGGGC
>JAQGOE010000352.1 GCA_028293725.1 Gammaproteobacteria bacterium | reverse complement strand
ATCCGGGCGCGAGGCCCCCTGCGGTATCGAGTGTCGGATTGGTGGAGTAAACGAGCCATCGCGCGCCGCTTCCCGCGCTGACCGCGGAGGCGCCCGCGTTATTGATAAAATTCGCGCCGCTGCTGAGGGTGACTCCTGCCTGCCCTGAAACGGCGCTCCCGAGCGTCAAATTGCCGCTCGCGGTGCTCATCACGACTTGCCCTGCGCCACTCACGGGTGCATTGACATTGATGCCGTGATAGGCGGTGAGCGTGAGAGTGGTCGCCGCATTGCTCCAGCTGATGGACGAATTGACATTGATGTCGCCGAGGCCGGAAGTCTGTTGCCCCGCGCCGCTCGCCGCGCCGGAGGTCGTCTGCTCCGTAACGTTGGTTCCGCCGTTGAGCGTCTGCGCAATGGTCGTGGCCGCCGTCGAATCGATGGTCAGGTCCTGCGGATCGACGAGCCACGTGCCCGCCTTTCCTGAAGGCGCGCCGGCGTTGATTTTCGCGGTAGCGCCAATGTTGACCGTCGCACCGGAGGTCTCCACCGAGCCACCGTCGCCGCCGCCAGGGGCGCTTGCGTCAAGGGTACCCCTCACATTGACTGTACCGGCACCCCCGCCGAGCAGGACGATCGTGCCATTGTGGCTCTCCACGGTCTGCGCTTGGACGACACCCGTGTTATTGACCACGCTTGCCAGCACCGCGTCCTTGGCGCCTGCGGTCATGAAGACTTGTCCGCCGTTAGCCTGGATGAGCTTGCGGTTCTCGACCAGGTCACCGAGCTCGCTGGCGTCAACCTGCAGATGAAGCAATCGGTTGCCGCTGAACGTGAGCGTCTGTGCGCTACCCGCGCCGAGGGCTACGGTCCCGAGCTGCGCGCTGATCACGCCTTGATTGGAGACCTGATGCCCGAGCAAGGCAACATAGCCTCCCGTGGCTGCGTTGATCGTGCCCTGATTGGTGACCGCTCCATTACCACTGCCACTGAATCTCCGAGTGTCGGTCGAGCCGTCGCCGACCAGATCGAGGGTCGAGGCCACCAGTCCGCCGACGTTGACCTGCGCGTGCTCGCCGAACAGCACCCCATTGGGGTTGATCAGCCAGACTTGGCCGTTCGCATTCAGGTGACCCAGAATTTCGCTGCCCGTCGCACTATTGATGCGATTGACCGCCAGCGAGCTCGAGTTCGGCTGAACGAAGTTCACCGTCTCCTGCGTACCGACGTTGAAGCTCCGCCAATTGAGCGACAGCGTCTGGCTGCTCTGTTGAACGGTGGTCGTGCTACCCGATTGGGTGATCTGCCCGGCGCCCGTGGTGATCTGGCCGCCCGTGGGGCTCGCATTGGCAATATGCGTGCCGAGGAGACACAGGCCGAGTGCTGAAAGTGTGACCGCTTGCCGTCGGACCGATGGGCGCTTGCGCGCGCCGTGCCCACGAGTTGCCCTACGCGCCAGCTCCGATGTGACTACCCATTGGGCAAGCGATCGGTTCCACCGCAAACGATAGACGTGATTCATGCACGAATTGCCGGCAATGCCGGCACCCCACGGGTTGATCGGTCGTCCTGTACCCGTCGATGCGGGGGTTTACGCCAGCATCGTCGTCATGCGGCGTGTATGAGAGATTGTCTGCGCAGTAACGGACCAAAGTCCGTGACGCCGAGCACGTTGTCCGCTGCGAAGAATAATGATCACCGAAGGTGTGACCGTCGGATCGTCACGGCGGCAAATTCTTGCCGGCCACGCAATATGTTAGGGCGTACCCGACGCATTCCACCCGCCGCCAAGCGCCCTAACGAGTTGCACGCTCGCGACCATGCGACGCAACTGGATGTCGGCGGCCGCGAGGCGCGCCGACAGCGCGGCGTTCTCCGCCACCACTATCTCGAGATACGTGGCGATGCCGCCCTCGTAGCGGAACTGCGCCTGCTCGAGTGCTCCTGCCGTCGCGACTACAGCGGCCGCCTCGGTGACACTCTCCTGCTCGAGTTCGCGCAGCGCTGCGATGTTGTCTTCGACTCCTTCGTAGGCCGCTAACACCGCATTCCTGTAGTCCGCCACCTGTTCGTCATACGCCGCCTGCGCCTGAGCGGATTGCGCGCGGTGCAGGCCCCCATCAAACACCGTCAGCACTCCTTGGGGACCGACCGACCACGTGCGGCTCGGCGCTGTCAGCAGATTCGATATCCGAGTGCTCTCGAAGCCCGCCAGCGCGGACAGACTGAACACCGGAAAATACGCGGCCCGTGCCACTCCGATCTGCGCATTCGCAGCGGCCACGCGCCGCTCGGCAGCCGCAATATCCGGGCGCCGCTCCAACAGCGCCGACGGTAACCCCGGGTCGATGGCCGGCGGCACGACTTCGAGCTTCAGAGGCACTGCCTCGAGATGCAAGGTCGAGGGCGACTCACCCAACAGTACGGCGATGGCGTGCTCCGTCTGCGCCCGCCGCAAGCGATTGTCGGCCGCTTGCGTCAGCGCCGTTTGCAACTGCGCCTTGGCTTGATCTAGATCGGAGAGCGCCGCGGCGCCGCCGTTGAATAGATTCTGAGTCAACACCAGGGCGCCGGAGTAATCCGCGGCTGCGCGGTCGAGCAACTGCTGCTGAGTGTCCTCGCTCCGTAGGGTGAAATAGTCGGCCGCCAGCTCTGCGTGCGTACTGAGATCGAGCGTCGCCAGATCGGCAGCGCTCGCCTGCTCGCTGGCGCGCGCGGCGGCAAGGAGATTTCGAATACGCCCCCAGGCGTCGAACTCATACGAGACATCCGCGTTCAGCGTGAAATCGTTTCCGGTCGTCGGCTTGCTGGTGGTGTAGGTGGGTGAGTTGACGGACTGACGGTCCCGAACCCCGCGCGCACCGGCGGTGAGAGTCGGAAAAAGAAAGGAGCGCTCGATGCGCGTCTGAGCACGCGCCTGCTGCAGGCGGGCAAAGGCGGCCTTGATATTCTGGTTGGAAACCGTCACCTGGTTCTCGAGCGCGTCGAGCCGCTCGTCGTTGAAAATCGCCCACCACGCGCCCCGATTCCCCGCGTCGGCAGGCTGCGCGGTCTTCCAACCTGCGGTTTCCTGGTACGCCGGCGGCGCCGGCTCGGTTGTCGGGCGCGTGTAATGCGGCGCGAAGTTGCAGGCGCTCAATAGCCCCCACGCGCAAGCCACGCAAGCCAGCCTACGGCGCATGGGCGATGCGCACCTGGGCACCATCGGTGATCGAGTCCGGTGGATTCACGATGATCACGTCGTTCGCCGTCACGCCACTCAACAGCTCGACCGCCGTGCCGAAGTCGCGTCCCTGGCTCACGCTATGCAACTTCACCTGGTTACCCTGCACGACCGTGGCTACCTGCAGCCCAGCGGCCCGAAACACCAAGGCCGTCGCCGGCACGCGCAAGGTATTCGCGTTGCCCGGCAACTCGAAGTGCACTTCAGCGTACGCGCCCGGAAACAACTCACCCTTACTGTTGTCCACCTGCAGTTCAACCTGCAGCGTGCGCAGCGTGGGATCGAGCGCCTGGGCGGTGCGGACCACTTTCGCCGGATACTCGACGCCTGGATGCTCGTTGAAGCGCAGTTGCGCCGCCACGCCTGGCCGCGTCTGCGGCGCGTACTGTTCCGGCACCTGGACATACACCCGCAAGCGGGTGACGTCGGAGACCCGGAACAACTGGGAGCCCGTGGTCTGCCCCGCATTGATAAGCGCGCCGATATCGGTGTTGCGAGCGGTGACCACCCCGTCGAAAGGTGCCACGACGCGCTTGAACGACTCGAGCTCTTCGAGCCTCCCCACGTTCGCCTGCGCCGAAGCTGCCGTGGCCTGAGCGGCCTCCGCACTTGCCGCCCTCGTCTCGGCGTCCTGCGGCGAGACCGCCTTGTTGACCAGGAGTCCTTTCCAACGCACATCGGTACTCGTCGCGATCCGGGCATTGGCGGCGGCGGTGGCCAGATCGGACTTCGACTGCCGCAACTGCTGATCGACTTCCGGTGTCTCGATTTCGGCCAGGAGCTGGCCCCGCTTCACCGGCGTGCCGATATCGGTGTACCAGCTCTTGAGATACCCGCTGGTGCGCGCATAGATCGGCGCCTCGATGAACGCCGTGACATTGCCCGGCAGCACCAACTCGTCACTGGCCGGGCTGGCGGTGGGCTTGGCAGTCCGGACGACAGGGATGGCCTCCTGCGAAGTCTCCTGGCCGATTTTCTCGCGACCCCGGACTCGGCTCACCACACCCCAGATCGCCAGGATCACCGCGGCAATCAGTAATATCCAGAGGAAGCGCTTCACGCCGCGCAACGAGTCCTCGGTGCTCATGCCGGCCGCTCCTTTGGCGCGCCGTTCGCGCCTTTCCGTCCATGAATCAACACAAACACCGCCGGCACAAACAGCAGGGTCGCCACCGTCGCGAAAATCAAGCCACCAATGACCGCTCGCCCCAACGGCGCGTTCTGCTCGGCCCCCTCACCCAGACTCAACGCCATGGGAATCATGCCGATGATCATCGCGAGCGCGGTCATCAACACCGGACGGAAGCGCGCAAAGCCCGCTTTCGAAGCCGCCGTGAATGCGTCATCGCCCGCATCCAGCCGCTCACGCGCGAAACTCACCATGAGAACGCTGTTTGCAGTGGCCACTCCCATGCACATGATCGCCCCCGTCAGCGCCGGCACACTCACCGTCGTGTGCGACAGGAACAACATCCACACGATCCCCGCCAACGCGGCCGGCAACGCCGTGATGATGATGAAAGGATCGAGCCACGACTGAAAGTTGACGACAATCAATAGATAAACGAGCACCACCGCACCGAGCAGTCCCAGCAGCAGCCCATTGAACGATTCAGTCATCGTCTGCACCTGCCCGCGGACGGCGACATTCGATCCCTTCGGCACGTGGTCCTTGGTGTCCGCGAGTATCTTGTTGACTTCCGAGGCAATGAAGCCGAGATCGGTCCCCTGTGCCGAGCCGTATATATCGATGACCGTCTGCGCGTCGTAGTGACTGACGACCGCCGGCGCGACGGTACGCCTGATCGTGGCAACGTTCGCCAAAAGCTGCGCGTCGACCCCGCCGCTTGCGCTCCCGCTCGTCAGCGGTGTCGTTTGCAGATCGTTGAGTGTGTCGAGCCGCGGCTGCGGTGTCTGCGCCACGACCTGGTACTGGGTCCCACTGCTGGGGTCGATCCAGAACGACGGCGAGGTCTGAAAGCTCCCCGAGAGGGACACCAACATGTTCGCAGCTACATTCTGCTGGGTGAGGCCCAGCTCCCTGGCCTTGGTACGATCCACCTCCACAGCGAATTTCGGATAGTCGAAGGCCTGCTGGATACGCAGGTCCACCGCACCCGGAATCTTGCGCAGTCTCTGCAATAGCTCGTCCGCGTAGCCTCGATTGGCCTCGGTGTCCTTGCCCGCGATCTGGACATCCAGCGGGCTCGGCAGCCCAAAGTTGAGGGTCTGACTGACGATGTCGGCCGGAGGAAAGGCGAACGTCACGCCGGGGAAGCTTTCCGCGAGCATGCCGCGCAAGCGGCGCTGATAGTCCGCGGAAGGTTTATGGTCCGGCTTCAATGCGATGAAGATATCGGCGTCGCTCGGCCCGACCGGGGCTGACGTACTGTAGGCGAGATTGATGCCGCTGTAGGGCAGCCCGATGTTATCGACGATGCTCTCGATCTCCCTGGCCGGAATCACGTGGCGGATCCGCGCCTCCACGGCATCGCAAAGCGCCGCGGTCTCCTCGATCCGCAATCCTGTCCGGGCGCGGAGGTGGAGTTTGATCTGCCCTGCGTCGACAACGGGGAAAAAGTCTTGCCCCAGCCCTGGCAGATAGTGTCCCAGCGGAAATGCAAGAATCGCCGACAGAACCATCACGCCCAGAAAGATGACGGCGAAGCGCATCCCGCCGCGGAGAGCCGCTTCGAGGAGCGTGTGATAGCGATCGCGGACCCGCTCGAAACGCTTCTCGAACCCCTGTTGGAAGCTTTTCATCCAAACGAGCGGCTGGCGCAAAACGCCGTATACCTTGCCGCCGGAGCCGTGCGAGGCGCTTTGGTCGCCGGCATCCTTCTTGGCATGCTTCTGCAACCAATACTTCGACAAGGTCGGAATCAAGGTCCGCGACAACAAATACGATGCCAACATGGCGAACACCACCGCCTCGGCCAGCGGCACGAATAGATACTTCGCGATCCCCGCCAACAGGAACATCGGCACGAACACGATGCAGATGGACAGCGTCGACACCAGGGCCGGCAGCGCGATCTGTTGTGCACCGTTGAGAATCGCCGCCTCCACCTCGGCGCCCTCCTCGAGATGGGTGTTGATGTTCTCGATCGTCACCGTGGCGTCGTCCACCAGGATCCCGACTGCCAGCGCCAACCCGCCGAGGGTCATAATGTTGATCGTCTCCCCCAACGCCGCCAGGCACGCGATGGAGGCGAGGATCGACAACGGAATGGAGATGAAAATGATGAGGGTGCTGCGCCAGCTTCCTAGAAACAGAAGAATCATCAGGCCGGTGAGACAGGCGGCGATGGTCGCCTCCCGGACCACACCGTTGATCGAGGCGCGCACAAAGATAGACTGATCCCCGATCGGCTCGATCTTCAGCGCCGACCCGGCCTGGGCGCGAATCTGGGGCAGCTTCGCCTTCACGGCATTGATGACGTCGAGCGTGGAGCTGCTGCCATTCTTCAGCACCGTCATGAGCGCCGCGCGCCTGCCCTCGAGCCGCGCGATGTTCGTCTGGGGCGGAGCGCCGTCGCGTACATGCGCGACATCGCGAACGTAGGTGACCGTCCCATTGCCCGCGCTGATCGGCAGATCGTTCATCTCCTCGATCTTCGCAGGACTGGCATTGATGCCAATGAAGTATTCGAGATCGCCGATCTTCTGCGTGCCGGCCGGCAAAATCAGGTTTTGAGCGGCAATCGCCGCCGTCACGTCGCTTCCCGACAACCCCCGGGAGCGCAAAGCCTGCGGATCGAGATCGACCTGCACCTGCCGCTGCTTGCCGCCATAGGGATAGGGAACCGACGCGCCCGGAACGGTAGCGAGGGCGGTCCGGATGACATTCTGGGAGATGTCGAAAATCTCGGCTTCCGAGAGCGAATCGCTCGAAAGCGCCAGCTGAATGATCGGCACCGTGGAGGCGTTGTACGCCAGTATGAATGGCGGCGTGGTTCCGGGCGGCAGGTTTCGCAACTGCGTCTGCGATACGCCGGTGATCTGGGCGTACGACAATCGTTCGTCGGTTCTAGGTTGAAAGAAGTACTTCACCACCCCGATGCCATTGAGCGACTGTGACTCGGTGTGCTCCACGTCGTTCACGGTCGTCTGTGCGATGCGCTCGGTGTTGAGCACGATCCGGCTCGCCATCTCTTCCGGCTGCAGGCCGGTGTAACCCCAGATGGCGGCAACCACCGGAATGTTGATGGCCGGAAAGATATCCGTGGCGGTGCGCAGGATCGCCAGCACACCCATGAGAAGAATCAGGATCGCCAGAACCAGAAAGGTATAAGGCCGCTGTAATGCGACTTTTACGATCCACATGCGGTGCCGCTCGCACGATTCGTGCCAGCGGAAATCATACCGCGCAGCTCTACCCGGGGCGCGGGATTAACGCCGCCCGCATCCGCTCGACGTACCAGCGATGGAAGTGACCGACCATGAACTCGGTGCTCTCCAGCGGTCCCGGCTCGTATTGCGGGCTCGAGACCCCGATCTGGGTCTCCGCGACGAAGCTGGCGTCCTGTTCGTTCGTGGCCTGCCACACCCGGGTGAGGTTATCGAGATCGTAGTCCTTCCCCTCTTCCGCGTCCGCGTGCACGAGCCAGGTCGTACGGACCAGCGTGCGCTGGCGGTCCAGCGGTAGGATGCTGAACGTCATGATGTGATCGCTCAAGAAGTGGCACCAGGCATTCGGTTGCACGTGGAGGTGCAGAGTGCCGAGCGCGGCTTCCGTGAAGGATCCCAGAAGACGCCGGGAAGCCGCCTTCGAGTCCAGAGTCATCGATTCGCCGCTGCCCTCCAGGACGAGCCGCTCAGTACGGAAAGCGGTCGGCCGGCCATAAAGCAACTCGATCCGCTCCCACGGAAGGCCCGCACGACTCCAACTGTCCAGCGCCCTCTGCCGGGCGAGCTCGTAGCGGCCGAAGGCCACGCGCTCTTCCGCGGACAGCGACTCCTGGGAAAAGTCACCGATGAAGTGAAACAGCGAGCGCAACAGCTCGGGGTGACCGCCGCAGTGAAAGCATTCGCGATTGTTCTCGATGGCCAGCTTCCAGTTGCCGGCCTCGATGAGATCGACTTGTTTGGCGATTTTCGTGCGCGCCAGTGTGTGCGGATCGAGGTACCCGGAAAGTTGTGCCGCCATATCGGCGAAATCCTCCGGCGGCTGCTCCGCGACACAGACGAAGATGAGTCCGGAGAGCACCCGCACATGAACCGGTTTGAGCCCCAGGTCCGGCGGATTCGCGTGATCCCGCGACGCTCCACACCCGATGACCCGCCCGTTCGTGTCGTAACTCCAGCGGTGATACGGGCACACCAGCTTCGCCCCGACGACGCCGGACGGCTGCTGCAGAACGCGGGCGCCACGATGGCGGCAGGTGTTGTGAAAAGCGGCAATGGCGCCATCGTCCTGGCGCAAAATGAAAATCGGGTAGGGCCCGATCTGGTAGGTGCGGTAGTCGCCGCCCTCGGGAATCTCCGGCTCGGAGGCCACGAACAGCCAGTGACGGGCAAAAATCCCGTCCAGCTCGGCCGCATACAAGGCGTCATCGGTAAAGAACGATCCCGGCAGGGCGAAACCCGGCCGATGCGTATCGAGCAGCGAGGCGATCTTGGACATAACGGATGAGCGATGGCGTTGCCGGCAAACTCGCGCAGCCTTCCATAACGAGCGCGCCACTCCAAGGGCAAAATCCGCATGCGGTTAGCGAAAAAAGGCATCCCTCCTGTCGCATCCGTTCAATCGGCTGACCTGCCCCGCTGTCAGGGTAAACTGCCCCACCTGACCCTTTCGAGAGCTCATGGCCGTGCAATCCCCCGATCGCCCCAATCTCCTCATCCTGATGGCCGATCAGCTCACGGCGCGGGCGTTACGCGCCTATGGTGGCTCGGTCGCCCGGACACCGCACCTCGATGCGCTCGCGACGCAGGGTGTTGTTTTCGACTCCTTCTACTGCAACAGCCCGCTGTGCGCGCCGTCGCGATTTTCGTTTCTGGCCGGCCAACTGCCCTCCAGGATCGGCGCCTACGACAATGCGGCGGAGTTTGCCGCGGCGGTACCGACCTTCGCGCACTACGTACGCAGCGCGGGGTACCAGACAGCGCTCGCCGGCAAGATGCACTTCTGTGGTCCGGACCAATTGCATGGTTTCGAGGAGCGGCTGACGACCGACATCTATCCGGCCGATTTCGGCTGGACCCCCGACTGGACACGCTTCGAGGAGCGGCCCGGTTGGTATCACACCATGGACTCCGTAACCCAGGCTGGCCCGTGCACACGCACGAACCAGATCGATTTCGACGACGAGGTCGTCTTCGCCGCGCGCCAGAAACTCTTCGACCTGGCGCGCGGCCGCGATCGCCGGCCCTTCTGCCTGGTCGCGTCGATGACCCACCCGCATGACCCCTACGTGGTCCCGGAAACCTACTGGAACCGTTATCGAGATGACGAGATCGACATGCCGCGCGTTGGCGACCTCGCCGGCCGCGAGGACCCGCATTCAACCCGACTCCGTCACGTCATCGGGCTCGGCCTCGCTTCCCCAACGGAGGCGCAGGTGCGTGCGGCACGCCGCGCGTACTACGGGGCCGTGTCTTACGTCGACGACCAGATCGGCATTCTTCTGAGCACACTCCGGGAGGCTCGCTTCTCGGATAACACCGTCGTCATGGTGTTGGCGGATCATGGCGACATGCTCGGTGAGCGCGGCCTTTGGTACAAAATGAACTTCTTCGAGCCGGCCTGCCGGATCCCGCTCATCGTGCACGCACCGGGACGGTTCGCTCCCCGGCGTGTCGCAGAATCAGCGTCCCTCCTCGATGTGTTGCCCACCCTGGCAGAGATTGCCAACGGTGGCTCGGCGCCGATTTATGCCGCGCCGATCGGTGGCCAGAGCCTGTTGCCCGCGTTGCAGGGCGGCCGCGGCCCGGGCGAAGTCATCGGTGAGTATCTCGCGGAGGGCGCCATCGCGCCGCTGGTCATGATCCGCAGGGGTCACCACAAGTTCGTGCATTCGCCGGTGGATCCCGACCAACTCTACGATCTCGCCGCCGATCCCGACGAGCGTGCGAATCTGGCCGCGCAACCGGCGCATGCTCGAGCCACTGGCGACTTCCGCGCCGAAGTCGCCCGGCGCTGGCAACTCCCCGCGCTGCACGAGGCGGTGATTGCCAACCAACGGCAACGTCACTTCGTTTATCCAGCCCTGCGCGCCGGCCGGTTCCAGTCCTGGGATTTCCAGCCGAGCCGCGACGCGAGCCGCCTGTACATCCGCAACGACCAGGAGCTCAACGATCTCGAGGCCATGGCACGCTTTCCGCCCCTGGGCTGAGGTAATCGCACAACATGTACGCGCTCGCCCTGCTGGCCTACGTCGCTATCAACCCCACGGCGGCCGACCACACCGTCACCCTCACCGGCCGGGATCTGACGATCGAACAGATCGTGGAAGTTGCACGCTACGGCGCGAAAGTCCAGTTGAGTCCCGAGGCACAACAGCGCGAGGCGGATAACTACGGCCTGCTGTTGGAGGCCACGGCGGAAGGCGTACCCGTCTACTGGTTCAATCGCGGCACCGGCGCCCAGCGCGAAACCGTACTGTTTGAAGGCGACGCCACCTCCCCCGCCAACAAGCCGAAACTCGAAGCGCAGCAGCTGGAGCGTTTCCGCCTCGGCGCGCTGGTTGGTTTCGGTCCGGAAGTCGACGCCGAGGAAATCGTCCGCGCGACAATGGTCGTACGCGCGAACGCTATGACCTACAACGCGCCGAGCCCGCCAGTCGCCCGCATGCTGCTGGAACTCATCAACAAGCGGATTACGCCCGTCGTGCAATCGCGCGGCACCGTTGGAGAAGGCGACCTCGCGCAACTCGGGAATATCGCCGGGGTGATGGTTGGGGCTGGCGAAGCCTACTACCAGGGAGTGCGTATGCCGGCGGCGAAGGCCCTCGCGCAGGCTGGACTGAAGCCGATACAACCCTTCGCCGCGGATGAGAACGCCCTGATGAGCAGCGACGCCTACGCAACGGGGCAGGCCGCGCTGGTTGTTTACGAGGCCCGGCGCGCGCTCGAGTGGGCCGACCTGATTTATGCGATGGACCTTGACGGGATGAACAGCAGCGTCACGCCGCTGAGCTTGGTGGTGCAATGCGATCGACCCGGCAAGTGGCTCAACTGGGATGCCGGCCGCATCCTCGACATGCTCAAGGGCAGCTATCTTTTCGATGGGGATACTCGCATCATCCAGGATCCGGAGAGCCTGCGGGCCTCCTCGATCCGCGCCGGCTCCGCTTGGGAAGAATGGGCGGCATTGCGGGACGCCGTGTTATTTCAGGCCAATACCTCCGACCACAACCCCGCGGTACACGTCGGCATGGGCCCTGAGGACTCCTGGGAGTTGGCGACGCCGCAATTGATGAAATTCTATGTCAAGGGCGGCCCCCAGAGCCACGGTCAACACGGTTACATCGTCTCGAACGCGAATTGGGACCCGTATCCCATGGCCAACAAGCTCGAGAACTTCGTCATTGCCCTCGGCAACCTCGATGTTGCCGTCATGTTGCGCATCGACCGTTTCACGAGCCCCTTCTTCACCGTCGTCGAGGCGTCCCAGGTGTTGCCTGACATTCCTCATGACAGCGATGGCTATACTCCCCCGGACCTCCAACAGGAGATCCAGAGCCTGAGCAACCCGGTCGCCCCCTCCGGCAGCGCCATCGAGAGCACGGTCGAAGACCTCCAGGCGCAGACCCGCATCAAGGTGCTGCACGCCCGCCAGGCCGTCTCCACCACCCTGGACCTGTTGGGTCACGATCTCCTGCAGGCCGGCTTCTGGATCGACGTGCGTAAAAAACAGGATGCCAGCCGCGATCTGGGCAAAGCTCCGACAGCGGCGTGGACTGCGTTGCGCAAAATCGTCCCGCTGAAGACTGCGGAGCAGAGAATTCGCGCCTCGCAGTCAGACGAGGTCCTGGCAGCGGCGTTCGTGCACTCGACGGACCCCGAAACCTTCTATTCGAGCCCGCCCCCACCGAGGTCTAACGACCCCGTGGCCGCCACTCGCTGTAGGTAACCGAAGGTCCTGGGGGGCACTGTCTTTTTGCGGCACGGCGGGTCTGTACAGCAGTGATG
This sequence comes from Gammaproteobacteria bacterium, assembly GCA_028293725.1. The sequence continues at coordinate 23,626 of JAQGOE010000352.1, read as the reverse complement.
TCGCGGTAGTTCATTTTAGTTCGCGCCTGCGTGTGTTGCGATCGAGCATCGAAAGCGGTACCTAGAAGAAGAACGCGCCCATGCCCTTTTTGGATGGCGCGATGAGTTTATTCCGCTTGATACGACGGCGCGATTGTGAAAGTTTGGGGTGGGGTGCCGATGCCTAGGAACTTGTTGCCCATGCGCCACAGCGGGGAACGAGCCAGGGAGCGCCGGCGGTTCTACCGGATGACCATAGAAAATCGGGGAGACCAGCTTGAAAGCCAACTATAAAGTCTATTGCGCAGTCACGGCGATCCTAGGCGCAAACGCCTCGGTTGCCACTGCAGCGGCACCCGCAGAAGCGGCACCGGCAGGATCGGACGAGGGAAGTCTCGCAATCAGCGAAGTGACCGTTACCGCGCAGCGTCGGACGGAAAACGTTCAGAACGTCCCGATCGCGATCCAGGCGCTCACTTCAGAAACCCTGCAGCAACTCAACGTGCAGACCTTTGACGACTACGCGAAGTACGTACCGAGCGTCACCTTCAAGTCGAACGGCCCCGGGCAGAGCCTCATCTACATGCGCGGCCTGAGCTCGGGAGCCTCCGCCGGCAGCCAGTCGACCGGTACGATCGGCGGCTTCCCGAACGTGGCCATCTATCTCGATGACCAGTCAGGCCAGCTCCCGGGTCGCAATCTCGACATCTACGCGGCCGACCTCGAGCGCATCGAGGTGTTGGAGGGACCGCAAGGCACCCTGTTCGGCGCAGGCGCCGAGGCCGGCGTGGTCCGCTACATCACGAACAAGCCGAAGCTCAACGTGACCGAAGGCAGCGCGACCGCCAGTTACGGCACGACCGCGCATGGCGATAACAACAGCAGCATCACGGCGGTTCTCAATCTGCCCGTGATCCCCGACACCCTCGCCGTCCGTGCGGTCATTTATAACGACAACCGCGGCGGCTACATCGACAACGTACCCGGAACGTTCACGCGCAAAGCTACCGACCTCGGTATCTACTACGCCAATTATCCCGCGGGTTGCAAAGCGACCAAGTCATGCCAGGTGCCACCCGGCAGCCCCATCGCCAACAACAACGCGCTGGTCCAGAACAACTTCAATCCAGTCACGTACCAGGGCGTCCGCGCCTCGGTGCTGTACCAGATCAACGACGACTGGAGTGCGTTGGTCACGCAGAGCTACCAGGACATGAACGCGCAGGGCGTGTTCTACCAGATGCCCAACAGCTCGGACGGCGTACCATTGCAGCCGCTGCAGGTCACCGTGTTCAGTCCCTCCTCCGACAAGGATAAGTTCGAGAACACGGCCTGGACTGTGAACGGCAAGATCGGGGACTTGAAGGCGATCTACACTGGTGGTTACCTCGTCCGCAACCTCGATCAGCGCAACGACTACACCAGCTATGCGCGCGGCGTGTACGCCGACTACTACCAATGCTATGGAGCCAGCGGCAGTGCGGGCGGCACGGGTAGCGCGAGATGCTTCTCCCCAGTGACGTCGTGGCGCGAACAGCTGCGCAACACGCACCAGACCCACGAATTCCGGCTCAGCACGCCCGACGACTGGCGCGCGCGCGGCATCATCGGCGCGTTCTGGGAAAACGAGAAAATCTTCGACAACACGGACTGGTTGTACAAGACCGTTCCGACCTGCACCGCCGTGGGCCAGGGGGGATGCTTCAGCGACGTCGCCACGGCGCCTGGCGCCACCTCGAACATCCCCGGAACCCGGAATGACAGTACCGCCTTCTTCGAGGACATCCAGCGCGGCTACAAACAGTACGCTTTCTTCACGTCATTGGACTTCGATATCATTCCGAAGGTACTGACGATCACGGGTGGGACACGCTTCTACCATTTCGATAACTTCCAGACCGGCAGCGTGGTCAGCAGCTTCTATTGCTTCAATGCGGGTCCGGGGCCATGCAACGGGCCGAAGTCCGCGACCAACATCAACGCGGAAGGCGAGACGTCGACGTATACGGGAACCCGCAGCCGCGGCAACCTGACGTGGCACATCACGCCGGACATCATGGCGTACTACACTTACTCGCAGGGCTTCCGCCCGGGTCTCTTCAACCGCCAGTCCGGTTGCCATGTGCCCGATCCGACCACCAAGATCAACCTCTATTGCATCCCGCTGAAGATCGCGCCGGACTCGCTGACGAACAACGAGGTCGGTTGGAAAACCGAGTTCTTCGACCACCGCCTGCAATTCAACGGCGCCATCTACCAGGAGAAGTGGACCAACGTGCAGGTCGGGTTCTTCGATCCGGGCCAGCTCGGCAACCTCACCTTCGGCACGAACGGCCAGAACTTCCGCGTACGCGGCATCGAGGGGCAGCTCGTGGGACGCGTGACGCAGGGCCTGACGGTGACCGGGGCGGCGAGCTACAACAAGAGCGAACAGACCAACTCCCCGGCGCTGATTGCCAACAATCCGGCGCTGTTGGCAAATCCGCTGTCCGCGGGCTTGTACGGCAAGCCGATCACGGCGATCGCGAATCCCTTCGGCGCGGTTGGCAGCCCCACCGCCAACTCGCCGCTGTTCCAGGGCAACATCCGCGCGCGCTACGAATGGGCGTTCAACCAATACAACATGTTCGCGCAGGTCGGCGCGACGTATTCGTCGAGCTCGTTCACGCAAACGGGTAACAATCCGTCGCTGTCGACCGGGGGCGCCATCAATACCACCCTGCTGCGGTTCGAAAATCCGTCCTACGGGTTGGTCGACGCATCGATTGGTATAGCGAAGGACCAATGGACCGCGCAGCTGTTCGGCGAGAACCTGGCTGATCGTAACGTCAGCCTGTTCACCTCCACCAGTCAGTTCGTCGTGACCCAGACGCCGAATCGCCCGCGAGTGCTGGGACTCACGATCGGCTACAAGTTCTGATCTGATTCGCCGCGACGGGCAAGTGCGGTAGCATCAGGGGGCGGGCATGGGCCCGCCCCCTTTTCGTACCTGGTGCCTTCCCAGTCAATGTCCAGCCCTCCAATGTCGCCTGTCGAGACCGAAGTGAGCCGCATTCGCGCGCTCATGGAAGCTCGCCAGTTCGACGCCGCCCTGGTGGCCGCGACTACCTTGGCCAAAGAGGTGCCGGAGAACCGCGATGTCCTCTACATGATCGCGGTGTGCCAGCGGTGTCTGAACCAGATCCCCGCGGCGCTCACTTCCCTCGAAGAGCTGCAGATTCTGCATCCCGGCTTCAGCCGCCTTTTCCAGGAGCGCGGCAATTGTTTCGTAGCCTTGCGTGACGCGCCGCGTGCCATCGAAGCGTTCTTATGGGCCGTGAATCTCAACCCAGCGCTGCCGGCCAGCTGGCGCACGTTGCAATCGCTTTACCGGATGACGGGCAACACCAAAGACGAGGAAACGGCCGCCGCGCACGTGGCCACCCTCTCCCGCCTGCCGCCGGACATCGTTACAGCAACGGCTCTTTTCGCGGATCGTGAGTTCGCGCTCGCGGAGCAGCTCGTGCGCGCTCATCTGCTCAAAAAGGGTGACGACGTCGAAGCCATGAGGCTGCTGGCACGTATAGGCCTGGAAGTGGACGTTCTGGACGACGCCGAGATTCTGCTCGAAGCCGCCCTACAACTGGCACCCGACTACGACGCCGCCCGTCATGACTATGCAACCACACTGTTACGGCGCTACAAGCCGGTGCAGGCGCTGGCCGAGCTCGATAAGTTGTTGGCGAAGCATCCGGAAAACCATCTGTTCCGCACCACCTACGCGAATGCAGTTGTTGGAATCGGTGATCACGAGCGCGCGCTGAACCTATACCGGCAGCTTCTGCCCGACGCCCTGAACCCGGCTGAGGTGCATCTGTCGATCGCTCATTCGTTGAAGACACTGGGCCGGCAACAGGAGGCCGTGGAGGCCTATCGCGCCGCCACCGCCGCGCGGCCGAACTATGGTGATGCCTACTGGAGTCTCGCCAATCTCAAGACTTACCGGTTCACGGATGATGAGATCGAGCGGATGCGCACCGAAGAAGGTAACAGGCGCACGCACCAGATCGATCGCTATCACCTGTGCTTCGCCCTCGGGAAGGCGCTCGAGGATCGGGGCACATTCGCCGAATCGTTCGGCTACTACGAGCGCGGCAACGCCCTGAAAAAGGCGGAGACACACTATCGGCCGGAGGCGATCGAGCGCAACGCCCGCTGGCAGGCGCAGGTCTGCACGCGCGAGTTCTTCGCCGCGCGCTTAGGTTTCGGCTGTGAAAGTCCGGACCCGATTTTCATCGTCGGCCTGCCGCGTTCGGGCTCGACGCTCATCGAGCAGATCCTGGCCTCACACTCCCAGGTCGAAGGGACCATGGAACTGGCCGAGATTCCACGATTGGTGCACCAGTTGAGTGGCCGCGAGATAAACGATGAGAGCCCCCTCTATCCGCAGGTACTTAGCACGCTGAGCGCGCAAGAATTACGCTCGTTCGGGGCGGATTACCTGGCCAACACCCGGATTTATCGCACCGGCAAGGCTGGCGCGCCCCGATCGTTCTTCATCGACAAGATGCCGAATAACTTCCGGCACCTGGGCCTGATCCACCTGATCCTGCCGAATGCGCGGATCATCGATGCGCGCCGCGAGCCCATGGCCTGCTGCTTCAGCAACTTCAAACAGCTGTTCGCCAACGGCCAGGAATTCACCTACAGCCTGGCGGACATCGGCCGCTACTATCGCAGCTACGTCGAGTTGATGGATCACTGGGACGAGGTGTTGCCCGGCAAGATCCTGCGGATGCAACACGAGCAGGTGGTCGACGATCTCGAGGGTAGCGTGCGGCGCCTGCTCGACTTCTGCGGCCTGGACTTCGAGCCAGCCTGCCTCGAGTTCTACAAGAACGAGCGCAGTGTGCGCACCGCGAGCTCCGAGCAGGTGCGCCGCCCCATTTTCAAGGAAGGTCTCGACCAGTGGCGGAATTTCGCGCCCTGGCTGGGGCCTCTGACCGAAGCGCTCGGCGATCTCGCGGGTAATGGCAACAGACCCTCCTGAAAGCCGCGAGGAGCTGTGTAGGCTCGCAGCGACCCAACGGCGTGCCGGCCGGGTTCCCGAGGCGTTGGAGACGCTGAAGCGGCTCGAGAGCCTCTATCCTCCGTTCGGCAGCCTGTTTGAAGAGCTCGGTTTCTGCCTGCTGGCCATGAGCGCGCCGGCAAAAGCGATCGCGCCCTTCGAGAGGGCCGTGAGTCTCAACATGTGCCTGCTGGGAAGTTGGCGCGCGCTCGCGAGACTCTATGGCGCGAGCGGCCAGACCGCCGAGGCGCAAAACGCCACCACGCAGGTAACGCAACTCGAAGCGCTCCCCGGCGAGATCCAGTTGGCCTGTAGCAAGTTCTTCGACGGCGAGGCGCGGATCGCCGAGAGCCTGGTCCGCCAGTACATGGCCGCCCACGGTGAGCACGTGGAGGCTTTGCGGTTGCTGGCGAAAATCGCGGGAGATACCGGGGCCGAATTCGATGCCGAAATGCTCCTGCATAAGGCGCTCGCCCTGGAGCCGGGGCACGAGACCGCGCGCCACGAGCTGGCACTCGTACTGTTCAAGAGACGCAAGCACGAAGCCGCCCGCACACAGCTGGCGCAACTTCTGACGACTTCGCCCGGCAATCGCTCCTGGCGATCTCTCTATGCCGCGGTGAGCGCCGCGATGGGCGACTACAACGCAGCCCTGCCCGTATACGGCGAACTGTTGCAGGAAACACCGCAAGACCCGGACCTCCTCCTGGCGATCGGCAATGCCCTGAGGACCACGGGCAAGACGCAGGAAGCCGTCGACTCCTACCGCTACGCCGCGGCCGCACGGCCCGGCTTTGGCCAGCCCTTCTGGGGTCTCGCCACCATCGAGAGCTATCGGTTCACGCAGACCGAGATGGCCGTCATGCAACAACACGAAGCCAGTGCAGCCGTGGCGCCCGTGGAGCGCTATTACCTGTGCTTCTCACTGGCCAAGGCGTTGGAGGATCGCGGCCGTTTCAGTGAGTCGTTCGGGTATTACGAGCGCGGCAACGCCTTGAAGAAAGCCACGCTTCGCTATCGCTCCGAGCCATTCGAGCGCACCGCGCACCGGCAGGTGTCCGTCTGTACGTCAGAGTTCTTCGATTCCCGCAAAGGCTTCGGCTGCGAGAGTTCCGCACCGATCTTCATCGTGGGTCTACCGCGCTCCGGCTCCACATTGATCAGGCAGATCCTGGCGGCGCATTCCCAGGTCGACGCGACCCTCGAGTTCGCTGATATCCCCCGCCTGGCGCGGGAACTACAGTCGAGCGAGCCTGCGCCGCGTCTTGGCTACCCAGGTCTACTGGGCTCGTTGAGCGCGGCGATGTGCAAGGGATTCGGCGAGAAGTACCTGTTGGAAACGGCCCCCTATCGTACAGGCAAGGCTGGCGCGCCGCGGGCTGGCGCGCCCCCAGCGCACTTCATCGACAGGATGCCGCATAACTTTCAGTACCTCGATCTGATCCAGCTCATTCTGCCGAACGCGAAAGTCATCGATGTCCGCTGTGACCCGCTGGCCGGCGGGTTCGGCATGTACAAGCAGCTGTTCGCCACTGGAGCGCCCTTCGCCTACAGTTTCGAAGACATCGCCCGCTATCACCGCATGTATGTCGAGCTCATGGACCACTGGGCGCGAGTGCTGCCGGGAAAGATCCTGCGCGTGCAGTACGAAGAGGTCGTCGAGGATTTCGAGCCGGGCGTACGGCGCCTACTCGACTTCTGTGGGCTCGAATTCGAACCCGCCTGCCTGGAGCCCTACCAACCTGTCTTGAAGGAGCGCATCAGTCAATGGCGCAATTTCGAGCGTTGGCTGGCACCCTTGAAACGAGCCTTGGCAAACTAGTCGACCGGACTTGCATGGGCACGGGTGTCGATCTCGTCAGAAATGATGAATGCCTGGATGGCGCGCACATCGGCAGATGACAGAGCATCGTCGAACGAAGGCATGCCCGCGTAGCTCAGCGCCCCCTGCAACACGATGGACTGAAAGGCGGCATGCGTACCCGGCGGAAGATTCCACAGGTCCGGATAGCCATTCGCAGCGCCTGCGAAAGCGGCACCGCGGAAGCCGTGGCAACCAGCGCACCGGCCGATAAAAAGCTCACGCCCGTGAGCGAGCGTAGCGGCGTCGGCAACGACCGGCTCCGGAAGCACCTGCACGTCGCGTCGGCGCGGCTGCGGCAGTGTCACCTGCCCACCACCGAGTTTGAAAACCAGCAGGCGCTCGCTGTTCTCGTACTTTAGCGCCGCCGCCCCTGCCGGATAGCCGATCGCATTCATTGCGCCACCGAAGCCCGCCATCACAGCGACGTACTGTGTTCCGTCGAGCTCGTAGGAAATCGGCGCTGCCATGATGCCCGTTCCGGTCGCAATGCTGGCGAGCTTTCGCCCGGACGCGGAGTCATACGTCGCAAATGTGCCATCCGCGGCGCCCTGGAAAACCAACCCCGCCGCGGTTGAAAGAACACCGCCGCCCCAGAACGGCATAGCCGGCGTCTGCCAGACAATTTTCGCCGCGACCGGATCCCAAGCCTTCAGCACCGACTGGTAGGCGGGCGTCGGCTGGCCCTGGAGCGCGGTACTGTCCTGCGGACCATACGGAGGAAACGCCACGGCGTCCCCCTCGTTGTTGGCACCGGAGCGGAAGTGGACCGTGCTCCCGGGAGCCATGCCAAACATCATCGGTGCGTCGAGGGACGGAATATAGACGAGATGCGACATCTCGCTATACGACATCGGCATCCAATTGTGACCGCCGGCCTGCGAGGGCCAGATCAGCTTGTTCTGCGTGGAGTAGTTGCCCTGCTCGGCGAGAACCGCGCGACCCGTGGCGAGATCGACTTTCTTTGCCCAGGTCACTGTTGAGTAGGGCTCGGCCGAAAGGAGCTTGCCGGTACGGCGATCGAGCACGTAGAAAAAGCCGTTTTTTGGCGCCTGCATGAGCACCGGGCGCGGGTGACCGCCGATCCGGACATCGGCAAGGATGATGTTCTGGGTGGCGGTGAAGTCCCAACTGTCACCCGGCGTGGTCTGGTAGTACCAGCGCATTCGGCCCGAATTCGCGTCCAGGGCGACGATGGAACTCAGGAAGAGATTGTCGCCGCCGCCGGGACTGCGGCTCCAGAGCGGATGCGGACAGCCGTTGCCGACCCCAACATACAACAGGTTTAGCTCCGGGTCGTACACCATCGAATCCCACGCCGTGCCTCCGCCTCCCAGGTCCCAGCGGGAAGCGGGGCTCCAGGTGGGCCGCGCGAGCGTGACGTCCGGGCTTTCATCCGGCCCGCTCTTGGGATCTCCAGGTACAGTGTAAAAGCGCCACGCGAGCTTGCCGGACTGCAGGTCATAAGCCGTGACGTAACCGCGCGCGCCCATTTCGGCACCACCGTTACCGATCACGATGTTGTTTCCGGCAATACGTGGGGCACCCGTACTCGCATAATTCATGGTCACTCGGTCGGTGAATGTATCCACGCGCCACAACTGTTTACCGTTCGTGGCGTCGAGGGCCACCAGGTAACCATCGAGCGTAGCGACATACACCCGCCCCTTCCAGAGCGCCACGCCACGGTTGACGACATCGCAACAGGTTTTGCGCGCCCATTGCCCCTCGACCTGCGGGTCATGTTGCCAAAGGAGCTTGCCGGTGCGGGCATCGACCGCGTAGACGACGCTCCACGGCCCCGAGAAATACAACACCCCGTCGGCCAGAAGCGGCGACGCCTCGACGCCGCGGTGAGTACGTCCTCGTACCACGAATCCGTCAAACTCCCACGCGAGGCCGAGTGAACCGACGTTCGACGCATCGATCTGACGCAAGGGAGAAAAATGCTCTTCGTGGAATGTCCGGCCGTTGAGCGGCCAGTCCTTGCCATCGCTCTGCGGCCGCGTGCCCCCCAGTGCGGCCGGGCCTGACGCCAGCAACGCGCAGAGCAACAGGATCCTGGGACCCGAGATCATCATGCAGCTACCTTTTAGAAAGTGGACTTGACGCTGACGCCGACCGTGCGTGGCCGGATGGTCGTCGCTTCGGACAAGCCGCTGGCGCGGCTGAAATCCAGATAAGGCTCCGCGTTGGTGAGGTTGTCGACATAGAGCCGATACTCCCAGGCGTCGTGCGAGAAATTGAGAATCGCATTCACGACGTGATAGGCGTGCTGCAACTGAGTCTGATCGGGAATCGTGCCCAGGCTGCCGTCCGGATAGGTTACGGAGGCGAGCGACTCGAACTGGCGCAGATTGGCGCCATGGTACTGAAATTCCGGCCGCAGGCTGCCGGTCCAGCCGGCGACCGCCAGGAACTTGTAGTCGCCATACGCACTCAACATCCACTTCGGCGTGTCGAGCACAGGCTGCCCTACCTGGGCGGAAACACCCGGCGACGTCGTGGTAATCCGGGTATCGAGGTACGAGCCGGCGACCCCTACCGTGACGGCGGCATTGAGCGCCGAATCGACGGAGAGCTCCGCGCCCTTGATGGTGGCGGCGCCCACGTTACCCACGAACTGGAAGCCGCAGGAATTCAGGTTCACCTGCTGCTGGATCTTCTTCCAATCCGTGTAGTAGATCGCGGCGTTGACGATCGTACGAAGATCCCTGAACTCGTTCTTGCTCCCGATCTCGTACGTCCAGAGGCTGTCGGGCTGAAAGCTGTCCGGAGCGCGACTGATACCGAGCCGCTGGAAGTCCGGCTCGCACAGCGGACTGTCGGTGTTGAACCGGTTCGGGCCGCCCTGGCGGAACCCCTTGCTGGCCGTCGCATACACGAGATGATCGTCGAGCGGCTTATAGTTCACCGAAACCTTGGGGGTCACGCCGACGTTGGTGCTGCGCTTGCCGTCGACTTCGCTGTGCCCGCCGTTGAACACGCCGTTGAAGTCGCCATCGATCTTCTGCCGGATGTCGAACCAGCGCAGACCCGCACTGACGTCCCACTGCGAGGTCACTGAGTACGTGACGTCACCGAAGAGCGCCTCCTGCGAAGTCCGGGTGAGCTGGTTGCCTGAGTAGGTGACGTCGGTACCCGAACCGAAGAATTGCCCCGCGCCGACCGTGTAGACGACCTGGTAGAGATCGTCGCGTTGCTGTGAGTAGTACGCCCCGATCGTCCACTTGAAAGCGGAGGTGTTGTCAGAGGCCAGCCGCAGCTCCTCGCTGAACGTATGCGTGCTGGTATTCGAGATGTCGTATGAATTGTCGGGCAGCAGCGGCGGCACCAGCCCGGCGATAAAAAGGGAATAATCGCGATTCCACTCTATCGTGCGGTCCACGTAGCCGCTGAGGGAAGTGAGATTGAACCCCGAGAACTGTTGGGTCACGTTCAGGGTATAGACACCGAGATCGTCACGGGTGGGCTGACCGAAGCGGAACGAGGCATCGAAGCCGGGAAGGTTAGTGAAGAAGTCGTCCGGATTGGCCTTGTCGCTGCGCTGTATGGTGGCCGCGGGAAGTATGGTGAGCGAGTCGGTCGCGAGGTACTTCACCGCGACTCGCACTGCCGTCGTGCTGCGATCGTTGGCGTCGGAACGGGCGAAATTGCTCAAGGAGGAATACGTGACGGGCTGAAACGGCTGCCCCGCGGGCGTAGCGCTGCGAGCCCACTCTTCCACCGTGCCGTTGGGCACGTAGTCAATATAGCCGGCATCGTAACGATAGGACACGCCCAGCCGCATTGCCAACTTGCCGCTGATGAGCGGCAGATTGAGGACAGAAGTGGCGTTGTACGAGAGACCGCCGTGATCTGTGGAGGAGAGCCCGCCCTCGGCCGTCACACTCATCTGGTCGAGCACCGGCTGGCGGCTCACATACTTGATCGCGCCGCCCATGGCACTTCCGCCGTACAGCGTCCCCTGCGGCCCTTTCAACACCTCCACGCGATCCAGATCGAACAACACGGGATCGGCGGCACCGGCGAAACCCGTGCTGATGGTGACGAGCGAGATATCGTCGAGATAAATGCCCACCGTGGGGCTCGAGGCCGCCGTGCTGATGCCGCGGATGGAATAGCGGCTCTGGCCCGGCTCCGTGCTCGAATACGAAACTCCGGGAATGGAGAGCAGGATGTCGTGAAAATCTCGCGCGCCTTCGCGATCCATCTCGTCGCCGGAGATCGCAGTGACGGAAAGCGGTACATCCTGCAGCCGTTGCTCGCGCTTCTGGGCGGTGACGACGATTTCTTCCAGCTGGCCCTCAGCCTGGGAGTCCTGTTGTGCCAGCGTCGCGGTGGACACGAGCATGGCGCCCATCGCGCCAGCGATTTTCAGCCGATCGGTACCGCGTGTCATCGAGTTGCATCTCCCGCTGTTGTATTTTGCTGACGCTTTTGATGAGCGTACGGAAGATGCTAGGGGCCGCTGCGCGGCGGCGCGTCAGCGATCGTCACGAATGGTGTAGCCGCCGTCACGATTTCGTACGCCGAAGGAGCCGCCCGCCGGAAGGCGGGGCGCGCAGTTCAGTCGGCGATTCAGACGGCTATACGGTGCGGCCGCGGATTTCGGAGGGCGCGTGTCCAAAGCGGCGGTGAAAGGCGGCGCTGAAGGCGCTCGCGGAGGTATAGCCGGCGGACACGGCCACCTCGAGGACGCTCATCATCGACTCCGCCAGGAGCTGGCGGGCCTTCTCCATCCGCAGTTGCTGGCAGAAGTCGAATATGGATTTGCCGTAGATCTGGGTAAATCCGCTGCAGAGCTTGTTGCGATTGAGCCCGAACTGTCGCGCGAGCTCATGCAGCGTCGGAGGGCTCGTGTAGCACTCCCCGAGCAGGTCGTGTACGCGGGCGAGCTGCCGACGATCCCGCTCGGTGACGCGAGCCGCCGACTGCGGACTGTAAGACTCGGCCTGCAGCCGGTCGATGACCAGGCAGAAGAATTCGGCCACCTTCGCCTCGATGAACAGGCGGCGCAGTGGGCCGACCCGGCGGCAGTTCACGATTGCATCGGCGATCGCCAATTCCTGCTGCGTCGGCCTCGCTATCAGCAGGCGCGGCCGCGCACCCTTGCGCACCATGACAGCCCGAAGCGCTTCGGGGGTCTTGATGCCTTCCTGGTCGAGAAACTCATGGAACAGGGCGCGGGGCATCATCGTGGTGACGGAGAGCTCGTCGCGTCCAGCAACCACCCGCTCGATCTTCGGTACGCCGAGGTCGTGCACCAGAACCGCCGTGGCGGCACCATCGAGGGCCACCGCATCGGCTCCGGGAAAGGCGAGAATACGCTGGCCGGACAGGCGGACGTGGAATTTCACCATATCCTGTCCGTGGAGCGTCGAGACGGCATCCTGGTCGAGCTGCCCCCGGGTGATGGCTACCCCGAGGCCCTGCTGGAGCCGGATTTCTTCGAAACGGCCTGAGTCCCCGGCGTTCGCCGAATCGTGATCCGCAGCGAGCATAAACCCCCGAAATGGACGGGCTGAACCCGACCGTGGCCGGATCATAGCACCCGCTTTGGGAATCGGGGCCGTTGCCCGCCCTCGCCCAATCCTAGCGTCGCACCGGGATATCGATATAACTATCACCATACCAGCGCAGCTTCACCGGCTCCCTGTTGTCGGGATCCTCGAGCGACTCCGCGCTGACATCCTCGCCGCCGCCGTAGTTGATCTCCTGGTCGGGCCGCTTGTTGACCTCCAGGACGAGCACCAGGCGACTACCGGCCTCGAGTTTGCGGCTCGTCAGGCGCTCCACCTTGAAAGAGACCATCTGACGCTCGCCCGCCCTCAGTAAGCGACGGTGCACACGATCCTGCGCGTAGCTGGCGCGGAATACATAGGGCTCGAAGAGCTGCACATATTCACCGCTAGGCCGCAACTCATACGCCGCCACTCGCAGGTCCACGTCCATCTTGTTGACGGTGAGATCGAGTCGGCCCGACCACTCGCCTTGCAACTCCAGGGCTCTCGGCAAAGGATCGCTGACGTAGTTCGTGGCGTTGCGAACCTCAACACTGCTCCCAGCGATATCCGTGGGAGTCCAGTTGGAATTGACGTCATTGCGATCCGCGAGAGCGACCACCTGCTCTACAAATTCGGCCGCGGCGCGCTTGCCCTTGGCGTCGGCAGCATTGCCTTTCGTGTTGGCGCTTTTGCCCCGGGTCTTGCCAGCGGCCCCATGCTGCGCCAGCCGATGACTGGCCCCCACCGCCGCCGGGTCCAAAAACAGCTTTAGCGTCCCATTTCCCATCGCCTCCAGCGACGGCACATGCCGCCACTCGTTCGCGCCCATCACTTCGAAGTTGACCTTGTCTTTCAGAAGCGCCGGCGTTGCAGCGCCCTTCAGAACCGAATCGAACCACTCATAGCGAAGCTCGCGTAAATCCACGAGCGCCGCCTGGTCCACGCTGTAACCCCGCAAGGCCGGTTGCACCCCCCGCTGAGTCACGCCGTCATCATAAGGACCGATGAGGAGTTTGTGATTGGCGTGTGGGTCGTATCGATGGTGCTCCTTGAAGTAATACAGCGCACCCCCCTCCCCGGGGGCGTAGTACCCGGTAATCGTCAACACCGGGATATCGACCTTGGCGAACTCGTGCCCGTAAGGAATCAGTGTCTGCCAGAACCGATCATAACTAGGGTGATTCAGCCAACGCAGGAAGAACGGATTCGGCGTGCCGTACAGGCTGCCGAGATCGCGATACGGCTTACCGCTCGTGTACCAGCGCTGATCCAACGACCGCCACACCGCGTCGTCGTTATAAGTCTTTTCATCGATCGCGTTACTCACGTAGAGCGACCATCGGTAAGCCGAGTTGCGGAACACCCCGCCGTCATCCGGCACGTCGATGCCCGGGGCGGTAGGCGATGTCATGGCAATGGCCTTGAGCGCGGGCGGCGGATGTTTGGCAGCCGCCCACCCGCTGAAGCCGCTGTACGCGCTTCCGTACATCCCCACCTGCCCATCGCTCCAGGACTGTTTGGCGATCCAGTTGATCACAGCCCGCACATCTTCACCGTCACGCTGATAAGGCAGCGGCGTACCGAGACTTCGCCCTCGACCGCGTGCGTAAGCGATCACTCCGACATAACCATGAGCCGCGACTTCCCGGGCGTAGCCTGGAGTGAGGTACGTCGTGTATTCGAGCAATGCCGGCAGCGGCTTCTGTGGCCCCTTGGGGCGCACGATCATGGCCGCGATGCTCACTCCTTCACGCACCTTGATGAGAATATCGTCTTCGGTCGCGTAACGCCGTTGCTCATCCTCGGCGTCCAGCGCAGCGACGATCGGTCCAAAGTTCCGATAGGCATCGAAAGTCGCGTACGCCTGCACGAGTTCCAACGCATCGGCGAGCGCTATGTTGCCCTTGGGCCGCCGTTGATCGAACATCCGTTGCACCGGCTCCTGGAACGACGCCGGCGCGGCCCCAAGCCATCCCATGACGGCGTAGGCATCGAGATCATTCAACTTCGGGATAGCATCCCGGTATGCCTTGGTGAACGCCTGCGCGAACGGTATCCGCTCTGTCGCCTCGATGGCCCGAGCATGCGCATAGAGATCGAGTATCAAACTTCGCCCGACCGGCCGACCCGCGTCGGTTCTACGCCGCCGGTCCCGCAGCGACTGACGGGATTCATAGGCGGCGGCGTAGTTGCCCGCGACCAGTTGCAAGGCCGACAGATTCGCCAGGTAGCGCTCTGGATTGTCTTCCTGGTAGACGGGCAGAATGCGCTCAGCGAGATCTCGCATGACCGCCGGCGTCCCCGGATCGCTGGCCGCGGCCGGCGGACGGAAGTCGAAATCCTGAGCGGCGGCCAACGGCGCGAGTACCGCAAGCAACATCAGTAAGCACAGTGCCCGCAATAGCCTCACCGCGCTCATCCCTTACCCGCCGACTTCACGAGATGCAACACGCGCGAGAAAAACGGATCGCGCGCCTGCGCCGCCCGCCCGATGTTGATGAGAGCGGTGCGCTCGAGCTCGTGGGCGAAGACATCCGTCACCCGCTCGAGTGTCTCGTCGTCGAGCGACCCGAAGGTGTCGTCGATGAGCACCCAGGACGGCCTCTGTAGCACGATGCGGGCGAAGGCCAGGGAGGTTTGCTCATCCTGACTCAGCTCCCGGTCCCAGCGGGAGGTTGTATCGAGCTGGGACTCGAGCCGCTCCAATCCCAGCCGGCGCAGCGCGTGCGCGAAACCACCGGGCTCGAAATTCTCCACCTTCAGTGGATACGCGAGAACCTCGCGCAAGGTGCCTCGGGGCAGATAGGGCGTGCCACGCGGCAGATAAAAGATGGGCTCGTCCTTTGGATACGTGATGTCACCGGCGCCCCACGGCCAAAGGCCCGCCAACGCGCGAAACAGCAACGTCTTACCCGTCCCCGGCGCACCAATGACCAGAAGACGCTCCCCCGCCCGGACGACCACATTCTTTTCCTTGAGTAGATCCCATCCGGCCGCTGACACGATCCGGAGGTTGCTGATTGTAATCGCGCCGGCCCCGCCTTCCGCGTAATTGATGCGACTGTCGAACTCGCGCAGTTCCTCGGTATGCGTCAGGGCATAACGGAAACTCGCCACTCGCAACAAGGTGGCGCGCCAGTCGGCAATCACGCTGAAGTTGTCCACGAACCAACGCAACGAGGACTGCGCCTGTGTGAAAGCCGCCGCGGCCATCATGAGGCCGCCGAATGAGATCTTGCCCGCGAAGTAGATCGGGGCGGCGACCAGGATCGGCGCGACAATGGTGATCCAGCCGAAGCCGGCCGTGACCCAGGTGAGATTGGTGAGTCCTCGCACCAGGCGGCGCGTCGCGACCAGGACGTTGCCGATGTGAAGCTCGATGCGGCGGCGCTCGTCCGGCTCGCCGCCCGCGAGCGAAATGCCATCGAGATGCTCGTTCACGCGCACGAGCGAGAAGCGCAGATCCGCCTCACGCGCGTAGCGCTCCGAATTGCGGTTGATGAGACTGCCGCCGACCCAGTAACTCACGAGCGAGCCGAGCCCGGCGTACACCACCGCCGCCCACACCATGAAGCCGGGAACCGCATAGTCCCGGTCGGCAAAGCGGAAAACGAAGTCGTGCGACAATCCCCAGAGAATCCCGGCGAATGAGGCGAACAGAATCGACGCCTGCAACAATCCCATGCCGAGATCGGACGACAGCTCACAGAGTTTGCGGGCGTCCTCGTGCATGCGCTGGTCGGGGTTCACTCCCATGGCGCCCGCATTGGCGAGCTGGAAGGCGCGCCGCGGCAGCATCCAATCCCGCACCAGGTCGTGCAGCAAACCGTCACGAAGTTTGAGTTTCAACATCTCGCCCAGCCATTTCTGCGCCACGTTCAGGATCAGCAGGCCGAAAGCGATGATGGCAAAGACGCCGAGCTGCCTGAGAAAATCGTGCAAGTCGCGGCGCGAGATCGCGTCGTAGAAGGGCTTGTTCCAGGCGTTGAGCCGGATCTGGCCATACGCCGTCGCGACAATGATCAGAAATAGACCGATGATGAGGAAAACGAGAGTTTTACCGACGCCGGAACCGGCGATGGCCCGGGTAATCAGACCGACCTGCCTGAACAGTCCCTGAGCGACCGCGTCGCCCTCAGGCGCGGCGTGGGGCGTCCCTTCGGTCTTCCGGTTCAGTGTGTCGGGCATATCCGCCCCACAGCACCACGTTTCGTGCCCGGGGCGGCGGCCACCAGGCCCCTGGCGCGACCCCTAAGGGTGCAGACCGAGGTGCCGACAGGCATTACGACGGGCAACGACACTGGAGATGAAAGCAGCGTAACTCCATGCAAGATGCCTTGCGGATGTCTGCGCACCGGTCTTCTGGTCGAACTGCTCGGACATGTCGCCATTGGGCGGAGTGAAGGCGCGCACGGTCTCGAGAAACGCATCGCCGCGATTCAGGAAGGCCCGCCCCTCGCCGGGCGCCAACTGTTGGCCAACAGCCGCACGAAAGCAGAATTCGGCCGCCGCGAGTGTCGAGAAGTAGTAGGCCCCCCCGGAATAATACACGTCGCCCTTATAACGGCCCATGGCGATGCCGCGCCCGGCGGGACGGTTCCGGTTGATCGGATACTCCGCGTCGAACAACCCTTCCAACCGCGCCAGCGTGGCCTGCATGCGGGGATCCTCCACGGAATGTGCCCCTGCACCATTGCTGCCGTGAATCGCCGCAAAAATCACCGCGATATCGAGCTCCTTGCTCGACGTCGCACCGGCTTCCAACACTCGCGAGCGGTAGTATCCGGCATCCTCGAGCCAATAGCCATCGAGCCTCGCCAGGATGGCCTGTGCATCGGCCCGGCAAAGTCGCGCTTCCTCCCGATCACTCTTGCCGTCGCCGCGGGCATCCAACCAGCTCGCGCCCTCCTCCAGGGCTGCCGCAGTAACTCGCAACGTGTAGTAGTGATGTCCTTTTTCCTCTTCCCAGATGTCGAAGGACGGCGTGCGCCAACCGCCGCGCGTAAACGCGATGTCGGCGCGTAAGAGCCTGGTTGCAGCCGCACTCAACGTAGAGTCGAAAGCAACATCACGCACCCAACGCAGCACCGCCAGCAGACGCAGTGGCGGCCCGTCGTGTTGCGGGCGCGCCCACCTGGAGATATCGAGGGTGCCGTCGGGATTCACACGCGCCTCGGCCGAAACGAGCCCGCCGTTGATGGGCAAGAACTCGTCATCCGGGCGCACGAACTTCTCGAAGTCCGCCTGTACTCCGGTACGCCACGCGGACGACGTCACCAGGGCATGCCCATCGACTGTCAGCAGCGAAAGGCTGAACTCCACGAAATCGTGGATATATTCGAGCGCCTGTGGGGCAGTGATGCTGCCATCGGCCCGCAGTAGCCGCACTGCGTCGATGACCACCGCGGAATCCCGGAACCAGTGGAAGAAATAGTCCGGGTCCGGATCGTAGGCCGCGAGCACCGGGGATGCGACGATGGACCCCTTCTTCGGAACCACACTCTGTCCGAAGCCAGGCCGATGTTTCACGATCCCGACCGCGGAGATGCTCGGCAACATGCCCGCCACGGCGCGGCGGTACTGCCGCTCGATCCAGCGATCGAAGTCGGCGCCCGGCGCTTCCATCAGCGGCTCCCCACCGCGTCCAGCCAGGGACTGGAGAATCCGAGCCGGCGCAACCCGGTCTGCACCTCGGGAATACTCATGAACAGTTTCCACAACAGGCCGGTGCGTTGGTTTTCGATCATCACAATGATCGGACCCTGGTCGATCGCCAGGAAGGTGTTGGCGGCCCAGTCGCGCTGCTCACAGAAGGCATCCACAAAACCGTAGGGTCCCCAGATCCGCTCGCCGTGCGCGGCGAGAAAATGACGCAACGCCCGGGTCGCCTCGAGCGGCGCATAGGGCATGCTCGACAGGGCCGCGGTCGGGGAGATCGTGCCGTTGTCCGCGTCGGGAGCCGGAGCATGTGCCGCGTAACCGTCAGGGTCGTCGCTCGCCGTGAGCCCCCAACAATCAGCACCATAACCCTTGAACTTGCCGGGGTTGGCAACACAGTGCGTGTAGTTGATCCGCACATGGTTGACATTCTGCTCCCAGTAGTCGGCGTAGCGATCCTTCAGGCCGCGGGGATCGAGCCCGCAGAACGAGTAGTGCGCGAAGAACAGGGGACCGCCGTATGGCATCCCCAACTGCAGCGGGATGTCGTAGTACGACCTGCCGTTGAGAAACTCGCGGCCCGAGGCGAAGCCGCGGTGATAGACCAGCGGATCGATGGCGTAACGCGGCGACCCCGCCGCCAGCACGTAGGTAATCAGACACTCGTTCCAACCGTGGATCTCGTGATCCATCGCCCAGCCGTTGTTGGGACTCCAATGCCAGTAGAGTTGCTTTTGGCCCCCCTGGGTGTGCCAGTTCCATTCCGTCTCTTCCCACAGACCCGAGACGCGCCCGCGCACCTCCCGCTCCTGCGGCGTGTCGCGATTGAAATACTGACGCGCGCACAACAATCCCATCAGCAGGAACGAGGTCTCGACCAGGTCGGCGCCATCGTCCTTGCGCCAGAATGGAATCGTGGCGGCGCTGTTGCCGTTGATGAAATGGGCGAACACGCCGTGATAGGAGGTCGCCCGGTACAACAGATCCAACATGCTGCGCAGCCGGCCGAGCGCCTCGTCCCGTGACACCCAGCCGCGCTCCACGGCGACGATGAGCGCCATGACACCGAAGCCCGACCCGCCGGTGACCACGAGGTCCTGCCTATCGGGGGAGCCGACCGGGATCCGGTCGCGCGCCATGCCGCAATCGGGGTGAGCCCCTTCCCAGAAAAAGCGGAACGTCTGCCGCTGCACGGCCTCGAGCAACGCGTCATCCGGCAACTCGGCCAGCAAGCGGGGGTTGGTTTCCATCAGGCCGCGGCGCTCTGGGCCTGGACAGCCTTGGCAACCGGGTTGCGCGGCAACCGACGTGTGCTCGAGTCCTTGACCAGGTGCACCACGCGGGAAAACAGCCCGTCCTTCTGCTCCGCCCGCCCGATATAAATGATCCCCGTGCGCGCGAGATCCTTCGTGAGCACTTCGGTCACCCGCTGCAGTGACTCATCGTCGAGCGAGTCGAGCACCTCGTCAATCAGAACCCAGTGCGGTGCGTGCAGCAATAGCGTGGCAAACACCAGTCGCTGCTGCTCGTCCTCGTTCAACTCGCGGTCCCAACGCTTCGAGACATCGAGCTGCGGTTGCAGACTCTCGAGACCCAGCCGGGCGAGAGCGCCGTTGTAATCCTGCGCCTGAAACTTGTCGACGCTCGAGGGATACGCGAGAGCTTCACGAAGCGTGCCGGGTGGCAGATAGGGCGTGCGCGGCATGTAGAACAACTCCTCACCTTTCGGGTGGGAGACTCGACCCGCCCCCCATGGCCACAGTCCCGCCAGGGCACGGAACAACAGGGTCTTGCCCGTACCCGGCTCGCCGACAATGAGCACGCGCTCCCCGGCCTTCACTTCAACCTTGCGCTCGGCGAGCAACGTGCAACCCGACGGCGAGGCGATTTCGAGATTCTCGATGGTGATCTGGCCGGGCTGGCCTTCGCCGAAACTGATCTGACTCTCCACATCATGCAGAGCATCGGTGGCGATGACGGCGCGCCGGAAGCTCGCGACCCGTAACAGGGTTGCGCGCCAATCGGCAATCAAGCTGAAGTTGTCCACGAACCAGCGCAATGATGACTGCACCTGGGTGAAGCCGCCCGCGGCCACCATGAGGCCGCCGAAAGTCAGCGTCTTGGCGAAATACAACGGCGCGGCGACCAGGATCGGGGCTACCAGCGTGAACCAGCCGTATCCCGAGGTCACCCAGGTGAGATTCGTGAGCCCGGTGACGAGCCGGCGTGTGGCCGCGAACACGTTGCGGAAGTCGATTTCCAGGCGACGCTGCTCGTCCGCCTCGCCGCCGGCGAGGGAGATGGCGTCGATATGCTCGTTCACCCGCACGAGCGAGTAGCGCAGATCGGCTTCGCGCGCATAACGGTCGGCGTTGCGGTTGATGAGGCTGCCGCCAACCCAATAGCTCAACAACGATCCCGTGCCCGAGTAAAGCAACGCGGCCCACACCATGTAACCGGGGATAGCGAAGTGGCGGCTGCCGGCATTCAACACGAAGCCACTCGAGATCTGCCAGAGCACACTCACGAACGTGAACAGCAGAATCGTCGCCTGCAGGAGCCCTATGCCGAGGTCGGCCGACAGCTCGGCCAGGTGGCGCGCGTCCTCGTGCATACGCTGGTCGGGGTTGTCGCCGATGGCACCGGCGTTGGCGAGCCGGAAGGCCCGGCGGGGCTGCAGCCAGTTCCCGATGAGATCGTAGGCGAGCCCGGCGCGCAGCTTCAGTTTTAACGTCTCACCGAGCCAGCGCTGCGCGACATTCAGCACCAGCAGGCAGCCGGCGATGATGGCGAACATGCCGAGCTGGAAGACGAACTCGTGCAGGTCGCGGCGCGCCAGGGCGTCGTAGAAAGGCCGGTTCCAGTTATTGAGCCGGTTCTGGCCGTAGGCCGTGGTGGCGATGACCACGAAGACCGCCAGCCCGAGGAGCAGCAGCCGATTGCGGACCGGCGAGGCCAGTAGCGCCCGGCTCATCATGCTCAACTGCGGCACGAGCCCCGCGTGCGCGGCTTCGTCGATCTCAGCGGTGGCGCTGGCGATTTCTTGTTGCGACCGTTCTATCATCACGTCCAGGCTTTGGCAGGAGCAGCTTTATTTTGCCATTCAAAGGCATGCGGACGTTAGCAGTCGGATCACAATGTGTCTGGGACCCCGCTCCCGGAGTCGGCTCGTGAGTCGCGTCGAGGAGCTCATAGCCGCCATGACGCTGGCGGAAAAGCTCGGCCAGATGACCATGACCGCCTCGAGCTACGCGGTCACGGGGCCTGTTATTGCCGGGGATTCCACCCATTCCATCCGGGACGGGACGCTCGGCAATCTACTCAATATGGTCGGTGCGGACCACTGCCACGAGATGCAGCGGCTGGCGGTCGAGGGCTCCAGGCTCGGTATTCCCCTCCTCATCGGCCTCGACATCATTCATGGCCACCGCACCCTCTTCCCGGTGCCCCTGGCCGAGGTGGCGTCGTTCGATCCAAAAGCTTGGGCCCAGACGGCACGGGAGGCGGCCCTGGAGGGCGCTGCCGACGGCTTGGCCATGACTTTCGCGCCCATGCTCGATATCTCCCGCGATCCTCGCTGGGGCCGCTGCGTGGAGGGACCCGGTGAGGACTCGTGGCTCGGAGCACGCTTGGCGGAAGCCAAAGTGCGCGGCTTCCAAGGTGATGACCTGAGTACCGGGGGGTCGCTCGCGGCCTGCGCGAAACACTTCTGCGCTTACGGCCCGGTGACGGCAGGTCGCGAGTACGCAGCCGTCGACATCTCCGAGCGCACACTGCACGAAGTACATCTGCCGCCGTTCACCGCTGCGATCAATGCGGGGGTGGCCACCATCATGCCCTCTTTCACTGACCTCGCCGGCATTCCGATGACGGTGCATGTTGGTTTGTTACGCGGGTGGCTGCGTGAGAAGCATGGCTTCGACGGTGTGATCGTGAGTGACTACAACGCCATACGCGAACTCATCAATCACGGCGTGGCGGCCGATCTGGTTGAGGCCGCAACACTGTCACTCAAAGCTGGTGTTGATATCGACATGATGTCGGACGCGTACCGCCGAGGCCTCCCCACGGCCCTGGAGCGCGGGTGGGTAACCATGGAGGAAATCGACGCCGCCGTGCGTCGGGTACTCACGCTCAAGGAGCGGCTCGGTCTTTTTGCTGATCCCTATCGGCGCGGAGCCAAGCCGGAAACGCCGGCGGCTCTGGCAAACAGACGGCGGGTGGCGCGCGACGTATCGGCACGGTCCATCGTTATGCTGAAGAACGATGGTGACACGCTGCCATTGGGCCAGGTCGGAACAATCGCTTTAATCGGACCGCTCGCCAATGCGCCCGCTGAAATGGGCGGAGCGTGGGGAGCCGCTCAGGATGTTGGAAGTCACGTTGCGGTACTCGCGGGCCTGCGCAATGCCTTAGGTGGAACGGAGATCCTCCATGAAGCGGGAGTAGACATCCAAAGCGATACGACCATGGGCATCCCGAGCGCGGTCGCGCTTTGTGAGCGTGCGGACGCCATCGTGTTATGTATTGGCGAAGCGGCCAACATGAGCGGAGAAGCTGCGAGCCGGGCACAGTTGGACCTTCCCGGGCAACAGCGAGCGCTCGCCGAAGCCGTCCTGGCACGCGCCCGAGAGCTTGGCAAACGAGTCATCGTCGTGCTGTTCTCAGGTCGTCCGCTAGTGCTTCCGTGGTTGTTTGAGAAAGCGGACGCCGTGCTCGCCGCATGGTTTCTGGGAAGTGAAGCGGGTAATGCGATTGCCGACGTTCTAACGGGACGTGTATCGCCCACGGGGCGAACCCCGATGGCATGGCCGGTGGCTGTGGGACAGATACCCGTCTTCTTCGGTGAGCGGCCGAGCGGGCGTCCCTTCAACCCGAAGGACCACTACACGAGCAGATATCTCGATATACCGAACGAGCCGCTATTTCCGTTCGGTCATGGGCTCACGTACGGGCGCTTCACGTTGTCGAACCTGCGAGTGACGCCTGATCAGGTTTCAGAGCGAGACACTCTCGAAGTGCGCGTCGACGTCACCAACGAGGGTGGCCGACGAGCGGAAGAAACCGTGTTTCTGTTCACGCATGACAAGGTGGCAAGCGTGACGCGGCCACTGCTCGAGCTGAAAGGCTTCGGGAAGATTGCGCTGGAGCCGGGGGAGTCGGGAACCGTCGCGTTGCAACTGCCAGTGGCGGAGTTGCGGTTCCTGGGGTTGGACATGAAACCGGTGTTCGAGGCCGGTGAAGTGGAGATCCTCGTCGGGCCCTGCGCGGACCCGACGAAGTTGCTGGTGACTACAATTACTGCACGTCGCTCACCTTCCCGTTCTGGAAGGTGATCTTCATATCCGGGTAGCTGTAGATCTTCCTCGCACCCTGTTCAAGGCGCTCCAGTCACCGTTTCTTTGACGGGCGGTACCTTGACATTGGGATTGGGCTTGACGCTGTGGGTGGCTAGCCACGAGCCGAGCAGGATCAGCGCAAGCCCGAGGACCGCGCCCGGACCGAAGGATTCATGTAACACCAGGACGCCCAGGAGCGCCGCGACCGCCGGATTCACGTAGGTGATGACGGCGG
>JAQGOE010000315.1 GCA_028293725.1 Gammaproteobacteria bacterium | reverse complement strand
TTGCATCAATGCGCACTGCTAACGCTTCGAGGATTCTGCACTTGCTTCCATGATAGAGACAAGCGCTCGATTACGGAGATGTGGCCTCCCTCATGGGAGCGTGGTGCGGGCACCGGAAACTGCGGGCTCTGTCACAGGAGCCGTTCGTTGCCGAAAACACTGCGTTCGCGTGGCCACAAGGCATTGCTTGCCGTTCTGGTCGCTTCCAGAAGGGAAGCAGGGCTCACGCAACGGCAATTGGCGGAACGGCTGAAACTGCCGCCCTCGGTGGTCGGCAAGATCGAGACCGGCGAGCGCCGGCTCGACGTGGTGGAGTTCACTGCGATTGCGCGGGCACTGAAGCGTGAGCCGCTCACCCTCTATGAGCGTTTCCTGGCGTGGGAGCGGGCAGGGAAGGGGCGGGGGAACACCGAAGGCTGAGTCCCCCGATCCGGGCTACCGCGAAGCCTCGGAAAGCTGTCTAATCCTTCTCTAATGGCCCGCCATACGTCGGGGTGACCGAGCATGAACGGAGTGCGTGCAAGTCATTGTTTTCGTATACCCTTGCTCGTCCCCGCTCACGCCCAATCTGGCCCTACACGAAACGTTTATTCGAATGTCGAAATATCGGACGAGGTCCTGGCGCGCATTTGATCCTGTGGCGTTTGCCGCTGGCATCGCCGCACCGGTCAGTGTCGCGACGCGCGCTGTTGCGTCGACGGCGGCCGCAAGGGGCCGTGCAGCGCTGACCATCAAACCTCATGTGATTACGCGCATCCTGGGTGTCGACCCGGGTTCGCGCCGTACCGGGTTCGGTGTTATCGAATGTCGCGGCTCTGATTACGTGCATATCGCCCACGGATGTCTGAATGTCGGTGGCGCGTTGATGGCGGAACGGCTGCGGCTGATTTTCGATGGGCTGCAGGCGCTCATCGGCGAGCATCAGCCCGCCGAAGTCGCTGTCGAGCGCGTTTTCGTCAACCGGAACGTGCAAAGCGCGCTGAAGCTCGGGCAGGCCCGCGGGGCGGCGCTGTGTGCAGTGCCCAAAGGGCTGCCCGTGTTTGAATATGCACCGCGCGCGATCAAAATGGCGCTGGTGGGCTCGGGCGCGGCGGAGAAGTCTCAGGTGGCTCACATGATTACGACCTTGCTCCGGCTCAAGGAGCGCATTGGTCCCGATGCATCGGACGCATTGGCGGTTGCCGTGTGTCACGCTCATTCGCGTCGGCTGCACGCGTTTACGCAGGCGCAAGAATGATTGGATCGGTCCGTGGTCGCATCGCCTCGAAAACTCCGCCGCAGCTCATGGTCGACGTGGGCGGACTGGGCTATGAGCTCGAGGCCCCGATGTCGACGTTCTTCCATCTCCCGGCAGTCGGGCAGGAAGTCAGTCTGCTCACGCACCTCGTCGTCCGCGAGGACGCCCACGTGCTGTACGCCTTTGCCACCGAGGGCGAGCGGCGATTGTTTCGGAGTTTGATCAAAGTCTCCGGGGTGGGACCGAAGATCGCGCTTGCCCTGTTGTCCGGCATCAGTGTCGAGGCCTTCTCGCGCTGCGTGGTGAACGAAGACATCACGGCCCTCACGAAAGTCCCCGGCATCGGGCGTAAGACAGCGGAGCGCCTCGTGGTTGAGATGCGTGACCGCCTCGGAGATCCGGCGGCGTCCGCCGATGGTGTCGGCGTCGGCGGCGTAGCGGTCCCCGTAAGCGCGAATCCCGAGTCGGAAGCGTATGCCGCGCTCGTCTCCCTGGGTTACCGTCCGGCCGAGGCCACTCGCTTGCTCAAGGCGATCGGTCCCGGTACACACTCGACCGAAGAATTGATCCGGCGCGCCCTGCAGGGCACCAGCCGGCCATAACATCAGGCCATAGCATTAGGCAATCGCAGCAAGGACCCCTATTGGAACCCGAACGAATCATCAGCGGCGCGGCAGGCAGCGAAGACGAGGCGGTCGAGCGGGCCATCCGGCCGGCCCGCCTCAATGAATACATCGGGCAGGCCGCCGTAAAGGCGCAGCTCGAGATCTTCGTGACTGCGGCGCGCCAACGGGGCGAGGCGCTCGACCACGTGCTGATCTTCGGGCCGCCGGGACTGGGCAAGACCACCCTGGCCAACATTCTGGCCGTCGAGTTGGGCGTCAGCCTGCGGCAGACCTCCGGCCCGGTGCTGGAGCGGCCGGCCGACCTGGCCGCCATCCTCACCAACCTGCAGCCGCGCGACGTGCTGTTCATCGACGAGATCCATCGTCTTTCGCCGGTGGTGGAGGAAGTGCTGTACCCCGCGATGGAGGATTATCAACTCGACATCATGATCGGCGAGGGGCCGGCGGCGCGTTCCATCAAACTCAATTTGCCGCCGTTCACACTCGTCGGGGCGACCACACGGGCGGGACTTCTAACCTCGCCACTGCGCGACCGGTTCGGCATCGTGCAGCGGCTCGAATTCTATGACGTGCCCGATCTCGAGCTGATTGTGAAGCG
This sequence comes from Gammaproteobacteria bacterium, assembly GCA_028293725.1. Next base: position 11,392 of record JAQGOE010000315.1, on the reverse strand, counting down.
CTCGGCCGACATTCTGAATGTGCCCATAGACGCGGGAGGCACACGCCGGATAGCGCAACGCTCGCGCGGCACGCCCCGCATCACCAACCGGTTGCTGCGTCGGGTCCGAGACTATGCCCAGGTGAAAGCCGACGGCCGGATCGACGAGCGGGTCGCGGATGCGGCGCTCGATCTGCTCGAAGTCGATCCCCTGGGCTTCGATACCCTCGACCGGAAGTTTCTCCTCGCCATTATCGAGCGCTTCGACGGCGGACCGGTCGGGATCGAAAGTATCGCCGCCGCGGTAGGGGAAGAGCGCGGCACACTCGAGGATGTCATAGAGCCGTTTCTCATCCAGAAAGGGTTTCTCGTGCGCACGGCGCGCGGCCGGATGGTCACGCGTATGACCTATCTTCACTTCGGCTTGAAAGCCCCCGAAATCGTAACCACCACGCTGCAGTTGTTCGAGGACCCGTCGTGAGTGTGTTTTCCTGGGCCGCCCGCGTCTACTGGGAAGACACGGACGGCGGCGGCATCGTTTACTATGCGAACTACTTGCGGTTCCTGGAGCGCGCGCGGACGGAGTGGCTGCGGTCCCTGGGTTACTCGCAGCAGGAACTCGTGCAGACGCCGGGAATCCTGTTCGCCGTGACGGGACTGTCGGTGGAGTATCGTCGCCCCGCACGGTTGGATGACGAGTTGACGATCACATGCGAGCCGCGCGGTGAGCGCGCGACGGCGATGCGGTTCCTACAGCGTATCCACCGCGCGCCTGAGGGCGATCTGCTGGTCGAGGCGGAAGTCCGGGTCGTATGCGTGGACGCACGGACGCTGCGACCGAAGAGATTGCCTGATTTTCTCACTGACGCGTTGCCGCTGGAGCGATCTTGAATGGGTGAACAGCTTTCGGTCATCAATCTGGTCGTGCAGGCGAGTGTGCCTGTGCAGATCGTTATCGCGCTGCTGATGCTGGCATCGCTCTACTCATGGATGATTATCTTCCGCAAGCGCTTCATGATCGGACGCTCGCGCCGCGAAGCCGACCAGTTCGAAAACCAGTTCTGGTCGGGTGGCGACCTGGCGCAGCTCTACCGGGCGATTGAATCGCGCGGCGGCTCGACCGGGATGGCGAACATCTTCGAGTTCGGCTTCCGCGAGTTCGCGCGGCTGCGCCAACAGGCCGGCGCCTCGGCCGACCAGATGTTGGAAGGCGCGCGCCGGGCCATGCGCGTCGGGCAATTGAAGGAGATCGACCGACTCGAGCAGAGTTTGGCGACGCTCGCGACCGTCGGCTCCACCAGCCCCTACGTCGGATTGTTCGGCACCGTCTGGGGCATCATGAGCGCGTTCTATTCCCTCGGGAATGTGCAACAGGCGACGCTCGCCATGGTGGCTCCCGGCATCTCGGAGGCGCTCATCACCACCGCGTTCGGTCTGTTCGCGGCGATCCCGGCGGTCATCGCTTACAACCGGTTCGCCGACCAGGTGGCGCGCCTGGAGATCCGTTTCGACGCTTTCACCGAGGAGTTTTCCAGCATCCTGCAGCGGCATGCCGCCCGCGGCGCCGGTCACGGCGGCGTGGTTTCCGCAGGCAGCCAGAGTTAGGAGGGGGCCATGGCGAGTGTCAACAAGGGCCGGCGTCTGATGGGCGAGATCAACGTCGTACCCTACATCGACGTCATGCTCGTGCTGTTGATCATTTTCATGATCACGGCGCCGCTGCTGACGCAGGGGATCAAGGTGGACCTGCCTAAAGCGGGGGCGGAACCCCTGGACCCGAAAATGCTCAAAGACGCCATTCCGATCGTGTTGTCGGTCGATAAGGAGGGTCGGTTGTATCTGAACAAGGGCGGCGATCCGCGGGAGCCGCTCGATCCGGACGTGGTTGGCGACCGCACCGCGCACGAGTTGCACGGTAATCCCGACTTGCCGGTCCTGGTGAAGGCGGACAACGCAGTGCCTTACGGTGAGGTCGTGCGGGCGATGGTGATCCTGCAGAAGGCCGGCGCGAAAAAGGTCGGGTTTCTGACCGATCCACTGCCGCAACGTCCGCATCGCGGTAACTGATGGCACAGTCCGGACCCGCTGAGCGGGCGAGCGATCGCTGGGCGTCGATTGTATTATCCGTGCTCCTGCATGGAGCCTTGGCTGCGGCGATCGGATACAGCTGGTACACGTATAAGCGTGAGCGGCCTGCGCCCACGCTCGCGATCGAGGCCACAGTGGTGGATGCGAAGTCGGTGCCTGGTGTCGGTAAGCTGCCGCCGCAGCCGGAACCGGCCCCACCGGCACCGGCGCCGCCACCTGAGACGCCGCCTGACACGCAGCCGCAGGTAGAGCCGGAGGGTCCGCCGCCGCCTACGCCCGAAGAGCTGGCGAAGCGGGAGCAGGAGCAGAAAGAGCAAGCTGAGCGGCAGGTTCAGGCAAAGCAGCAGGAAGAAGACCGCAAGCGCGCGGAGCAGGAGAAGCAGCAGGAGGCTGCCCTGACCGAAGAGAAGGCGGCCGAGGACAAGCGCGTGGAAGAGAAACGCCTTGCGGACGAGCAGGCGAAGAAAGCGCAGGACAAGGCGGAAGCCGATCGTAAGGCGGCGGAAGCCAAAAAGAAGGCGGACGAAAAGCGTCTCGCCGATGAGAAGCGCCTCGCGGACGAGAAGCAGAAGGTGGAAGAACAGGCGAAGGCGGACCGGGAAGCGGATCTGAGGCGCAGCCTGGACCAGGAATTGCGGCGGGATGCGGCGAGCTCGAGTGGTGCCCTGGCGAGCTGGCAGTCGCAGATCACCGCCCGCATCCAGCGCGCGTGGCTGCGGCCGGCCTCGGCCCGGCCGGGAATCGAATGCGTGTTGAATGTGACACAGGTACCGGGAGGTGAGGTGACGAACGTCCGCATCGGGACCTGTAATGGTGATCAGGCGGTCCGCGAATCGATCGAAGCGGCGGTTTACCGGGCCTCCCCGCTGCCGCCGCCGCCGGATCCGACGTTGTTCGAGCGGAGTCTGGTCATCACGTTCAGGCCCGATTAATAAACGCCGTGTTTGAGTTGCACGATATGAGTTGCATGATATGAGAGTGACGATGACAGTCTTGCGTGCCCTCAAGGGCCTCCTGGTCGCCGCCGTGGTGGCGAGCGCCGCCGTGTTGCCCGCTCACGCGCAACTCAAGATCGAGATCACCAACGGCGTATCCGACCCTGTGCCGATCGCCATCGTGCCGTTCGCGCGCGCGGTTCCGGTCGACGGAGGGCTGGATGTCGCGGGGGTCATTCAACACGATCTGGCAGGCAGCGGGCGCTTTCGTGCCTTGTCCGGCCCACGTCTCCCGACGTCGACCCCGACGCGGGCTGACGATGTGGTGTCCGCAGAATGGAAGAATGCCGGTGCCGATTACGTGGTGGTCGGCCGCGTCACCTCCATCGACGCCGGGCAGGTCGCTGTGGATTTCGATCTGGTCAACTCGCTGACGGGTCAGCGTGTCGTGACGCAGCGTTTCGTAGGTGTGCCAAGCGCATTGCGTAACGCCGCGCACCGGGTTAGCGACGTCGTTTACGAGAAAGTCCTCGGGATTCGCGGCGCGTTCGCCACGCGCATCGCCTATATCGCAGTCGATGGGCAACCACCCGCGCAGAATTACCAACTCATCGTCGCCGATGCCGACGGGGAAAATCAGCGGCTCATCCTGCAGTCGCGCTTCCCTTTGATGTCGCCATCGTGGTCGCCGGATGGTCAGTGGCTCTCGTATGTGTCCTTTGAGAGCAAGCGCTCCGCCGTGTATGTGCAGCTCGTCCGCACGGGAGAGCGCCGCCAGGTTTCGGCGCGGGCAGGTGTCAATGGAGCCCCTGCCTGGTCGCCCGACGGGAAGAAGCTGGCGCTCACCTTGGGCGGCAGTAACGGCAACCCCGACATTTACGTGCTCGATCTCGGGACACAGAACCTGTCTCGCATCACGGACGATCCTGCGATCGACACAGAGCCGGCCTGGACGCCGGATGGCCACTCTCTTTATTTCACGTCGGACCGCGCGGGCGGCCCGCAGATCTACCGTATAGGTGTGAACCCCGGTGATAAGCCGAAGCGGATCACCTTCGGTGGTAACTACAATGCGCGGCCGCGGGTGTCGGCCGATGGGTCGCAGCTCGCCATGGTGACGCTCGACAACGGTAACTACCGGATCGCAGTGCAAGACCTCTCGAGCGGTACCGTTCGCGTCCTTTCGCGAGGCCATCTTGACGAGTCGCCGAGCTTTGCTCCCAACGGGGCGACGCTCATGTACGCGGAGCGCGAGGGCAGCCGAGGCGCCCTCGCCACAGTATCTGTGGACGGCCTCACCGGCTTGCGCCTCAAGGCAGAGCAGGGTGAGGTGCGCGAGCCCGCCTGGGGGCCGTTTGTTCAATAGGAGCCTCGAGGCTCCCGTGTCCGAGTCAATAAAAACGCCGCCAGACGCGGACGGCATTTTGGAGAAAGGGTGTATGCGTAGAATTCTGGTTGTCATGTTGGTCGCTTGCCTCGGTCTCGCTGCGTGCGGAAGCAAGCATCCCAAGGAATCGCCGCCGCCGCCGGCGTCAGAAGTTGGAGCGGGTACTTCAGCAACGGGTGCGGGTGCTAACGGTGCCAGCAACGGGCAGAACGGGAGCGATGATGAAACCGCCGGGCCGCAGGGTGGCCTGCTCGCCAAGCGGGTGGTGTACTTCGATTTCGACAGCAGCGAAATCAAGGGTGAGGGCACGGACATTGTGGGGGCCCATGCAAAATACCTCGCCACCAACCCGACGGCACGCGTGCGGCTCGAGGGTCACACGGACGATCGCGGCTCTCGTGAATACAACATTGGCCTGGGCGAGCGCCGGGCACAGTCGGTGCGACGAGCGTTGCTGTTGCAGGGAGCTACCGAGGCGCAGCTGTCGACGGTGAGCTACGGGGCTGAGCGTCCCGCGGTCGCGGGGCACGATGAGACGGCGTGGGCGAAGAATCGTCGCGTTGAGATCGTCTATCTGACATCGACCAATCAGCCCGCCAGGTAGCGCGGAGATGAGGTTCACCATGCGTCAGCCATGCGTCGTGTTTGTCGTCGCGGTCGTCGCGGCGCTCGGTGCCGGGTGCGCCAGCGCGCCTGCGGCCGATGATCCGATACAGTTGAAGTTGAATGACATCGACGCCCGGGTGACGCGGATCGAGCGCATCATCTCGAACCAGAGCCTGGTTGAGTTGGCGCAGCACCTCGACCAGGTGCAGGCCGACGTGCGGCAGCTCCGCGGCCGTGTCGAAGAGCTCGAGTACAACTCCGAGGCCATGCACAAGCAGCAGAGGGATTTGTACAGTGATCTCGATAAGCGCATCGCTGCTCTCGGCGGGGGCTCGTCGGGGGCTGCTGGTGCCGGTGGTGGTGCTGGCTCGGCTGCGGGCAGCTCGTCGCCGCAGAGTGCCGGAAGTGCGGGGTCGCCGACAGGCGCCGCGGGGTCGGGAGCTGATTCCGGCGGCAGCTCGGAAGAGCAGACGGTGTATGCGCAGTCGTTCGATGCGCTCAAAGCCGGGAGCTACTCGGTCGCCATCACGGGCTTCAAGTCCTTTCTCTCCAGTTATCCGGCGAGCCCGCTCGCGGAAAATGCGCAGTACTGGCTGGGCGAGGCCTTCTACGTCACGCGTGATTTCGACTCGGCGACAGGCGCCTTCCGCAATGTTCTGCAGAAGTGGCCGGATTCGCGCAAAGCGCCGGACGCGCTTCTGAAGCTGGGTTATACGCAGCTCGAGCAGAAGAAGACCGGCGAGGGTCGGGCAACCTTGTCGCAGGTGGTGCAGAAGTATCCGGGGACGGATGCGGCGAAACACGCCGCGGAGCGGCTCCAGCACACACCTGCTAAGTAGGCCAAGTCGGCCAAGTGGGCTATCGGCGAGACGGATGTGGCGCGGCTCAAAATCACTGAAATCTTTCACTCTCTGCAGGGGGAGGCAGACACCGTAGGAATCCCGACGGTGTTCGTGCGGCTGACGGGCTGCCCTCTACGGTGCCAGTACTGCGATACCGCGTACGCGTTTCATGGCGGGGACTGGTGGGAGCTCGATGCGATTCTCGCGCGCGTCGGGGAGTTCGGCGCGAAGTATGTCTGCGTCACCGGCGGCGAGCCGTTGGCGCAGAAAAACTGTCTGCCTCTGCTGCAGCAACTTTGCGATGCGGGCTATCGCGTGTCACTGGAGACGAGTGGAGCCATGTCCCTGGAGGATGTCGATCCGCGGGTTGTACGGGTCGTGGACGTGAAGACTCCCGCCTCGGGGGAAGAGCCGCGGAATCGTTATGACGAGCTCGGGCGGCTGCAATCCCACGACCTGGTGAAGTTTGTCATCTGTGGCAGGGATGACTACGAGTGGAGCCGCACCAAGGTGCGTGAGCTCGGGCTCGATGCGCGTTGCACGGTGCTATTTTCCCCAAGCCACGAGCAGCTGCCGGCGCGCGAGCTCGCGGACTGGATTCTCGAGGATCGCCTGCCGGTGCGATTCCAGATTCAGCTCCACAAGTACTTGTGGGGCAATGTGGCGGGGAAATAGAGATAGCGTCAGATTCTCATAGCAAATCGGCCATCTCGTACAGCGGCCGGATTTCGATCTCGCTCGGTCCCAGCATGGGATTGGGGCAGCGCTTCACCCAGGCGACCGCCTCGTCCATGTCCTTGACTTCCCAGAGCCAGAAGCCGGCGACCACCTCCTTGGTCTCGGCGAAAGGTCCGTCGATGACCATACGGCCGGGACCATCGAACGCAATACGCTTGCCCTGCGAGGAGGGCTTGAGTCCGTCGGCGGCGCGCAGGATGCCGGCATTGCGCAGCTCGTCATTAAATCTGCCCATCGCCTCGAGCAACTCGGCCGTGGGGAGAGTGCCCTTTTCGCTGTCGTCGGTAGCCTTCACGAACACAATGACACGCATTGTCTGTCTCCTTGGTTTTTGCCGGCCTCTTCGGCCTGGCATCGGAACGACGAACCGGGTTTTCGGAAACCGACATCGTCCTGCAAATTCTTCTGGACGGTTGAGGCGCAGATCGTCGAGATTCTGAAGGAAGGTGAAGCGGGAGTGCAGGATGAGCAAAGTGCCCGTCGCGATATGGGTTTTGATGGCGATTCTCTTGACGCCCGGAGCCCGTGCGGCCGACCCTTGCCCGGGTGGCAAGGACTTGGTCCTGATCCACGGCAAGATCCTTACCGTCGATTCCGCGGACCGCACTGTTACAACCGTGCGCATCCGCGATCACCGCTTCCTGACGGTTGACGACCCGCTCAAGCGCGAAGAAACGTGTCTTCAGGTCGTCGATCTCGGCGGCCGCACGGTGATCCCGGGCCTGATCGACAATCACACGCACTTCGTGCGGACGGCGCAGGCGCCGGGCCCGTTCATCGAAGGCCTCGAGTCGGCGGACTCGATCGAGGCTCTGCAGGCGGCGCTGGCCGCGGCGGCGAAGAAAGCTGAGCCCGGTGAATGGCTGGCCGCCATTGGCGGCTTCACCCACCTGCAATTCGCAGAGAAGCGCCTGCCGACGCGCGAGGAACTGACCGCCGCGGTCCCGGACCACCCGGTTTACATGCAGATCGGCTACTCGACCCGCGGCATCGTGAACGACGAAGGCCGCCGCGTGCTTCAGGCCGCCGGCATACCGACCTCCGATGCCGGCGACGTGCAACCCGACGGCGTGGGGCTCACGTTCGTTATCCGCTCAGCTAACGAGGCGCGCATGAAGCGGCGCTTCCCTGACTACATGCAATACGCGGTATCCCTCGGCCTCACCACGGTCGTGGACCAAGCCTGCTGCGACTGGCTCGGCGCGCACCTGACGGCGGCGGATCGGCCGAACCTCAAGATCGCGGAGTACTTCTGGCGTGCGGGAAAGCTACCGCTGCGCCTGCGAATCCAATACGACCATCGCGACACGCGCGACCAGCGCGACATTCACTCAGCCTCGGCGCGCATCGAGAACGCGACGCAGGGGCTGGGCGACGACATGTACAAGGCCGTGCGTTTCGGCGAGCAGGTCATCGCGGGCGGCGCCACAGACGAGGAAGTGCTGGAGGTCTACCAGCGCATCGCGAAGGCGGGCTGGGCGCTGTCACAGCACACCATCCGACACGAGGAGATCGAGCGGTATCTAAAGATCATGGAGCAGGTGGCGGCCCAGACGCCGGTGAGTTCGCTGCGCTGGACGCTCGAGCACGTCTTCGAGATAACGCCGGACCAGATCGAGCGGCTGAAGCGCATCGGCGTCGGCGTGCGCGTGCAGGATCACGACTACATCCGCAACACCAACTCCTCTTGGAAGCCGGGGCCGCCGTACCGAACACTGCTCGAGAGCGGCATCCGCATGGGCGCGGGCTCGGATTCGGCGGTCGTTGGCGCGCTCAATCCATGGCTCGGCATCTACTTCATGGTGACGGGCAAGGACGCGGGCGGTGAGGTGCTGCTCCCGGGCCAGCAAATTTCCCGCAAGGACGCGCTGCGGCTCTACACCGTCGCGAACGCCTGGTTCAACTTCGAAGAGAACGACATGGGCTCGATTGAAGCCGGCAAGCTCGCGGATCTCGTCGTGTTGGACAAGCCGTATTTCGAAGTCAGCGACGAAGAGCTCAAGCGCATGCGCCCGCTGCTCACAATGGTAGGGGGCCGCGTAGTGCACGCGCGGGCTCCGTTCGCCGCGCTGGCGCAGTAGTCGCCGCCCGGTACAGCGCACTTCCTAGTCGGCCTGCGCGCCGTCGTCCTGGTGCTTCCAAAGTTCCTGGAAGTGCCGACTCGACGCCAGCAGCTCATCCAGCGTGCCCCGCGCCACCACCCGACCCCGGTCGAGCACGTAGACCACGTCGAACAGCCGCAGTAGATGCAGGCGATGCAGCGCCGACACGACCGCCTTGTCGTGAAAGTCGCGAAACATCTTTTCATAGATCAGCAACTCGGTCTTTGGATCGACGCTCGAGGTGGGCTCGTCGAGCAGCACGACGTCGCAGTCCTGAGCGGCGAGAATGCCGCGCGCCAGCGCCAAACGCTGCCGCTGCCCGCCTGACAGGTTTACCCCCTTCTCCTGGATACCGGAGGCCAGTCCGCGCGGTAGCTCCTCTATTACCGTCGCGAAGTGCGCTACCTCGCAGACGCGGCGCACTTCAGCCTCGCCGACCGGCAGTCCCAGGGTCACGTTGTATTCAATCGTGTTCTCGAAGATTTCCGGCTCCTGCGGAAACAGCGTGGTGGTCTCGTTGAGCGACCCGAGCCCGCAGGACCTACCGTCTACCGTCACCGAGTAACCCGACTTCGGCTCGTACAGGCCACGCAGCAGGGCCAGCAACGTGCTCTTGCCAGACCCACTTTCGCCGACCAGTGCCACGCGTCGGCCGCGCGTGAGCACCAGTTCGATATCCTCAAGGCTCGCTCCCTCGCCGTCGCGATGGGCATAGCTGAGACCGCTTACGTGCAGGGTGTGCCAGCCGCGCGGCAGATCGGGCGGTGCGTCCGGCCGATGGTGATCGAGGTACCGTGCCTCAATGTCGCGTGCACTGTCGATGTCGGTGGACTGTCGCACCATGGTGGCGTACTGCCAGGTGATGCCTTGGAAGTCGCTCGCGTACTGCGACACGTAACCGATCAGCGCCACCATTCCGCCCACATAGAACACCTGGCCGGAGTGCCAATACTGATACACGTAGCCAACCACGATCATCACGTAGGTGAGCGCGACGGTGTTTTCTGCGGTACACCACTTCCACTCGTTGAGCCGGCTCCAGCGACGGAACGGCCCGAAGATCTTCTGCGCCTGTGTGACCAACCCGCGCTCCATGCTGCGCTCCAGGCGCAGCGTGATCACCGTGACGATGTTCGACAGGCTGTCGGAAAGATTGGCCGAGAGCGAATGCTCGCGTTCGTTGATGTCGTGCTGCGCCGGGACCAGTACCCTGTCGAATCGCACGATCATGATGACCGTGATCGCAGTCATTGCCAGGCCGAGCAGTCCCAACAGCGGCGACAAATAGAGTATGGCCAGCAATGAGAATGCTATGCGCACGGGCAAGAAGAGGTAGCTGAATCCGTCGCTCAGGAAGGTGCGCAGCGCCTCGTAGCTCTTGCGCAGCCGATTGATGGTCGCACCGCTGTGGTGATCCTGGTGCCAACGCAGCGGCAGGTGCAATGTCTGGTGATAGCGCTCGCGTAAGAACTTGAGGCTCACGTCGAACGCAAGCTTCTGTTCCGCCACGCGGGAGGGTCCGTGAATCGCCCAGCCGACCAGCGACAGGGCCATATAAATGGCCGCGTAGTACCAAGTCGTAGTGACCACATGGTCCGCATCACGCTGAATGCGATCGACGAACCAGCCGTAAATTGCCGGCCGCGCCAGCGCGATCAGATTGACGATCACATACAGCCCGTAGAGGAGCGCCAGCCGGCCGCGATACGGGCCGGCGTGGCGCCAAACGGTACGAAGCAGGCTCGCGTAGGGGTTGGTCATGGTGTCTCAGTTTACCCTCCGCCCGACAGCCGGGTCGGCGAGCATGGCAGCACCTCTGGTGCGCGATGGCATTGAGCGCGAGCGCCTCTTACTTACTGGCTCGAAATAGCAGCCGCCGGGCCCGGCCTGGCATCTTCAAACGTGGAGTTGACTCCCGCGGCGTCCTGGACGACCGCAGATGTCGAGTTCGAAGCGACACAACGACAGTCCGAGAAATCAGGCTCGTCTTCCTATTTCAGTGCGGAGCCGCCGAGTCAACGCGTTTCCGCGGAAACGCGGGTCGATCGTCGGACGCTTGTACGAAACACTGCCAGCCGATTGCTGTGCTGGCGTTTCCGCGGAAACGTCCCGTGCCGACGATTCATTTACCCTGCATCGAGTGCGTTGATCACCAGCGCACCGATCTCGGCCGGCAGCCGGCCCTTCAGGATCAGGGAGCCGTCTTCATCATAAAAGTAAGTCACCTTTCGAGTGGCTTGCTCTGAGCAACGAAGAAGATGTGCTTCGTGCCATCCGCGCTTTTGTAGTTAACACGCGATAGCAATGCAGGTTGCCGGGGTGCGCTATGAGGATTCGACAGTGGATCAGGCGTCGCTGGCTCTTGACGACGGCGTGGGCGCCGGTCTGATCGCGCTCCTCATTCCGTCGCGCTCGGAGCTTCTGCGACAGTACCCATTGCGGGGTGAGCTTTGACGAGCCGATGGACGGCTCGGCGCTGGGATCTACCCCGGCCGGCCTTGCCCCACTAAGTGCCTGATTTCGAGGGTTTCTGCCCCTGCGCTCGATGGGCTTAGGCGCCATCGGAGGGGCAAATGGTGGGTCGGCTGGGGCTCGAACCCAGGACCAATACCTTAAAAGGGTACTGCTCTACCAACTGAGCTACCGACCCGTGCGGTGGCGCGGGGGGCGGGATAATACACTAGCGCCCGCGAGGTGCACACACCGGTTACTGAG
>JAQGOE010000364.1 GCA_028293725.1 Gammaproteobacteria bacterium | reverse complement strand
GCGATCTTCGTACAACCGTTCTCAGCCGCGAACCGATACAACGCCCCACGCCGCAGCCGCGAGCACAGCCCGCACATCGTGCGCCCTTCCGGGATCACACGCTTTACCACGCTGTAGGTGTCCTGCTCGATGATCCGGTAGGGCACCTGCATACGCTGCAGGTACTCCGGCAACACGTGCTCGGGAAACCCAGGTTGTTTCTGGTCGAGATTGACGGCGAGCAGATCGAAGGACACCGGCGCGCTGCGCTGGAGTGAAAGCAGAATATCCAGGAGTGTGTAGGAGTCCTTGCCACCCGAGAGACAGACCATGACCCGGTCGCCCTCGGCGATCATGGCGAAGTCCTCGATAGCCTTGCCCACGGAGCCGCGCAGCTGGGCCTGAAGGCGCAGCAAGGTGCGGGAAGGCTTTGCTTCCCCAGGGGTGGGTTGCACTCGGGTCACACTTATATATTCAGGCGGCGGCGCTGCTTTCGGCGCTTTCGAGATACTTTGCCTCGACATAACGAATGAAGGAAGTGGCCGACAGCGGTTTGCCGGTCGCACCCTTCAAAAGATCCTGTACGAGCATCTTCGAGCCGAGGCCATAGACGTTGGTCCGCAACCAGTCCAACAGGCCGGAGAACTCGCCGTGGGCGAGTTGCTCGTCGAGGGCGGGAACATCCGTGCGCAGGCTCTCGTACAGTTGCGCCGCGATAACCGCGCCCAGCGCGTACGACGGAAAGTACCCGAACGACCCGACAGCCCAATGGATGTCCTGCAGGCAACCCTCCATGTCGTTCGCCGGCCGGATTCCCAACCGCTGCTCCATGCCGGCGTTCCAGGCTTCCGGCAGGTCGCGCACCGCGAGCTCGCCGCTCAACAGCTGCTTCTCGATTTCGTACCTGAGCATGATATGCAACGGATAGGTCAGTTCGTCCGCGTCAACGCGAATGAGTCCCCGCTTCACGCGGTTCAGATGGGCGTATACGTTCTCGATATCCCATTCCGGACCGGAAACACCGAAGTGCCTGGCGAGCAGCGGCTGCACATAACGCACGAAGGATCGGCTGCGACAGACCGTCATTTCAACCAGCAGCGACTGGCTTTCCTCGAGTGCCATGCCGCGATCGCGACCGACCGGCTGGTCACGCCACTCCTGTGGCAGTCCAAGGTCGTACATGGCGTGGCCGGTCTCGTGAAGCGCACCGAGAAGCCCCGAGAAAATGTCATCCGGATCGATACGCGTGGTGACGCGCATGTCGCCGGGGACGCCCTCGGTAAACGGGTGTTCGCTCTCATCGAGACGGCCGCGATCGAAGGGGAAGCCGACAGCCTTCATCACTTCGACGATCAACGCGCGCTGCTTGCCCGGCGGAAATTTCCCCGTCAAAGGCATGGGCGCGTGACTCTCCTGCACCGCTATCGCCTCACGGATGAGCGAGGGAAGACGGCGCGAGAGCGCCTTGAACATCGCGTCGATGTCCGCGGTGGTAATGCCCGGGCTGAATTCGTCGACGAGGGCGTCGTAGGGTGCGAGGTTCAGCGCCTGCCCGAGCAGGGCGGCCTTGTCCCGCACGAGGTTGACGACCTCTTCGAGATGCGGAGCAAAGAGCTCGAACTTGCCCTGTCGCCGCGCCTCGAGCCAGCGAGCCTCGGCGCGCGAGGCCGCCTTCGTGAGGCGTGAGATGAGACTCACGGGCGTGGCGATCGCGTGGTCGCGCTGCCGGCGCATCTCACGCAGGTTCGCGATCTGCCAGTCAGAAAGGACCTGGATATTGGCCTGTGCCCGGTCCATGAGACGGGTGATGCGGGGCGCGGTGAGCAGAGCGTGGTATTCGGTCTCGAGCGCGGCGAGCTGTTCGCCGCGAACGTCCGCGCTACCACGCGGCATCATCACGGCGGCGTCCCACCTGAGCAAAGAAAGAGAGCCTCGAAAAGCATGGAGTCGCTTGAACTCCTGCTCGAGTTGTTTGTATGGGGGAGCTGACATGGTTCTTACTCGGTCGGTGTGAGGCCCGCACAGGCGCCCGAAAGAGTGGACGGAGAGCGGGTGAATGCCGGTAGTTTACCAGCGGGGCACGGCCAAGCTGCCCGGGAACGCCCCTCGACCCTTATAGAACAATGACTTAGACGCGAACTCCACCATTGACACGCTCCGGCGGGACTAAGGTCTCATTATGTCACCTGTAGCGCTGCCGAAATCTCGCCCGCGCGAGTTTCGCGCTGTGTCGTCAGTGAATCCCACGCGAGGATGGCGCGCTTGCGATCTTCGCCCCAGTGATAGCCCCCGAGAGCACCATCTCGACGCAACACGTTGTGGCAGGGAATCAACCAGCCGATCGGATTCGCGCCCACGGCGTTACCGACAGCGCGCGCGCTGCCCTCCGCACCGATCGTGGTGGCAAGAGCGGAATAAGTCGTACGACCATGCGCTCCCACATCGAGCAGTGCCTGCCAGACCTTGAGCTGGAAGTTGGTTCCCGCGACGTTGAGGCTCAGCGGCGCGCCCGCGGCTGCCGCGGAACCCCAAATTCGGTTTGCAAACTCCTGCGCCCGAGCATCGTCGCGTGCGAAGTCGGCGTTCCGCCAGCGATCGCGCAGCCCACTCACGGCGGTCTCGCGCTCCCCCGTCTCTACGAATGCGAGATGACATAGCCCACGCGGCGTAGTGGCGAGCAGCGCTTCGCCGAAAGGCGTTTCACTGAAGCCGTAGTGCAGGGTGATTCCGCGGCCGAGCCCTTTGAGCTCACCCGGTGTCACCGCGTCGAGCGTCACGATGAGATCGTGCAAGCGTCCCGGGCCGGAGAGGCCGACGGCGTAAGCGGCATCCAGTACCGAGGACGGGCCGATGATCTCGCCGCGTGCCTCACTGCCCGTCACGAAAGCGAGATATTGCTTGGGTGTGACGCCTGCCCACCGCCGGAATAGGCGATTGAAGTGAAATTCCGACAAGCCGGCCTGGGCCGCGATGGTGGTGAGTCGCGGCTGCTCGCGGAAGTGGCTGTCGATGAAGCGGATGGACTTCGCGATGCGTGCGAAATCGCGACTGTCTACGAAGCTGTCATGAGGGACTTTCATGCTGCCCATGATAGTGACGCGGCCCGCCGGAACGACCCGGTTCTTGCGGAAGATGAGGTCAGTCGGCCCGGGCACGGGCACGGGTTAAAATGTGAGGCTGTCTGGGCGCGAAGCGACGGGGCTATTGGAGGACGTGACGCCAGGACGGCCATAAAGCGACGGCCACGCCAACGCCGATAGACACGATCAGAAGCAGAGCGAGTGTGAGTCCAATGAGAAAGTGCCGCATCGATTGAGCTTAGGAGCCTGTGTGACTAATGGTCGCCGTAGCGAGGGCGACCCTCATCGAGCAGGTTTCTGCGATCGTTTCCCGCGCATAGCTGGGCTCTATGGAAGGGAAACGATCGCAGAAAGATGCCGATGAGGGGGTGCGACGCGTGCGTCGCACGGGTGGGGCCGCGAGGCAACACCCTGGTCCGGCTGCGAGCGCGCGAAGCGCGCGCAGTAGACGGCCGCAGTAGGCGAACATTAGTCACACAGGCTCCTAACCCCCCGTTCTTCTGCCCTCATCATAAACCGGTAATGATTTCATGAAACTGACTGTGTGCCTGCTCGCCTCCGAGGCTGCGCCGTTGTCGAAGACGGGCGGCCTCGCGGACGTCTCGGCCGCCCTCACGAAGTACCTGCATTCGGTCGGTCACGATGTCCGGCTGTTCACTCCTCTTTATAAGTCCATCGACCGCGTGAAGATTGGCGCCGAGCCGCTCGAAGGGCTGCAATCCTTCGAGGTGCTGGTGGGCCCGCACCGTTACCTGTTTTCTGTACTGCTGGCACAGCTGCCGGGCTCTACGGCGCCCGTGTATCTGCTCGACTGCCCGGTTCTTTTCGAGCGGGCGACGCTCTACACGACCGACAGCGACGAGCACCTGCGGTTCATGGCATTTACGCGGGCCGCATTGACCGCGTGCCAACTCATGAAATGGGCTCCCCGGATCCTGCATTGCAATGACTGGCACACGGCGTTCGGGCCGTTGTTCCTGAAAGCGCTGTACGACACGGACCCGATTTTCATGGGCACGCGCTCGGTGCTCACCATCCACAACATCGGCTACCAGGGGGTCTTCAAGGCGACCGCGATCGGCGATGTGGGGCTGGGATCGAAGAGCTATCTGCTGCACCAGGACGATTTGCGGGCGGGACTCATCAATCCCCTCCGCCACGGGATTATGTACGCGGATGCC
>JAQGOE010000175.1 GCA_028293725.1 Gammaproteobacteria bacterium | reverse complement strand
CCCCAGCATCAGGCTGCAGAAACATGCGAATGGCATCGGCAGCATCCGACGGTCTGCATTGTAGAAGGAAGTGCGGCGCATCGATTTCCACGAAGGTGGCCGCGGGTGCATGGTGGTGGATAAGGTGAGTCGCGGCGTTGGGAATTAGACGATCGTGCCGGGCGGTCAAACAGAGCACGGGGACGTGTACGTTGGCGAGGGCAGCGGTGACGTCGCACTCCAGAATCGCACGCGGTTTGCTAGGGGGCGTCCCGCCTACGTCCAGGGATTCAACAGCGACTTCAATGAAGCCTTGAAGTCCGAGACGTTGCGCGTCACGAGTGTGAGCTCGTGCACGTGGGCGGTGGCCGCAATGAGTGCATCCATGGCGTTGAACGGCCGACCATCAGCCTCACGGCGTGCGACCAACCGGCCCCATTCATCGGCGACTGCGCCATCGACGTGAGCGATCCGCCCCTCGAATCGAATCGGAAGATCACTGCGCAGCCACTCGTCCAGCCTTTTGCGACGTGCGCTCGCCGGGAGGCGTTCGATGCCGCGCCGCAGCTCAGCAAAAGTGACGACACTTAAGAAGACGTCATCCTCGCTCACCTGGTCAAGCCACTCGATGACTCCGGGGTTGGGGCGCGGTTTTGTCCATTCAGAAACGACGTTTGTGTCCAGTAGGAAGCTCACAGGCCTGCCTTACGCAGCTTATCCTTCGAGCGACTGACGCTCAGACCAGAGCCGCGTAACGGTGAGGCGGCAAAGAAATCCGCGAGCGAGCCGCTACGTTGGGTTTTACGCTCCCATTCTTCCGCCGAAACCACGACGGCAGTGCGTCGGCCATTACGGGTAATGGCCTGTGGGCCGTGCTTTTGCGCGTGTTCGATGACCTCGCTTAATTTCGCTTTGGCTTGGGCCACTGTCCAGACAGCGGATTCCATGGATTAGCCTCCGGATGGTCATCATAGTCACCATAGTCATTCTATCCTATCGCGACGGTTCGCCAAAAGCGCACGTCGCCGACCAGAGAAAACCTTACAATTGTCGCTGAAATAAGCTGATATAAATTTTACATGTAGACCGCTAAGATGTTGAATTTAAATAGAAAAATATCAGTCGCCCCCATGATGGACTGGACCGACTAAGTCGACATCGTTTGCAGAAACAAACGCTTATGGAGCTTCAAAAGGCTGGTAGCTTTTTGGTAGCACCGACGGGACGAAGAATTACAACAAGCTGAGGCGCACGGCGGGGTTTGCGAGCGGTAACTTGGGTTAGTTCGACCGCGTTGATACGTGTGAGAGACTACTTCTTAGAAGGGCTCTGTCGCCGCTGTTCCAGTTCACCCATAAGATCATCGACCGTCGGATTTGCCAGAATTCGGTCGCGGTCGGCCGTGTAATCGCCGTGGCCTCGGTCGAATTGCTGCAGAAAGCGAGCCATCGCTACCGGACCCAGGGCTTTGATCAGCGCATCAATGCCGGCGCGTCGTACTTCAGCGGGTGTCGCCGTGCTGCCATCGATGGGTTCTGCCGCGTTCATGGTTCTATAGCCTCCGGGTACTATTTTGCAGGATTTTCGACCCGAACCGCTACTTTACTGGCTTCACGTTGGGCGCGGTGCCACAGCCGGTCATCCGCAGCACACTGACTCGAACTCCCTCCACGATGAGCAACAACCTACATCTGCGGTACCGCTCGGTCCGTCGAAACCCGCGATGCTGACGTTCTACATAGGTTTTCCCCAATCAGGCGTGCCGATCGATCGTCAAACCAGCGGGGCGTGCGGGGTGGCCGGGCCGTCGGCTTCTTGGTTCTGGCACTGCCGATCTTTAGCTGGCACTTTCGATGCGGCAATATCGCGCCGATGAAAACGTAGACAGGAAGCGGCATCCTGTGTACGATTTCATCGATGAATCGCAAGACCACTATTCCAGGCAGAGAGGCTCTTCCTTCCGTTTTCACCTATAGCAAGGCGAGGGCGGCCGGCATCTCGGCGGAGCGACTTTATGCGTACCGGAATCAAGGTCTAGTCGATCAGATAGGGCGGGGGCTCTACCGTTGGGCCGACGCTCCCGAAATTGACCAGGATTTGCTGGAAGCGGCTTATCGGGCTCCCCGGGCTACGCTGTGTCTGAGCACGGCACTGGCGCGACATGGATTGACCGACGCCATTCCGGACCGACTCGACGTTGCGATACCTCGCGGGGGTCGTATTCCAGCATTGCGACCGAGCGTGGCTATTCACGTTTTTGCCAGCAAGACATTTGACCTCGGCCGCGATGAATTAAAGGTCGGAGATGGAATATCCATTGGCCTGTATTCTGCCGAACGCTCGCTCATAGACGTCATCCGCCTCCGACACAGAGAGGGTTCGGATGTTGCGTGGGAAGCGCTGCGCCGGTGGTTGCGCCGCAAAAGTGGGAAACCCGCTGCGTTGTTGGCAATGGCCAAGCGTTTTCACGGCGCCGAGGTCGCTGTCAGGAACGCACTTGAAGTGGTCCTCTGATGCGCGCCACAAAGGAAACCACCGCGGGACGCAAGTACCTGGAGCTGCAGCGCGAAGCACGAAGGACTGGCAGGCCAACGGATGAGCTAATCCAGCTCTACGCGCTGGAATGCTTTCTCGACCGACTGACGCATTCTGAATTTGTACAGAACTTCGTGTTGAAGGGCGGAGTGCTTCTGGCCGCTCTCAATGCCCGAAGACCGACCCGCGATATCGACTTTGCTGCGCGAGCCATCGACAACGATACAAATGCGATCTTGCGCTTAGTTCGACAGATTGCCGAAATTTTACTCGACGATGGAATCGAATTCGATGGAACCAATGCCAACGCAGAAACCATTCGAGAGGAGGACGCATATAGCGGAGTTCGCGTCACGCTCGCTGGCACGCTGTCGCGCGCGACCTTGCGTCTCCACGTGGACGTAAATGTGGGCGATCCAATCTGGCCCGAACCACAAAATATCACTTTGCCGAGGCTCTTGAGTGGAGCGCTGGTCGTTCGCGGCTATCCGCTGGAAATGGTCTTGGCGGAAAAAATAGTTACCGCAATCGCGAGAGGAACGGCAAGCACTCGATGGCGGGACTTTGTTGACATCTATATGTTGGTGCAACGGCATCCCATCGACGGCCGAACGTTGCAACAGTCGATGAGCCGGGTGTCGAGGCATCGCGAAGTAACCCTATCACCCCTGAAAATGATCCTCGAGGGATATGAGCAAATCGCGCAGTCACGCTGGCTCGCTTGGTTGAAGAAGCAACGACTCGATACTGCGATCCCGAACGATTTCTCGATCGTTCTCGACGTGGTCAAATCGTTTTCCGACCCCATGATTGCCAATAACGCGGTGCAGGTTTGGAATCCAGCATCCCGCCAATGGGCCTGACTAGGTTTTCCTTGAATCCCCTGCGGCTCACGCTTGGGACAGGAATGGACGGCCCGTGACGGTACTACCATTTCCTTCCGGTGGTGACCGCGACGGTCCACGTGACCCATGGGTGAGAGAGTCCATTTATCGTTTGATTGAGTCGAGCATCGACCCGAAGACCGGGCAGCTGCCGGCAAATGCGTTGGACCTTCCCGACGAAAATTCGATTCGGCATGGTGAGAAAATATGTTGGGTTGCGGGTGCGCGAGATGGAGTGATGAGTGCGCAAGTAGGCGAAAAACAAAAGGCATTCGGCAAGACCGCGGCGGAATTACTTGCGCGCGTTGCCGAGGATGCCGATTCGCGCTCGGCGCTCGCGTTGTATCGGATATTGAAAGACGATTCGATTTTGGACTTTGTCGATGAGGCATTGCGTTCAGTTGCCAACGAGAGGTGTTCAAGCGCGCCGCAGTTGCATGAGTTTGCCCTACGGTTGGCCACAGAATCGGCTGATCGCGGTCCAGTGAAATTCGGAATTGCATTGCTTGGAACTCTGCGACTTCGATCCCATCAGGATGTCGTTTCCACGCTTGGAAAACACGAGGAGTTCACGCTGTACGCTGCCGTCGCTTTGAAGAACATGCTCGACGATCCAGAGCCCGCACTTTGGACCCTTGCCAAGCAGGTTCAGGGCTGGGGGCGAATTCAAGCGGTCCGGCAGCTCGTTCCAACCTCGAATCCTGAAATACATAAATGGTTACGTACAGAAGGGTTTCGGAACTCCGTTATGAATGAGTATCTGGCCCATGCGGCAGCGACGCACGGAAAGCTGGCCGATGCGCTCAACGCTCCGTCGGTCGACGACGCAGAGCTGGCATCAGCCGGGGAAATCGTCGGCGCGTTGATAGCCGGCAACGGCGGACCAGTTGAAGGAATCGACGAGTACGAGGACGCGGTGGAAACGTGCGAGCTATATTTATTACATGTGGAACGACGTCCACCCGTGCTGCGCCATTTCCTGACGACGCAACTGATCCGTGAGTATATAGAGGAGGATGAGCGCCCGGCGGACCAGCGATTGAAGAATGGCTGGACAAAGTCCGCGCGTAACTCGGTGCGTGAGCTCTGCGATAAAGTGTTGCAGAAAAAGCAATGGCGCGAGCTCGTTCTGAACGAGTTAAAATCGGAAGATGACCGGGTGTTTCATCACGCAAGCCGTGCTGCTGGATATCTCGGCCTTGACACATTCGGGTCGCATTGGACGCGATTGAAATCACGTCCGCAGGAGGCTGGCCGGTGGTATCACGTGATGCATCGCGCGAATCCGCACCGCATCGATCAGATCGTCCAACTGGCCGAATCCGAACTTCCATTAGAGGAAATTGCGACCGGCCCTACGGATGCGTTGGGTATTGGCCCCCGATTTCAACCTCATGGTTGCCTCGACTTCATTCTCCAGGATCTCAAGAAGTTCCCCGGCAAGGGTTGGCGACTGATTAATGTCGGGATCCAAAGTCCGGGCACTCGCAATCGACACATGGCGCTCAACGCCTTGGAGCGGTGGGAGTTGGGTACGTGGCCGCCTGAAGCGCGCTCCGTGTTAGAGGCTGCCAGGGATCTCGAGCCTGACAACAAGCTGCGAGAGAGGCTTAACTGCTTGCTGCGGAAATCGAAGTGATCGTATGAGCGGCCCATCCATGTCCATCAGAATTAGCGTGACACCGGCACGGAAACAAAGCCTCGAGCCGGTCGGTCCAGTCGCTGGCACTCCCGACCACAAGGCTGAAAGGTCAACTGAATCAATATGATGGACCGTCGCATCTCCGTCGCCCCCATGATGGACTGGACCGACCGCCACTGCCGCTACTTCCTGCGCGGCTTCGCCCCCCATACGCTCCTCTACACCGAGATGATCACCTCCGCCGCCATCCTGCGCGGCGACCGTGACCGCCTCCTGGCGTTCGACCCTGAAGAGCACCCGGTAGCCCTGCAGTTAGGCGGTAGCGACCCAACCGACCTCGCGAAGGCCGCGCGAATTGGTGAGGAGACGGGCTACGATGAAATCAACCTCAACTGTGGCTGCCCCAGCGACCGTGTAGCTAGCGGCGCATTCGGCGCATGCCTGATGCTCGAACCCGCGAAAGTCGCTGAGTGCGTCGCCGCCATGCGCGCCGTTGTTAGCATCCCCGTCACCGTGAAAATGCGTGTTGGAGTCATAACCGCGAAGGGGAGGGTGGCTCACGACGCTATCTCGAAGTTCGACGAAGCCGACTTCGAAGCCCTGCACCACTTCGTGAGGAGTATCCGCGACGCCGGGTGTCAGGTAGCTATCGTCCATGCCCGGAAAGCCGTCCTTGGTGGCCTTTCCCCAAAAGACAACCGCGAGATCCCACCACTACGCTACGACGTAGTGAAGCGACTGAGGCTAGCCTTCCCCCAACTACCCCTCATCGTGAATGGCGGCTTCCGGGATGTGAGCTCTGTAAAGGAAGCGTTGAGTTGGTCCGACGGCGCAATGCTGGGTCGTGAGGCCTATCACCGCCCGTTCGTACTTGCCGAGCTACACCATGCGCTATATCCGACGGAGACCACGACCCCATCGCGCGAAGAGCTGCTCGACCGTATGGGACGCTACGCGGAGCGTGCGCTGGCGCGAGGCGACCGGCTCTCCGCGATCGCCCGGCACATGCTCGGACTCTACGGAGGTGAGCCCGGCGCCCGCGAGTATCGTCGCACGCTGAGCGAGGGGGCCCGCGTACCAGAGGCCGGCCCGGAACTCTTCCGCCGTGCGATCCCGACGGCCGCCCGCCCGCTCTAACGAGGTGCTTATGGAGTCCTCTGCCTCCATCTCACCTGTCTCACGTTAGCGACGACCTGCCATCCCGACGGCAAGTGACGCCGTTCCAAACGAGTGCATCCGACAGTAGAGCGCCAGCTCAATCGGTAGCGGTGTTAATCCGCTCTTGTATAATCCCTGGCATTCGCCTTGCTGCCGTAGTTACTACCGGTAGCTGCGGTCAGCTGCGGGTACATGGGAAAGGATATCGAACTAGCCATACTGTTTGCCGATGTCGTCGGCTCGACCCGGCTCTATGAGCTCATGGGTGACCTGCGCGCGCGTGACATGGTGGCGATTTGTATCGATGTCATGCGCAGCGCCACGGAACAGCGCCAAGGCACGGTCATCAAGACCATGGGAGACGAGGTCATGTCCACGTTTCCCAGTGCCGACGAGGCACTAAATGCTGCAGCGCAAATGCAGCAGCAGATCTCCAGTCATGCCCAGCTCAAGGTCGATGGACAGCCGGTCTCCATCCGCATTGGCTGCCACTTCGGCCCCGTGATGCTGGAGAACCGCGACGTGTTTGGCGCCACGGTCCATACCGCGAACCGCATGACGAGCCAGGCCAAGGCCGGTCAGATCATCACCACCGCGGCGACGGTTGAGCGGCTTTCACCAGAGTGGCGCGCCTCGTGCCGCCAAATCGACGTGGCCACCTTGAAGGGGCAGGGGAACGAGGTCGCTCTCTACGAGGTGCTATGGCAGTCGGAAGACGTCACGAGCATGGTGCCGGCGATCTCGATGAATTCGCGCCCGGTCCGCCTCCTGCGCCTGCGCATCCGAGCGAATGATCGCGACCTCGTCGTCGACGAGCAGCATTCGAGCATCACGATCGGACGGGCGGAGGACAACGACGTGGTCATCAAGGGAAACCTGATTTCCCGCCTCCACGCCCGGATTGAGATCAGCCGAAGTAAGTTCGTGCTCATCGACCAGAGCACCAATGGCACCTTCGTGCAGAACGCCGACGGCGAAGAATCCTTCGTCCGCCGCGACAGCCTTCAAATCAAGGGACAGGGCACGATCGGCCTCGGCCGCCTACCGGAGCAGGACTCGCCGCAAACGATTCGGTTCGTGTGCGAGGAAAACTAAGCGACCCGCGTCCCGGGCAGATCTGATCGGCCACCCCTCGCCACGCGGACTTCGCGGGCACCGTCGGACTAGAGAATGGCCTCGCCGCCCCACCTATGCTGCGAATGCGTCGCACCCGGGCGGCGCCGGCGACTGCGCGTCATCAGGTGCGCGCGCCGGCCTCTCAGGCGACCCGACTCTCCAACCCCTTCAGCTCCTCCAGCAGGTCGCTCGGCATCCGCGCCCCAAACTGCTCGAAGTAAGCCCGCATATCCGCAGCCTCCTTCTTCCACGAGGTCGGATCCACGCTCAACAGAGCCTGCAAAGCGTCCGCGCCGACATTGAGCCCCTTCGTGTCGATGTCCTCCGGCCGCGGCAGACGCCCGATCGGCGTCTCCGTCGCCCCGGCGTTTCCGGCGCACCGATCCAGCATCCACTCGAGCACGCGCAGATTCTCGCCGTAGCCGGGCCAAAGGAACTTGTTCTGTGCGTCACGTCGGAACCAGTTGACGTGATAAATGCGCGGCGGACGCGCCAGCTTCGCACCGATATTGAGCCAATGCTGCCAGTAGTCGGCGAAGTTGTAGCCGCAGAAGGGGAGCATCGCCATCGGGTCGCGGCGGACCACGCCCTGTTGCCCAACCATCGCAGCCGTCGTCTCGGACGCCACGGACGCCCCAACGAGCACCCCGTGCTTCCAGTCGCGCGCCTCATAAACAAGCGGCGCAACTTCACGGCGGCGGCCGCCGAATACGATCGCGCTGATCGGCACACCCTTCGGGTCTTCCGAACGCGGCGAGTAGGCAGGATTCCGCTTCGCGGAGACCGTGAATCGTGAGTTCGGGTGCGCAGCCGGGCCACGCGCCGGATCGTAAGGACGTCCCTGCCAGTCGATCACCGGCTTACCCGTCGACAGACCTTCCCACCAGGGTTGGTTATCGGCGGTGAGCGCCACGTTGGTGAACAACGTATCGCGGTGGATCGTCTCGTACGCATTCCGGTTGGTTTCGGGATTCGTCCCCGGCACCACGCCGAAGTAGCCGGCTTCCGGATTGATCGCCCACAAGCGTCCGTCCGCGCCGGGATGCAACCAAGCGATGTCATCGCCAACCGTGAAGACCTTCCAACCCGGCATCGAATCCGGGGGAATCAGCATCGCCAGATTCGTCTTTCCGCACGCCGATGGGAATGCGCATGCGACGTAGTATGTCTCACCCTTGGGGTTCTGCAGACCCACGATGAGCATGTGCTCCGCGAGCCAACCTTCCGTGCGCGCTTGGTAGCTGGCGATACGCAGAGCGTGGCACTTCTTTCCGAGCAGGGCGTTACCGCCGTAACCCGACCCGAAGCTCTCGATCGAGAGCTCTTCGGGGAAGTGCATGATGAAGCGCCGCGCGGGATCGAGCTCTCCGATCGAATGCAGGCCGCGAACGAACGTGCCATCGGCGGCGATACGCTCGAGCGCTGCACGCCCCACGCGCGTCATGATGATCATGTTCAAAACGACGTAGGGACTGTCGGTGATCTCAACACCACAGCGCGACAACGGCGAGTCGATTGGACCCATGCAGTACGGAATGACGTAGAGAGTCCGCTCTTTCATACAACCGCGGAAAAGGTCACGCATCTTGGCGTGCGCCTCGTCCGGGGCCATCCAGTTGTTGTTCGGACCCGCGTCTTCTTTCGAGCGCGAGCAGATGAAGGTGAGATGCTCGACGCGGGCGACATCGCTCGGGCTCGAACGCGCGAGGTTGCAGCCCGGGAAGAACTCCGGGTTGAGTGCCTTCAGCTCGCCATCACGCAACAGCATCGCGGTCAGCTCTCGCTGTTCCGCCTCGGACCCATCACACCAGTGGATCGCGCGAGGCTGCGTGAGCTCGCGAACTGATTCCACCCAGTCGGCCACAGCGGGGCTCAGCCGGGACAGCGGGGTCAGCAAGTGTGCAGCAGCAGTGGCCATCCACAGATCCTCATGTTCGGCGGCACGACCTTTACTGTACACAGACCGTTTTGCCGCAGCGGTGTCTACCGAGTATAGCGACGACGATTCGGCGGCCTTCATAAAGTAGGATAAAAGACCCCGTTTTGTACCATTACCGCACACCACACGGCCCCCGAGCCCGCCAGCCGGCCGCTATCATGACGGCATGCTGGATCTCGAAGACATATTCGGTCCTGGTGGGCCCTTGCGCAGCGCGCTACCGGATTTCAAATCACGGTGGCAGCAGCTCCGCATGGCGGAACGCGTGGCCACCGCGCTCGAACACCGGGAAACGGTCGTCGTCGAAGCCGGCACGGGCACCGGAAAGACATTCGCATATCTCGTACCCGCACTGCTTTGCGGCTCGCGAGTCCTCATTTCAACAGGAACCCGCACGCTGCAGGACCAGCTATTTTCCAAGGATTTGCCGCTAGTCGCAGCCGCGCTCGGCCGCCCCGCGCGAATCGCTTTGCTGAAAGGCCGCACGAACTACCTCTGTCGCTACCGACTCGCCCACACCGGCCCGGACGGAGAGCAACTCTCGCTAGTCGCGAGCCCCATTGAAACGACCCAGGTCAACACGGGTGACAGCGCTGACAGCTCGGACAGCGACGCCGCCGACAAAGCCACCACGGCCCAAACCGCCGCCGCCAACGCCGCCTCTGGCAAAGCCCCCGCCGGCAAAACCCCGGCCAACAAAGCCCTCGCCGGCGAAGCCGCAACCGCTCCCGCCGGCGTCGCCCGCGACACCGACCCCGAGCCCACGACCCACCTCGGCATGCTAGCCCGCATCCAACG
>JAQGOE010000156.1 GCA_028293725.1 Gammaproteobacteria bacterium | reverse complement strand
GTCGCGGTATCAAACCCTGGCGTCAGGAGCCGTGCCCGATCATGAATCTCGACACACAAGCTGCAACGGTCTCGCGAAGCGCGCTGTGGAGCGCCCGAATTCTGAACGCCCTGGTGGCACTCTTTCTACTCTTCGATGCTGTCGGCCACATGGTAAAGCCCGCCCCGGTGGTGGACGCCTTTGCCAGGCTCGGCTATCCCCTCAGCGCCTCGCTCGGGATCGGAATTGTGGAACTTGTTTGCCTGGTGGTGTATGTGATTCCGAGAACCGCGGTTCTAGGTGCGGTTCTTTTGACGGGCGTCCTGGGCGGTGCAGTGGCCACTCACTTACGTGTGGGTAGCCCGCTGTTTGAGGCGTACATTTTTCCCTTTCTCGTCGGCTTGTTAGTTTGGGGAGGTATCTGGTTGCGCGACGTACGGCTACGAGCACTGTTACCGCTACGACTAGCCGGGTGATACCTGACGTCCATGGACTGATTGCGGTGGCGACTCGGTCACTCGAAGCTGCCGAGATAATCCTTCTTGCCGATCTTCATGCCGTTGTGGCGCAGAATGTCGTGGGCCGTGGTGAGGTGGAAGTAGAAGTTCGGCAGCATGAATTGCAGCACGTAGGCATCGCCGCTCAAAGTTGCTTTGAACGCGCGGAACTTCAGCTCGATAGCGCGCTTCTCGGCGCCCTCCAGGTGCTCGGGCCGTACGGTCTTGAGGAAATCGACGGTTCGCGTGACACGGTCGGCAAGCTCCTCGAGTGTCTTCTCTGAATCGGGGAAGCTGGGCACCGGCACGTCCGTCAGGCGTCCGATGGAGGCCTTGGCGGTGTCGCTGGCACGTTGCACCTGCCCGGCCAACGGCAACATATCGGGCGCCAGGCGCGCATTGACCAACACTCCAGGATCGAAGTTGTTGTCTGCGGCAAATCGGGCCGCGCTGCCCAGGTACTCCTTGAGCATCCCGAGGCCGCGGATAAGGACAGGAACGGTGACGTCATACATGGAAAGTGTCATTGAATTTCCTTCGTCAGGTCGATGTGGGACCGCGGCGGCGGCGCCATGACCGGGGCGAGTGATCGACTCAGATCTGAATTGAGCGGAGCCGACATCGAGCTCAGCTTCGTGGGGGAATTCGCGATGATCCAGAACGACTGCTCCGCCTCCCCGCATCTTGAGGCGTGGGTGCGGCGGTTTCAAGTTCGGCCAGCCTATAAGGCTGCGATCGATCGCGGAGGTCCGTACGGGCTGGCGCGCTGAACTGCGCCACAACACCCGTCCGCGGACCCCGCGATCCCCAGTCTTCTAGGCGACCGTGTGAGCCCAGCCAATGGCTCCACGGCGTTGGGGGCGTCCTCCGGATTCACTGTCGCTCATGAGTTCGGCCTTGCGCGCCGCCAACTGCTCGCCCAGAGCCTTCAAGTCCATGCCGGCCTTACGGGCTTCTGCAAACATGCCGCCACGCTGCTCTTCTTCTTTGACGTGATGTTTGATCATTTCCGACAGGACTTTCATCCTGGCGTCATAGTAGTCATCCTGCGGCCCCGCTGACTCGATCTCCGCGATCAACTTCTTCGCGCCGTCGTGCTCGACTTCGGCCTCGTGATGCGTATCTTTGTCTTCGGTCGCTTCCAGGAAGGCCGGGTAGAAGATCTCTTCCTCGATCTGCGTGTGAACCTTCAATGCCTGACACACCTTCTGTGCCAGAGACTGCTTGCGTCCCTCGGAGCGAGTCGATTCGAACTGCTCGAACCATTCCTCGACCTGGCGGTGATCCGCTTTGAGTAGCGCAATGGCGTCCGGCTGGGCGGCAGATTTGGCTCTGGCGCCCGTCTTGCGGGCGGCTTTTCTCTGGACTCTCGCCATTAACGCTCCCCTTTTTGACCTGGTCGATCTGGATACCCCTCACCATGGACTCATTCTGACTGGCAAAACATCAGCCGTTGGCTGCGAACGCTGTCGGTGAAGCTCCTACAGAGCTCTCCAGGAACCTTGGCCGCCACCGCGCATTATTTGACTACTGTTACAGGAGCAGGAGAGAACGATGAAAAGAAACTATGTTTCGGCGCTCATTGCGGCGGCTTCCATGGCGGTAGTGGCGGGCAATGCGTTGGCCGACGATGTAAAGAGCGATCAGCCGGTCAAAGACTCCTACATCACCACCAAGGTGAAGGCGGAGTTGGCCAAGGATAAGGGCACGAACGCGCGCGACATCCACGTCACGACCAAAGATGGAGTAGTGATGTTGGATGGGACCGTGGGCTCGACCGCTGAAAAGGAGTTAGCCGCCCAGGACGCCAAGAAGGTGAAAGGCGTAGTGGACGTGCACAACGGCTTGTCGGTTAAGTAAGCCGCGACCACGTCAGCGCGACGTGACGTGGCTCCTGATCCAGCCATCGGTCTCGGGTAACACCTTCGTGGCATAGAGTGCGTTTTGCCGGATCGAAGCCGCCGCTGCCAGAAAAGGGCGGCGTGCTTCGGCCGGGACGCTCCTGGCTACGTAGGCATCGAGGTCCGCGATTCGCTGCGGGTCGGCGGAGTATCCGGCGATGCCGGCGGCCAGCCGCCAGCGATCGGACTTGTCGAGGTGCAACGCCGGATCGTCCAAGCGCGGCGCTACGACTTTCCAAACCAACTGTGGGTGCCGGAGAGCCAGCGCCTCAATGATCTCCGGGCTCCCTCCCGCCGGTATCTGGTCACTCAACGCTATATCGACCATACGCCGCGCCAGTTCCAGATCCGTCACACCCGCGAGCGCCGCGAACACTTGCTGCTTCTGCAACGGGTCGGCGGTCTTTCGCGCTCGTTCGACCAGGGCGTCGAATGTAGCTGCGTCGGCGTGAGCTGCGACAATCGTCAACGCCGTGCGTTGCTCAGCAGCCGTACCCGAGTCGCCAGCAAAACTCTTGCGTGCGCGCTCGATCACAGTCGCATCCCCAAAGGTGGACTGAGCCACCAACAGGGAAGCGCGCAGAATCGTAATGTTGGAAGACTCGCCGCTGGCAGCCGTGTCCCCTAAACGAGTTGCGAGAGGTGCCAGCAAACGCAGGGCGAAGGCGCGAAAAGCCGCCCTCTCAGGCGTGTCGTCATAGTGACCGTCGATCTCAGTGAGCAGTACGATGGCCCGCCCCCAGACGATCGGATTCGCATCCGCGGGCAGTGCGGCCGGCAGGCTCACAATGCGGGTCACGGGCGCATAGCCAGCAGTCCCAAGCGCGAAAGCGTCGTTCAGCAGACCCAACTGATCGATTGGCTGCAGTGTTCCCAGCCCGGGCTCCAATGCCCCGAAGCTGTCGTTGTCATAGAGCACCCGGGCGTAACCCAACTGCCCCGCATTGACGAGCACTGGCAACTCGAGCGTGAGATCCGCTGAGCCACGCAACAACACGGTCTGAGCGTCACCGCCTGTTGACTTGACCACCAGGGGCAAGCGCCACACCTGGTGCGGCTCATTCTTGATGGTCGCGGGATCCTGCGCGAAACGCCCCTCCAGCACATGGGCCCCTTTCGCGGTCCGGGTGACACTCACCAGAGGCACCCCAGACTGCCGCGTGAAATCCCGCTCGATCGCCAGAATAGGCTTGCCCGCGGCCTGTTGCATGAGGCTCCACAGATCGCTGTCGACCGTATTACCGAATGCATGGGCGTGCATGTAGCGGCGTACCCCGTCACGGAAATGGGCGCGGCCGACGTACGCATTCATCATGGTGATGATGGCGGCGCCCTTGTCGTAGGTAATGTAATCGAATGCCTCCTCCGCCTGGTCGGCGGTGAGCACTTCCTGAACGACAGGATGTGTCGAAGGTACGGCGTCGGCCTGCTTGCCCAGCTCGAAAATCGACGAGGCTTGCAGGCCGGTTTCCCACTCCGGGTGCAGATCGTCGGCCACGAAGGTCTGCATCCAGCGTGCAAAACCCTCGTTCAGCCAGAGGTTGTCCCACCATGACATGGTGACGAGATCGCCAAACCATTGATGCGCCATCTCGTGGGCCACCACCAGGAATACCAACCGGCGGTCCGCCTCGGTCGACTTCGCCGGATCGAATAACACGTGATTCTGCGAATAGAAAATGGCGCCCCAGTTCTCCATGGAGCCGCCGTTGATCTCCCCGGGTGCGGCAATCAGATCGAGCTTGGGCAGCGGGAAGCGCACTCCGAAATAATCGTTGTAGTAGTGAAGCAGTCTGACGCCCTGCTCCAGCGCATAGGCTGCTTTGGGCGTATCGCCTCGCTTTACGACGACACCCACATCGACTCCGTCCACGGATTGATGAATCCGCTCAAAATCGCCCACGCCGACGAACAGAAGGTAGGTCGACATTTTCGGGCTCTCGGCGAAGCGCACGCGTTGCATCTTCTCAGACAGTGGCGTGATGTCAGCCACCGGCATGTTCGAAAGCGCCAGCTGATCTTTCGGGGCGTCTATGGAGATCGTGAAGGTCGCTTTGCGTGCCGGCTCATCCCAGCAAGGCAGGAGCTCGCGCGCGTGGGCGGGCTCGAAGTTCGTCGCCAGGGTGCGGCGCGGACCGGCGGGACTCGAATAATCCATCGCGAAAAAGCCGAGGGTCGACTGCGCGATCCTGCCCGTGTATTCGATGGAAAGCACATCCTGACCCAGCGCCAGCGGAGCACTGAAATGAAGATCCGCTCGACCGGTCTTTTCCTCGAACGTCACGACGGCGTCGGGACCACCATCGACCGTCGCGTGCTGAAATGCCAAACCCACCGCATTGAGTACGACGTCATTCGTAGCCGCGTGGACGCCAACGGTGATTGCTAATTTGCCACGAAAGGTCAGCGCGTCGGCGTTGGGAGATAGGAGTAGCTCGTAGTGTGTGGGTATCACCGCCTCGGGTAATACCTCGCGCGCCGCATGTGCTGGAGCAGCCGCCTCGACTGCGGCAGCGATTGCGGAGACGGACATGCAAAGCAACGTCAGAGCTGCAGCGCGTGCAAAGATGACCATGAATTGTTGTTCCCTGTCTCGGGAACGCTGGCCGCGAGCCCGAGTGGTTAGTCTTGTGGGGACGGTGAGTGTAATCGCTTGGCGCTACACCAGCCACGGCGGGACCCCCTCCTTGAATAATATGGGCATATACCCTAATATAGGAGCAGGTGGAGAGCCCCTATGCTCAAAGACCCGAAATACCTCAACGACGTGGGCTGCAACGCAACGGCGTTGCGTAAAGCCTCTCGCCGCCTGACGCAGCTCTACGACGATGCACTCGAACAGAGCGGGCTGCGCTCGACGCAGCTGGCGATTCTGGTCGAGCTGACTAACTGGTCGGAACAGCCGCCCACCCTGGCGGAACTCGCTGACGCACTGGTCATCGAGCGATCTGCTCTGGGGCATACGTTGCGGCCACTCGAGCGCGAGGGATGGCTCACGCTGCAGCCGGGCGAGGATCGCCGCCAGCGCCATGTGGTCATCACGCCGAAAGGCAAGGCTAAGTGCAAGGAAGGCATCCGCCTCTGGGCGTCCGCCCAACACAGGTTTGAAGCTGTTTACGGTCGATCGGAGGCCGCGGCGCTCCGCCACGCGCTACTCGGTATAGCTTATGACGAGCGGTTGGCGACGTTGAAAGACTGAGTGCGCTGCCCCTGTCGCGGCAGTGGCCTCTTGAAATATGGGCATATGCCCACACATCCCACCGTACCGAAAATAGCCCCCTTTCAGGAGAGAACATGAATCGCCCCAACGTCTTCGCTCTGGCCACCGCGCTGCTATTGACGACGAGTACCTACGGCGCGTTCGCCGCGGACCCCGTCAACACGCCGGCTATAACGCAATCAGCGGCAAATGCGGATCTCATCGAGCGTTCAAATCACGCCGTGCGTCAGTACGTCCACGGACCCATAGCAGACGTCTGGGTATTTCCCACTGCCGACGCGAACACCGTGTTTGTCCGTTACACCGTCAACACGTCGGAGCATCTGCTGCTGGTGGAAATGAAGGGCGATCAGATCGCGACATTGCGCGATTTCACGACGGAGGTGACCAGCCCCGTGACCTTGGAGGCGCGCGCAGCGACGCAGGAGTAATCAGGGACGAGGCGGGAGCGCGTCGAGAAGTTGCGCGACCGCCTCCGGCCCTTCGAGCCAGCCGGTTGCCGGCCACTCGCGCGGTCGCTCCTGGGCCGGGATGTAGCCAAACATCGCCACATACACGCGCATCCCGGCGGCCCGCGCTGCCAACACATCCCGTTCGGCATCACCGATGTAGATACATTCGGCTGGACTCAGACCCAGCGCGGTGGCCGCGTGCAGCAGCGGCGCGGGGTCGGGCTTTCGCGCCAACAAGGTGTCACCGCTGACGACCACACCGGCCCGCTGACGCAGACCCAGCTTCTCGAGCAGCGGCTCGGTGAGCCAGCCGGGCTTGTTGGTGACGATCCCCCAGGCGATGTGGTTGGCCTCGAGGCGCTCGAGAACCCCCTGCATGCCTGCAAAGAGCCGAGTCCCAGCGGCCAGACTCGCGCGGTAGATATCGAGAAAACGCTCGCGCAGAACCTCGAAAGGCGGGCCCGCGACCTGCGGGAATGACAACCGCAGCAGGCCCGTCGAGCCGTTCGAGACGAGCGGACGAACATCCGCGAATGCAAGCGGCTCGAGCCCCTCTTCCCGGCGCAGCGTGTTGAGTGCCGCCGCCATGTCAGGCGCCGTATCGAGGAGCGTGCCGTCAAGATCAAACAGTACGGCACGCGTGTCGGGGAACGGTACGGGGTTCCAACAAACGCCACCGCTTACCGGCTCCGACACCCCCGTCGTCCCGGGCCAAGTCAGGGGCAACCCGCGGAGCGACCTCACCGCGAGGTAAGCGAATGCCTGCGCCTCGATCGCACCGCCTGCCCAACCAAACTCCTCCGCCGTCAGAACCACCGCGCCCAGACGACTTCGCAGCTGGGCAAGTAGGTACCTGTTCAGCCGGCCGCCTCCCACTACGATCCACGTCTTCGGCCGACACGGCAGACGCTCCGCCTCGACAGCCACGGCAGCGGCCGTAAATGCCGCCAACGTCGCAGCGCCGTCCCGCGGGGAGAGATTCGCTACTGCATCGAGTGAGAAGGCGTTCCGATCCAATGACTTGGGACCGACTCGCTGGAAATAGGGGCTCTCCAGCAGAACCGTCAAAGCGTGCTCGTCGATCGAGCCTGCTGCGGCGATCTCACCACCGTCGTCAAACGGAACATCGCAACGCGCACTAACCCAGTCATCGATCAGGGCGTTGCCGGGACCACAATCGCAGGCAAACAGCAGGTCGCCATCGACGAGAGTGACATTGGAGACACCACCGATATTCAGGACAGCAACCGGTTCGGCAATCCGTTGTGAGCGAACGAGCGCGCGGTGATACGCCGGCACGAGTGGTGCGCCCTGACCTCCGTGATCCATGTCATTCTGGCGAAAGTTGTTCACGACCCTGATCCCCAGGGCAGTCGCCATCCGCTGTCCATCTCCAAGCTGCCAGGTCCGGCCCCGTTGCGGCTCATGTCGGATGGTTTGGCCGTGAAACCCGATCCCATCGAGCGTGGCGAGCTCGATCCTCTGCGCCGAGCAGAAGGCGCGCACCGCCTGCGCCTGCAGATCGGTCACCTCTTTTTCGAGATGGGGTACCGCTGGATCATCGGGTCCAAGACGCAGCAGCGCGGCGCGCAGACCGGTTGGGTACGCAACGCCCAGGCAGGGCCCGGAGACGACCCGATCGGCGCCATCCGTTTCCAGGACCGCGACATCGACTCCGTCCATCGACGTGCCGCTCATCAGGCCAATAACCCTCATGGCCCCGAATTGTAGCCGACGTCGCTACTTGTGGAACGGCAATACCAGGGCCCCGTCGTGCGAGACCCACGGGAGCCGCGGCAGATCCCGCGTGACCTCCAACCTGCCATAGGCGTCCGCATCGAGCGGCAGCGAGAAGAAGAAACCCTGCAGAAAGTTGCAGCGATGCGCGGCTAGAAACCGCGCCTGCGCCTCGGTCTCAACGCCTTCAGCAACGACCTGCAGGCCCAGGTTATGGGCGAGATTGATGATGGCCAGCGCAATGGTCGCATCCTCCGGATGCTGGGTGATGTCGCTGATGAAATTACGCGCGATCTTGAGCGAATCGAGCGGCAACTGCCGTAAGTAGGACAGGCCCGAATAGCCCGTGCCGAAATCATCGACGGACAGCGACACGCCGAGTTGCTTCAGCCGCGTCAGGGTCTGAATCGCCTGACCCGGATCGTGCATCAGCATGGATTCGGTGATCTCCAGCTCGATCTTGCCGGGCGAGATGCCGGAGCACTCGATCACCCTGCGAATGTGGGCATCGAAGTTCGACTGTTGGAACTGGCGCGCCGACAGATTGATGCTGATGGACTCGACGTCGATGCCGGCCCGGGCCCAGCGACGGATCTGCTCGCAGGCGGTCTCCAGCACCCACAGGCCCACGGGTACGATGAGCCCGGTCTCCTCGAGAATCGGTATGAACTCGCCCGGCAGCACCAGCCCGCGCTCCGGGTGTTGCCAACGCAACAACGCCTCGGCACCGCGGATTTTCCCCGTGGCGGCGCAGATCTTCGGCTGGTAATGAAGCAGGAACTCCCTGCGCTCCAGCGCGCGCCGCAGGCCGCGCTCGAGCCGCATGCGCTCGAGGCCGCGCTGATTCATTTCAGGTGCGAAAAACTCGTAGAAGCTACGGCCCTTCTCCCGCGCCCGGTGCATCGCCAGCTCGGCATTCTTGATCAGGGTATGCGCATCGCCACCGTCGGTATCGAAGATCGATACGCCAGCGGTCGCAGAAATAAACGCCTCGCCATCGTCGAGGTCGAACGGTTGCGCGAGGGTATGCAGCATCCGCTGCACCACCGGGGCCACTTCCTCCACCTGCTCGATGTTGGACAGGGCTATCGCGAACTCGTCCGCGCCCAGCCGGCTGACGCTGTCATAGGCGCTGACACAGGAGATCAAGCGCTCGGCGACCTGTACCAGCATCCGGTCGCCGGCGGCATGACCGTGTCCGTTGTTGACCAGTTTGAAGCCATCGAGATTGAGCGCCACGACAGCGATCGGGCGGCTCTTGCGCACGGCGCGGGAGATCGACTGGGCAATGCGGTCGCGAAACAACTGCCGGTTGGGAAGGCCCGTCAGGGTGTCGAATTGCGCTGCATAGGAGAGTTGCTCATCGGCCCGGCGACGCGCCAACGCAGTGCCGACTATGTTGGCGACACTCTGCACGAAGTTGGTGACTTCGGCAGTCACCCGACCCGGCGTGGCACTACGGACTTCGAGCAGGCCGTAGGGTCCCTCGGGCCCGGATATCAGGGCCGCTACACGGCTACCCGGGTCGGCCCCATCCGGAGCCGATCCAACGGTCACACGGGACAGCAGGCTCAGCCCGCCGTGCGCGATCTCCAGCACGCGACAATATTCGAAGCCCAGCGTCTCGTTGACCAACCGGACGGCATTCTGCATGAGCGCGTCCGCGTCAGGATCCGCCAGAGCCCGTTGCCCCAGATCGGCAATCAGCTTTTGCCGATGCTCGCGTTCCAACGCCTGCTGTTCCGAAACCCGGAGTCTGCGCTCGCCGCGACGTTGCTCGAGGAGCGAGATTGCCAGCCGCGAGAGGCTCTCGAGCGCGAGACGTTGGGAAGGCGAGAGGCGCCGGGGCCGATAGTCTTTGACACAAAGTGCGCCCAGCCCGAACCCACGGGCGTCGCGCAGGGGGATTCCGGCGTAAAAGCGGATCTTCGGGTCCGATACGACGAGGGGATTGTCAAAAAAACGGGCGTCATCGAGCACGTCCGGAATCTCCAACATCTCCCCGCTCAGAATGGTGTGGGCGCAGAAGGCGATGTCGCGCGACGTCTGCCGGATGTCCGGCAGACCATGATTGGACTTGAACCATTGCCGCTGCTGGTCGATGAGGCTGAACAGAGCAATCGGAGCCTCACAAACCTGGGCTGCCAGCGTGGTAATGCTGTCGAACAACGGATCGCGAGGCGTGTCGAGAATGTCACACTCGTAGAGGGCCAGTTGGCGCTCGCGTTCATTGTCAGGCAGGGGGGCGCTCGACATCGATTCGGCTCCGTTGAACGACCCTTCAATGAAGGCCGATCGGGGCGCGAATCCTAGGGCGACGGGACGGGCGGCAAAGCCGGGAGTCCGGGACTAATGATGTAGGGAGATCTTGACTGGGCAGTAGGCCGCCCGCCAGGACTGAATATCCGCTGAATAGGCGGCGAGTTCAGCGGCTCGGGGGTGCGGTCTGAGCAGGCAGCAGGCCGGCAATGATCGGGACCAGCGTCCGGGAGTTGCGGCCTTTGCCTACGAACGCCGCGGCGCCGGCCGCGAGGGAGGCGTCCCGGTAAACGGGCATGTCGCTGCTCGAATGCATCACAATGACGATCGCGGGCCAGGCCGCCTTGATGCGCCGGGTCGCCTCGAATCCGTCCATACCGGGCAGCGTTATGTCGAGAACGATCAGGTCCGGTTGCTCGATCCCGCACAGGGTCAGCGCGTCCTCGGCGCATTCGGCCTCCAACAGCCGGAACTGCGGAAACTCCGTGGATACGAGCGCCATGACCGTCTGTCGGACTCCGGCATGGTCGTCTACGACCAGGAGCGTGACGGTCGCGTCGGGACTACGCATGGATGAAATACGTCTGGAAGTGAATCAACCGCCCGACTGTAGCCTCCCCGGCGAGGCGCGCCTGTAGGGAGTTCTAGATGTTAGCGCTATTCGAGCGACGTCAACCCATGCTGAATGGCAAGTTTGATAACTCCCGCAAGATCCGACACGTGGAGCTTCTGCATCATGCGGCTGCGATAGGTATCCACCGTCTTCGGGGAAAGATGCAACATGACCCCGATCCGGGCACTGGAATGGCCGTCGGCGACCAGTTTGAGGATTTCGCGCTCACGCTGGCTGAGACTGCTCAAGGGGCTGACTGCACTACGGTCGCTCACTCCCTGGGCGACGATTTCGGCGACTCGCGGACTCAGATAGCGCCGGCCGGATTGTACGATCCGTACCGCTTCGATCACTTCCCGGCTCGCCGATTCCTTCAGCAGGTAGCCGCGCACGCCCGCTTCCAGGGCGTGGAAGACATGTTGGGCCCCGGCATGCATCGAGAGGATCATGACATGCACTTCCGGGTTGCCGGCGAGGATCTGGCGGGCCGCCTCTATTCCATCGAGTTCGGGCATCGAGATGTCGATGATCGCAACCCGGGGAGCCAGCCGCAAAACCCCTGCGACGGCTTCACGACCGTTGCCAGCCGTCCCAACGACTTCCATGTCGGATTGTGCCGCCAGCAGCGTGGCCAGGCCATCCCGCAGGATGGCGTGGTCGTCGGCCACGAATACCGTCGTACGCATCGACTGCCCCCATCCTTACCGTGGCGTCTCTGACGCCGCTGGCGGCCAATTCAACTCAACCGTCACCCGGGTGCCCTCGCCCGGAGCCGATTGCAGCTGCAGCCTACCGCCAATAGCCTCCGCCCGCTCGCGCATTGTCGTGGTGCCCATGCCGTATCCGCCCATGATCGGCTTGCGCGCCGTATCGAAGCCTACGCCATTGTCCGTGATGCTCAATACAACGCAGTGGGCATTCTGCCGCAACGAGACCTGGGTTTCGCTGGCCCGGGCGTGCTTCACGATGTTGTTGAGAGCCTCCTGCGCGATACGGAACAGGGCAATCTCGTCCGTCGGTGCGAGTCGTGGCTGCGGCTCCGTGCCGGCGACGCTCATCTCGACCTCGGACCGCCGGGCCACCTGGGCGACATGCTCTTTCAGTGCCGCCAGCAGACCCAACTCATCCAAGCCCGGGGGTCGCAGCTCCACCATGATGTTGCGCAAGTGGCAGGTCGTTTTTTCCAGTAGTCCCTGCGAGTCTTCGAGGCGTTCCCGGATTTTAGGCGGGGTCACGTCCGGTAGCGCATCGTCGATGATCGTAAGGTTGAGACTCAGCGCGGTGAGCTCCTGGCCAACAGCGTCGTGCAGCTCCCGGGCAAGAGTGCGCCGCTCGGCTTCCTGCACCGTCAGCAGGCGATGGGAGGTTGCCTGCAGGCGGCGCGCGTACTGTTCAGTAGCCGCCTCGGCATTCTTACGCACGGCGATATCGACACCCATGCCGATGAGACACGGTCCGCCGCCAAAGGCAATGCGCTTGCCCGTGAAAAAATAGTCCTTCGCGCTGCCGTCCTTGGCCATGAAGGCAGCCTCGACACAGGACTCGCCCTGGTCGAAGGTCACCTGGATCTCCCGGGCGACGCGCTCCCGATCCTGGCCGATGAAGAAATCCAGTGGATGCATTCGCGCGATTTCCTCGTCGGTATAGCCGGTGGCCACGACGAAGTTTCGATTCCAACGCAGAAAACGCCCGTGCTCGTCATAGAGATAGAGGACGCCGGGCAGGCTTTCGATCATGGCATCCGTAAACGATCTCTCGCGCTCGACGAGCACCTGCGCACGGCGGCGCGCGGCCTCGCTGGCGAAGTGATCCAACGCAAACGACAGATCGGCGGCCGCCTCTTCGAGCAGGGCGACCTCCTTATCGCGAAAATAGCCGGCCTCGCGGGCATAGACTGTGAGGATTCCGCGCACTTTTCCGGAGCGGCGGATCGGAAATGCCGCCGATGCGCGCAGGCCGAGCTGCTCGAACTGGGCTCGCCACGGTAAGGCCGACTGATCATCGCAAACATCGTTGCGGACGTACGGCTTGCCTTGTCGGAATGCCAACCCACTAGGCCCACGGCCACCAGGCCGGTCGTCGGCATAAATTTCCACGCCGCCAAGGTAGCCGCTCTCATCACCCCACCGCGCCACCGGCATCAGCCGCTGCGTCCTGGGCGAGTGCCAGCCGATCCAGACCATGGCGCAGGCGCCTTTCTCCACCAGTATCTGACACACCTGCTGGAACAGGCTGTCGCGATCCACTGTACGCACGATCGCCTGGTTGATGAGGCTACGGGCGACATTCAACCGGCTGACGCGCTCGAGCTCTTTCTCTGTTTGTTTCCGTTCTGTGACATCGTTGACAGTCAGGAAGCCAAGCGATCTGCCTCCCGCATAGTGCACGCGGGAGCCGGCGTATCTGA
The DNA here is from genome assembly GCA_028293725.1 of Gammaproteobacteria bacterium. The sequence goes on along the minus strand of JAQGOE010000156.1, from coordinate 98,553 downwards.
ATACCCGGGTCCATGCCGGTGAGAAGCGCCTGATTATCAGCTCGACGTCGCACAGGCTCTCGCCGCGTAACACCCGCGCCAGCGGCCACTCCTGCGGCGCTATCTCGACGCCCTCCAGGGTGGTTAGCTCAAACAACTTCGGCGCGTCCGCGAGGCTGCGGATGGCGTCCTGCGAGCTGGCGAATCCGTACATTCGCAGCGCGGCGGGATTCCAATAAATGAACTCGCCCGTCGAATCGACGATCAGCAGCCCTTCGGACAGGTGCTCCACCACCGTTCCGGGTGCCTGCGCCATCAGGGCCTTCGGGAACTTCACTTTCTTCGGCGCATGCGCCGTGTCAGCGCTGCGCGCACCCGTCCGGCGCCGCAGCGGTGGATTCGCTGAATCTCTGGCCAATCGGCAGCTCTTCGTCAGGGGTGGAGAATCCGCCCACACGGTTGTCTATTGGAGAGTACTTTGTCAATCGATTGCGAGCCGCCGCGCTGGGAATTCCACGTTATTCAGCGTGATGACGCGTCGCAACACGCTGGCTCGGCGGCGATTCGATGAAATCGACAGGCTCGATCACCTCGCCCCCAAGATGGAATGGCAACGGGAACGGCCGGCCCGTGAGCGACGAGAAACAGCCCCTGGCGGTACCCGTCGCGGCGGGCATCCGAGAGGTGCTCTGAAACGCCAGTCCGCGACACTCCGACACCAGTCCTTCACGACAATTTACCTAACTTTACCGCAACACCCTACCCCGCTGCCCTTGATTGGCCGAAACATTGCCAACCCCTTGTTATCCGGTATAACAGGCTGCCGCGACCCGTGCGGTTACGAGTTCCGTGGACCCCGCGCATGACACGCATACTGTTGATCGATGACGACTCTCAACTGGTTGCGCTGTTGAGCGAGTATCTGACGCGGGACGGCTTTTCGGTGGCGAGCGCGCGAGATGGAGTAGCGGGTACCGCAGAGGCCCTGTCCGGTAACTACGCGATCGTGATACTCGACGTGATGATGCCGCGATTGAACGGCTTGGACGTTCTTCGGGCCATTCGACGCGAGAGCACCCTGCCCGTGCTCATGCTGACGGCGCGGGGAGACGATGCTGACCGGGTTACGGGGCTCGAGCTCGGGGCCGACGACTACGTCACGAAGCCGTGTACACCGAGGGAATTAGCCGCTCGGGTTCGCGCGATTCTGCGTCGGACAACACCCGGATCGGCCCCCGGCCGGACGGCTGGATCACTCAGCTGCGGCGCCCTGACGATGTGGCCCGAGCAACGTCGCGCGGAATGGGTCGGAGAGCCGCTGGTGTTGACCAGCACGGAATTCAGCGTGCTCGAGTTACTGTTGCGGCACGCGGGGCGCCCTGTCAGCAAGGGCGACCTCTCAGAACATGCTCTGGGCCGTCCACTGACCCGGCACGACCGGAGTATCGACGTACACGTGAGTAGTGTCCGCCGCAAACTAGGCCTGCTAGCCGACGGCCGCTCGCGGATCCAGGCCGTGCACCGCCAGGGCTACCAACTCTTGAAGGAATAGTGTGGGCAGGCTGTTCTGGAAGTTCTTCGCGTTCGTCTGGCTGGCACAGTTGGTCGGGATCATCGCCGTCGGAAGTCTCTTCTGGCTGACGGACCCCCGCGGCATGGGAAGCCGGGCCGAGCACGAGCCCGGGCCGCCTCCGATATTCGCTATCGACGCACAGGGCCGCGATGTGTTGAGTCATCCTCCAGGACGACCCCCAGGAGGCCCGCCACCCCGCCCCCCCGCGCCGCGATACTGGCCACGTAATATGCCGCCTCCCATGGCGGTCGCTGCCACTCTCGCAGCGAGTATCGTCACCGCGTTGCTACTCGCGTGGTATGTAGCAAAGCCGATACGCAGCCTGCGCGGAGCGTTCGAAGCCGCCGCCGGCGGAGACCTGAATCGCAGGATTGCCGGACAAATCGGAGCACGCAACGACGAGCTCGCCGATCTCGGGCGCGACTTCGACAGAATGGCTTCCCGTTTGCAAGTATCGATGGAGGGTCAACGTCGACTGTTGCACGACGTGTCGCATGAATTGCGATCACCGCTCGCGCGGTTACAGGCCGCGGTAGGAATCTTGCGTCAGAAGCCGGAACAACCCACGGACATGATTACTCGAATCGAGGACGAGACCGCCCGCATCGACCGGCTGGTAGGTGAGTTGTTGACGCTGTCGCGTCTCGAAGCCGGCGAGCTCGTCGGTGTGGAAGAAGAAATCGACATGCACGACCTGGTCGCGGAAGTTGTCCGCGACACAAACTTCGAGGCGCAGACACAGGGCCGCCAGGTGATCTGGGACGAAAGCGGCTCCGTCACCCTACAGGGGCGGCCCGAGCTTCTGCACAGCGCTATCGAAAACGTGCTCCGGAATTCACTCAAGCATGCTCCCGAAAGCCGCAGTATCTGGATCGAGACGACGAGTGACGCCGTTCGACGACGGTACATCGTACGGGTCCTCGACGAGGGGCGCGGAATTCCGCCTGACGAGTTACCGCATCTCTTCACACCGTTCGCCCGCGGCGTCAATACCGTCGGCTCAGATGGCTATGGCCTCGGACTTGCCATAGCGCGCCGCTGCGTCGAAGCGCACAGCGGCTCGATCCGCGCGGACAACCGACCCGCGGGGGGATTGTGTGTCGAAATCCTGCTGCCGTGGCCGCGGAATGCCGCGACGAACCATGTCGTAGCGAAGCGACGCGACGACCGATAGAAGATCAACGGGGCGGCGGCCCGCCGTGATCGCGAGGTCCCATTTCATGGCGGTGCTCCTCGATTTGCTTGCGTTGCTCCGCTGTCAGCAACGCGAGAATCTCGTGCTCCGTGCGGACCCGCAGTACGGTCAACTCACTGTCAGCTTTCGCGGCGCTATCGGCCAAGCCTTTCACGCGATTCTCGTCGTATTGTGGCGACTCGTTGAGATCACGAAGCGCCTCGTGCGCCTTGCGAAGCGCCTTTGACTGCTCACGCATCGCTGGCGCTGCCGCGTAGAGAATGGCGAATACCTTGTCCTGCTGGTCGTCGGTGAGATGCAGGCCGGCAAGGAAGGGCGGCGGAGCCCCGAAGCCAACCCCGGGAGGGCCGAACTCGGGGCCTGGCGGCGGCCCGCGAAAGGCGTGCATGTCAGGGCCCCCGCAGCGACCGTCGTGACCGCCATCCGGGCCGGGTGGAGCGGCTGCGAGGCTCGCTAGCGGGTATGCCAGCAGCAGAGCGGCGGCCAGGATACGGGGCCGGATCGAGACGCGGTGAATCTTCATTGTTTACTCCGGAAGAAGGCGTGCGGAACATTATCCACAGCGCCGAGGCAAGAGTAGCCCGCCGAAGGTAAACAATCGTAAGGCCGTAAATAATGGTAAAGCGTCGCCAAGGAATGTGAATGCGTTGGCGAAAGCGACGGAATCCGATGTGATCCGTTGCATTTCCGCAATAACATAAGGCAGCAGTACCGGACTGCGGGCACAGTCATTCCCCATCGGATTCAACATGCAGCGCATTTTCGGGCTACTCATCGTATTGGGGCTGGGCGCAACCGTTGCCGCAACAGCCGCCGAATACAACCCTGTCAGCACCTACCCGGTGAGCATCGGCCCGGAAATGCACCGGGTGATCGTGGGGTTTCGCGCCACCGCAAACAACTCGGTGGTGCAGACATTCAAGCCCCATGATCGGGCGCAGAGCGTGACGATAGTGCAGGCACAAACGTCGGTCGCCGACGTCTCGGGCCTCGCGTCGCGTGCTGGACTTTCTATGAAGAAGTCCCGGCAGCTCACCCCGAGCATGCATGTCATTCTGCTTCAACAGACACTGTATGGAGCTGATGTTGAGTCCGCGCTGAGCGCGCTGCGGGCCGACCCCGCCGTCGAGTTCGCCGACATCGACGAACGCCGTTATCCCGCGTCGCTACCCAACGACCCGCTGTTTGTGGCTACGTCGGGCGCGACCGGACAGTGGTACATGCAGACGCCCAGCAGTGCGACGACTGACCTGGCGGCGACCGATGCGGTGTCGGCTTGGGCGATTACCACGGGGGATACTGGAACGGTCATCGCCGACGTGGACACTGGCGTGCGCTTCGATCACCCCGATCTGCTGCGCGCCGGCCTTGGCACGGGCGGCAGATTGCTACCCGGTTACGATTTTGTGAGCGGGGATGAAAATCGTTCGAGTGGCGCGCAATTGGGAACGTACCTGGTCGCGAACGACGGCGACGGCTGGGATCCGGATCCAACCGACCCGGGTGACTGGATCTCCGCCACGGATCAGCAGAACGCACTGTTTCCGAGCAGTAGCTGCCCCACCGCTGACAGTTCCTGGCATGGCACCCGGGTGGTCGGAATTCTCGGCGCCATCACAAACAACAGCGTCGGCGTCGCCGGCATGACCTGGGGCTCCTGGATCCTGCCGGTCAGGGCCCTCGGCAAGTGCGGCGGTTACGACTCGGACATCATCGCCGGCATCGAATGGGCCGCCGGAATGTCGGTGTCCACGGCGGCGACGCCGGTGCCCAACAACCCCTACCCCGCCAATATCATCAATCTCAGCCTGGGGGGGACCGGTGCTTGCATCAGCGCCTATCAGATCGCACTGAAGGCTGTGACGGGCATGGGCGCCCTGGTCGTGGTCTCTGCCGGTAACGCCAGTACCGCTGTAGGGGCACCCGCCAACTGCAGCGTGTTAGTACCAGGCGTGATCGCGATAGCCGGACTCCGTAACGTCGGCACCAAGGTGGGATACAGCAGCTTCGGCCCGGAAGTCGGTATTTCGGCGCCCGCCGGCAACTGCGTCAACACCGGCGGCGCGTGCCTGCGCTCGATCGATACCACCACGAATCTCGGGAAAACGTCGCCCGGCCAGAATAGCTACACCAATCAGACTAACACCAACCTGGGCACCAGCTTCTCGGCCCCCATCGTGTCGGGCATCGCAGGCCTCATGCGCGCCGTCAACGGGAATCTGACGCCGAAGCAGTTGGTGGCGCGCCTGGAATCGAGCGCCACGCCCTTCCCGGCCAACACCAATGCTCTGCCGGTATGCCCGGCGTCCGTGGCGGGAACCGAAGAATGCTCCTGCCCGTCCTCGGGAGAATGTGGAACCGGCATGGCCAACGCTCTGAGCGCGGTCAACGCGGCGCTCAAACCCATCGCGGCCGTCGCTTTTCCAGCCACCTATACCGCGGTCAGCGCAGTCGTATTCAATGGGAGCGGCAGCGCCGCCGCTTGCAATCGCACGATTGCGTCTTATGCGTGGACCGCCAGCGGCGGCCTCACCATCACGTCCGGTGCCAACAGTTCACAGGCTAGCGTTACAGGTTCGGGCACCCTGACGCTTACCGTCACCGACTCGCAAGGGGCCACCGACGCCGCGACCATCACAGTAGGCGCTACAAGCGCTACGAGCACCGCGCCGACGACTGCGGGGAATAATGCGTGCACGAGCGCGGTCTCGTTCACTCCGGTTGCACCGACCGTAACCGAGGCATTTGTGCCCGCCACAGCAGGACCATCTGTCGCATCCACGTTGACGATAACCTTGAGCAACTCGAATGGGTTTGCTCTAACGCAGTCGGATTTTATCGATACGCTGCCGAGTTCGTTGAGCGTCGCAGGAAAAGGCGCCACGACTTGCACAGGTGCCACGGTCTCCCTGGTCGCGAGCGGCACCAGCATCGCTCTCACCGGAGCGATAATCCCTGCCAAGGGTACTTGCACGGTCACTGTTCCGGTCTCGAGCACCGCGACGGGTAGTTACACGAGCAACATCGCAGCGAACGCGCTCACGACGGGACCGGCAGGTGGCAACACCGCAACTGCGACCGCCACACTGAGCGTTACGGCACCGGTTGCACCGACAATTACCGAGACCTTTGCGCCGGCCAGTGTCAGCACCAACTCCAATTCGACGCTCACGATCAGTCTGAGCAACTCAAACGCCTATCCTCTCACCCAGGTCGCACTGACGGATGCACTGCCGAGCGGGCTGAGCGTAGCGACGTCTCCCGCCGCAACCAACACGTGCAACGGCTCCGTGTCGTCCGCCACCGGTTCGGCGGCGCTGGCGAGCGGAACGATCCCTGCCAGTGGAAGTTGTACGATTACCGTGAGCGTCTCGAGTGGCACAGCCGGCACTTACACGAATACGATCGCCGCCAGTGCGCTCACGTCCGCGCAGCAAGCCAGCAACACAGCTGCGGCTTCAGGCTCACTGACCGTGACTGCACCCAGCCACGGCGGTGGCGCGCTCGATTGGTTGGATCTGACGTTTTTCGCGGGAGTCCTCGTGGCAGGGCGGCGGCGATTTGCTCAAGGCCGCGCCGCCTTGCTTTGGTCGAGCCGCAAAATGGTGCGGTAAAGGACTTCGGTACCGTTGGCTATGTCGTCCCACGATGAGAATTCCTGGGGGGCATGACTGATGCCGTCACGGCTCGGCACGAATATCATGCCCATCGGCGCGATCCTGGAGATCTCGCCGGCGTCGTGAACTGCGCCGCTGGGCAGGTCGGCAGTCGACAGGCCGGCGGTGTGCGCGGCTTCCCGAATGGCGTTCTGCACCGATGGATCACTCAGCGCGGGCGCGATGTCGTTGATCACGACACATTGAGTCTCAACGCCCTCCTCGGTATCCGTCTTAGCGAACCGTTGCTGAATGAGTTCCCACATGCGCTCGATCTTCGCAGCGTCGAGATCGCGCAGCTCGACAGGAAATTCCACCCGCCCCGGAATGACATTGGCGGCCCCAGGCTCCGCTTTCATGTAGCCGACAGTACCGACCTGGCGGCCCGATTCCGCCCGTACGACTTCGCGGACCACCAACAGATCGCGGGCTGCGGCGGCAAGAGCGTCCTTGCGGCGATTCATGGGAGTCGTGCCAGCGTGATTGGCAACACCCGTCGCCACGCACTTCCAGCGCTTCAAACCCACGATCCCCTGCACGATGCCGATCTGCACTTTTGTCTCATAGAGATTGGGGCCCTGCTCGATGTGCAACTCGATCACGGCGGCTAACGAGCCACGTGCAATGCGAGCATCGGCCAGGTGTGCCGGATCTTGTCCGTAGCGTCGCAGCCAGTCGGCGAGCGTGAGTCCATCCTCACCCTTCCGATCGAGAATCTCAGGCCCCAGGGAGCCCGCTGCCACTCCGGAACCCAGGGCACTCACTCCAAAGTGGGGTCCCTCCTCGTTGGTCCAGACGACGACTTCGAGCGGATGACGGGTTTTGACATGTCCGTCGTTCAGAGCGCGGATAACCTCGATGGCACCCAAGGTGCCTACGGACCCGTCGAAAGCGCCCCCTTTCGGTACCGAGTCGATGTGCGATCCGAACAGCAGGATCGGTAGCTTTGCGGAGCCGGCGCGCCGGCCGAAAATATTCCCCGCCGGATCGACGCGAACCTCGAGCGCCGCCTCTTTCATGAGATCCATGACGTAGGCGCGTGCGTCGAGCTCAGCCTGGGAAAAACCGAGGCGGGTGACACCACCTTCGGGATTGCGGCCGAACTCACTCAACTTCTCGAGTGTGCCCTGGAGACGTTCGGAGTTGATATGACGCGCCTGGGCGGGCGCGGCTTCGGAGCGTGCGGGTGCGGGTTGGCTACCGAGTGTTAGCACCAGGAGTACTGCCCCGGCGGCGGCGAGCATACGGGTCTCAGTGGGTAGCTTTCGGGATATTCTCATTGTTCGCACCCGTTGTAGACGCGCGGAGGATATAGGATGGGGTCGAATAGCGCACTCCGGCGTTGCGATAGTTGCTCTCGGGGTCAGAACGGTCTATTTCTCGCACATGACGACATCGATACCCCCTGCCCCCGTATCTGACCTGAAGACCCTCATTGCGTCCATGAGTCCGAGGCTCAATAACGGGGTCTTTGCGTTTATCAGCGTCGCTGGGGAGCACAAGCCGGCTTGGGAGGATGTAGTCGCGGCGATCCGCGAGCCTGAAGGTCTCTCGCTGGTGGTGCCACTGGGGGTAGCTGAACAGCTCGGCACGGCGATTCTCTTCCGGGCCGCGTGGATCACGCTGACCGTCCACTCGGATCTTCATGCGGTGGGGCTGACTGCTGCGTTTTCGCGGGCGCTCGCCGATGTTGGCATCAGCTGCAATGTGGTGGCTGGTGCTTACCACGATCACATCTTCGTGCCGCACGAGCAGGCGTCGGCCGCGATGGCTGTGTTGGTGTCACTACAGCAAGCGGCGGCACTCGATCCCCCGCGAGATGAAGCGCCAGGCTAATATAGGGGGCGAGCGTCTACTGAACAGGCTGAACGATGAGTATTGTGTTGATCGGCGATTTTTCCGAAGCGGCATACGAGACCTGGAGGGCGCGACTCGCGTCGCATCTGCCGATGGGAGAGACGCTCGTGTTGGCTCCCCAGGTGACCGATAAAAGTGCAGTAGACGTGGCCCTCGCGGCAAATCCGCCCTGGGGACAGCTGGCGACCTACCCCAACCTGCGCTTTGTGCAGAGTCTGTGGGCCGGCGTGGACGGCCTGTTGGGCGATCCGGCCCTGCCGCAGAACATCACACTGGCGCGACTCGTCGACCCCGCGATGGCGCAATCAATGGCCGAAGGCGCCATCGCCGCCGTGCTGTACCTACATCGACAATTCCCCGCGTACCTGCTGCAACAGGCAAGTCGCACGTGGCGACAGCAACCTCAACCCATAGCGGCACATCGTAAAGTGGGTGTGCTGGGCTTTGGCAAAATGGGCGAGCCGGTCGCGCAAGGCCTGGCGGCCCTGGGGTTCCCTGTCTGCGCGTGGGGTCAGCGCCCGCGGACCGACACTGGCGTCGCCTACTTCTGGGGCGCGGACGGTCTGGAGCAAGTTCTGGCCGAAACACAGATCCTCATCAATCTTTTACCCCTGACGGACGCGACCACGGGCATTCTGAACGCGGATTTATTCAACCGCCTGCCAGCCGGCGCCACACTCATCAATTTCGGACGCGGCGGTCACCTGCAAGACGAGGATCTGCTGGCAGCGCTGCAGAAGCGCCATCTGAGCCACGCCGTGTTGGACGTTTTCCACAACGAGCCATTGCCCGCGGATCATCCGTTCTGGTCACATCCGCAGGTCACGGTGCTTCCCCATGTGGCAGCGACTACCGATCCCGAATCGGCGGCGCCCGCAGCGATGCAGAACGTGGCGGCATTCCGTGCCGGACGCCCCCTGGTGGGGCTGATTTCCGTGTCGCGCGGGTACTGACGCCCACCTCGACCCCATACCTGCCGCCGACTCGAGAGTATTTTTCAAGACTTTCGGGCCGGCTTGAGATGCACTCCAACCCAGCAGCGGGCACCTATCAAGCATCAAGGCAGGATCTCATCATGGCGACTCTCGCAGGAAAAACGGCCCTGGTCACCGGCGCATCACGTGGAATCGGCCGCTCGAGCGCCCTGGCGCTGGCCCAAGCGGGAGCGCGAGTCCTGATTCACTACAGCCGCGGCGAGCAGGAGGCTGAAGCCGTCGTCCAGGAAATCCGCAAGGCTGGCGGCAGCGCGGACAAGATAGGCGCTGATCTGCGTTTATCGAACGGTCCGCATGACCTGGCGAAGCGCGTGCGCGAGATTGTTGGTGAGCGGCTGGACATCCTGGTCGCCAACGCGGGCGTAGCGAAGTCGGCTACCATCGAGGCCACGACGATAGAGGACTTTGACAACCTGTTTGCCGTCAACGTACGGGCGCCGTTCTTCCTCGTGCAACAGCTGTTGCCGGCCCTGGTCTCGGGAAGCAGCATTGTGTTCGTTTCCTCGTTAGCCGCGCGTGCCTCGGTTGGCACGCTTCCGGCTTATGCCGCAACCAAAGGTGCGGTGGATACGCTCGTAACGCACTTTGCCGCGCTACTCGGTGAGCGTGGCATTCGTGTCAACGCCGTCGCACCGGGCGTCGTTCAAACTGACATGTCTAGCTTCACGAAGTCCGACGCGGGCCGCGAGTACATCCTGAACATGCAAGCGCTGAAGCGTATCGCGCAACCGGACGACATCGGTGGCGTGGTTGCCTTTCTGGCCTCCGACGCTGCGCGTTGGATCACGGGCGACACAGTGCATGTCGATGGGGGCTCAAAGCTCTGATGCCGATGCCAGAGAGGGCTCTGACCTTATAGAGCCGGCGCGCTGGCCTTTTTGTCGAACTCACTACGTGCCGCTTCAACGCCGCGCAGGTTTTCCGCCGCCCACACCCAAACACCGCAGAATGCGGCACTGAGGGTGAGGCCGAGATCGGTTACCTTGTATTCCACCTTCGGTGGAACGACGGGGTGCACCTTACGTGTCAGAAGACCGTCACGCTCCATACGCCGGAGAGTCTGTGTGAGCATCTTCTGGCTTACTCCGGTCACCAACTCCGCCAGTCGCGTGAAGCGCGACTCGCCGTGCTCGACCAGAACTTCCAACACGAGCATGGTCCACTTATCGGCGACCCGTCCAATCAGGTCTATGACGAGCGTCTCCACGCGTGGATCGGGCTCACAGCCGGCAGGCAAGGGTTGCTGGGCATAGAGCGCGCGGGTCTTGTCGATCTGCTCCTGGGTGGGCGGTCCAAATCGGGGCATCTCACACTCTCCTTTTGGTAAGTATGATTCTTTCGGGTGCCTTCTTTCCAAAGGAAAGTATATGCCCTATAAAAGATCGCATGAAACTATCCGGCAACACGATCCTGATTACGGGTGGCACCAGCGGCATTGGCCTGGAGCTGACGCGACAACTCCATCGCGACAACACTGTCATCATCACAGGGCGCGATCTGGAGAAACTGACTCAGGCCAGGGCGACACTCGGCGGTGTCACGTGCATCCAAAGCGACGTGAGCGATCCGGCCGCGATCGCCGCGCTCTTCGAGAAGGTGACGCGGGAGTTCCCAGCGCTCAACGTGCTAATCAACAACGCCGGCATCATGCGGAAAATAAACCTGCATGATGGCGCCGCCGATCTCAGCAATCTGACGCGGGAGATCGACATCAACTTGAACGGCCCCATCCGGATGGTGAAGCTGTTTCTGCCTCATCTGAAAAAGCAGGCGGCGCCGGCCATTATCAACGTGTCCTCGGGACTGGCATTCGTGCCTTTTCCGCTGTCCCCGATCTACTCCGCCACCAAGGCCGGGTTACATGCCTTCACACAGGCATTGCGTGTTCAGATGCGCGGAACGAACGTCGAAATTTTTGAGCTCGCGCCCCCGGGGACCGAAACGCCGCTGTTCAGAGGCGACTTCGACGAAACAGATCTGGGCGGCATGTCCGGCATGGACGTCGTCAAGATGACAAAGGCAGCCCTGCGCGGCCTCGAAAAAGACGTGCTCGAAATTCGGCCGGGCCTGAGTAATGTGCTCAAGCTCCTGAGCCGCGTGGCACCGGGCTTTGGGCTGAACATGCTCGCCAAGGCGTCGGCGGTCTCGCTCGAGAGGATGCGGGCGCGGGCGTGAATCCGCCCGCGGCCGCCACCTGAAGCCCTACCATATGGCAACGACGATTCTGTTGCACCACATGCCCCGCCGCGTTACCTCTTCTTGTACGTCTTCTCGAACATCGGCGGGAGTCCGCCGTCGCTCGTGATGACTCGAAGCTTGAAGTACCAGTGGCCGTTGCGTTTGACGAGCTCATCATGCTCGCGACCCTGCTCGATGAACTGCGGAGTCGCGCTCGGCGTCTCTGAGTTGACTCCGGTCCATATGACATCCGCCGTGGCGGACTCGCCGTTCACGACAATTTTGGGATTCGTCAGCAGCATGCGGAATGCACCCTTGTGGGGCGGCGATCCTTGCCCAATTTTCTTATACAACTCCTCAATGGGTTTCTGCCCCTGAGCTGTGAGGCCGTTCACGTCGATGACACCGTCCTCGACATAAAAAGCGCCAAAGTCGTGGTTACCGGCGCCGAGTTTTCCGTAGTAGTCGACGAGCATGTCCTGGATCTGTGCTTTATCCAGAAGCGTCGCCAGCGTGGTCGCCGGTTGCTCTGCGGACGCCGGCCCTGCGAGCGCAGACAGCCCCAACGCTACCGACGTCAACAGGCAGCGTCCGAAAGGTTTAGAAAATAGCATCAAGCGGTCTCCTGCTTATGGTTTGGGCGGGAGCAGCTCGCCATTGGACTTATAGATCTCGCCCCCCTTCATGACGAACTTTACGCGCTCCAGCTCGGTAATGTCGCTAAGGGGATCGCCAGAGACGGCGACAATGTCCGCGTAGCGGCCAGGCCGCACGGAGCCGATGTTCTCCGTTGCCCCGATGAGGTCGGCGGCACTGCCGGTGGCAGCGATGATGGCATCCATCGGCGACATGCCGGCCTTCACCATCAATGCAAATTCGCGTGCGTTCTGTCCGTGTGGAGCAAAACTTTCGTCCGTTCCAAACGCAATCTTCACACCCGCCAGGTAGGCGCCGTGGAGGTTCTGCAGCGTCCGTGGGGCGACCTGCAATGCCTTGGCGGCGGAAGACGGGGGCAGTTGCTCAGGGTGAGTACGCGCCAATTCGGACACCGTTGCCGCAACTAACAGTGTAGGCACCAGGTAGGTGCCGTGCGCCTTCATGAGCGCGTAGGACTGCGCATCGGCGAACGACCCGTGCTCGATGGAGTCGACACCCAGTCGCACGGCGCTGTCGATCGCTTTCTTCCCATGGGCGTGCGCGGCCACCTTCATCCCAAGCGCGTGGGCCTCCTGTACCACTGCAGCGATTTCATCGTCCTCCATGAGTTGTTCTTCGGGATTGTCCCCGATGCTGAGCACCCCGCCGCTGGGCATGATCTTGATCAGATCCGCGCCGTTCTTGCGTAACAGTCGCACCGCCTTACGGGCATCAAACGGACTGTCAACCAACGCGTCTCCCCAATGAGGGTGCGTAAGATCAGGGTCGAGCCCGTTGCTCAGATCTCCATGACCGCCCGTAGGGCTGATGGCCTCGCCTGACACCCACATACGAGGTCCGACAACGAAGCCCTTGTTAATGGCTCGCTTCAGGGCGACGTCGGTACCGCCGAAGGCGGCCACATTGCGAATGCTGGTGAAACCGGCGTCCAGAGTCCGACGAGCGTACAGGGTTGCCTTCAACTCATCGTCGAGCGCGCTCGATGTCACCGATTCGGCAACTGTGTTTCCTCCATCCGCTTGCATGGTCACGTGGTCATGACAATCGATCAGCCCCGGCAAAACGGTGGCAGCCGAGAGATCGACGACATCCGCGCCGGCGGGCGTGACGAATCCGTCCTGCACGCCGGTAATACGGTCATCGTGGATGAGGATGGAGACGTGCTCGCGCGGTGACTTCGACACGCCGTCAATGAGGTGCCCCGCATGAATGACGATGTCTTTGGCCAGCACCGACGACGTGTTGCACAGGGCAAGGGTGCCCATGACGGCGGCAACGACGGACCAGCGTGGTGCGAATGAAGGCAAGGCCATCTGACTCCCCCGGGCGTGATTCAACTTCTGCCAGCGCGGCGCGGCGAGAGCAGGCTCCGCTCAAAACCCATCGATCTTGCCGGTGCTGAAGTTCCTGATCTTCCCAGTTCCCTCCATCGTCATCTCGTCGATCACCTTGACGAGCTTGCCGACTTCCTGATCGACCGGCGCGGCGCCCTTCATATTGGCGAGGTCCGACTTACTCGCTACAAAAATGGGCTCTACCAAGGCGACGATCACACCCTGCTGCTTCTTCTGGACCGCCAGTAGGGTCATGTATTTGTTCAGGGCGGCCTTGCTCGCGCCGTAGTTCATACCAATTCCGCCCGGCAGCGCATTGGCGAACGAGCCGGCGATCGAGGTCACGGAAATAACCTTCTTCTGTTTGGAATGCTCCACGTTGGGCATGAACGCCTGCGTCACGCGCATCGCGCCCAGGGTGTTCACATCGAAGTCACGCCTGGCAGCGTCGAAATCGAGCTTCTCGAACGGAGTGGAAGCCGCCGCCATATCCGCCGCAAAAGTCGGCTCGACGTTGGCGGCATTGTTGATCAGGACATCGATCGGCTGCTCGCGATATTTTTCCGCGACAGCCCGAGCGGTCGCCGTGTCCGAAACATCTACCTTCTCGAGAGCTACCTGCGGATGTTTGGCCGCCAACTCACCAAGCGCGGCGAGCGCCGCATCCCCGGCGGGGTGACGCGATGTGGCGATGACGTTCCAGCCTTTTTCGGCGTACTGCTTCGCGAGCTCGAGGCCTATGCCACGGTTGGCTCCAGTAATGAGCACCGTCGGCGCGCTCTTTTTAAACTCCGCGCTGGCCGTAAACGGCAGCAACATGACGAGAATCGAAAGGAGGAAAGCGGCTCTGATCATGGACGTAGTCCTGTATTGGTAGGGACGCGATATTAGGGCAGTAATAAGCTCAGCGGTGACCGGACGGCGGTCATGCCGTCGCCACGATCAGTCTTTAAAGGTCGGGAAAGTCCTCTTCCCAGAATTCTAATTCATTGCGCGGCGGGTCCGGGGGACGGCTGATTTCGGCCTGGCGCAATTCCACGCGACGGATTTTTCCGGATATCGTCTTCGGCAGCGGCGCAAACTCGAGGCGGCGAATGCGTTTGTAAGGCGACAGGCGCGTCCGGATGTGCCGAAAGATCGACAGCGCCGTCTGCGAGTCCGGTGTAGCGCCCGCGGTCAACTCGACGAAGGCCTTTGGGACACAGAGTCGGACGGGATCCGGGGCCGGCACGATGGCTGCCTCGGAAACCGCGGCGTGCTCGATCAACACGCTTTCGAGCTCGAAGGGGCTGATCCGGTAGCCCGACGACTTGAACACGTCGTCCATACGACCGACGTAGGTCAGATAGCCCTCGGCGTCGCGGGAAGCGATATCACCCGTATGGTAATAGCCATCCGCCATCGCTTCCGAATTGCGCTCAGGATCGTCGAAGTACCCCTGCATCAAGGCGAGGGGCTGTTGTCCCAGATCGACACAGACCTCGCCCTCGTCCGCGACTTTCCCCTGAAGATCCACGAGTACGATCGGGCAGCCGGGCAACGGCCTGCCCATCGAGCCAGGCTTGATCCGCAGTCCGGGTGGATTGCCGATCTGGGCGGTGGTCTCCGTCTGGCCAAATCCATCGCGCACAGTGATACCCCAGGCGGCCCGCACACGCTCGATCACTTCCGGATTCAAGGGCTCGCCGGCGCTGGTGGCCTCTCTGACAGTCATGCGCCAGCTCGCCAGGTTTTGTTGAATCAGGAGGCGCCATACCGTGGGTGGCGCGCAGAACGTGGTCACCCCACAGCGAGACATTTGATCGAGAACCGCGCGGGCATCGAACCTATCGTAGTTCAGACTCAGCACGCAGGCCTGCGCATTCCAGGGTGCAAAGAAAGACGACCAGGCGTGTTTGGCCCAACCGGGAGAGCTGAGATTCAAATGAACATCCCCGGGCCGCAGGCCCAGCCAGTACATCGTCGACAGATGCCCGACCGGATAGCTCGCGTGTGTGTGAGCCACCAACTTCGGCTGGGCCGTGGTACCGGATGTGAAATAAAGAAGCAACAGGTCATCGGCACGTGTGGGTGCGATTGCTTCGAAGTGCTCGTGCGCCGTGTAAGAATCTTCGTATGGAAGCCACCCGTCTTTGGGTTCGCCAACAGCGACGCGCACCACTACCGTACCGAGCCCGTCGAACCGATCGACGAGATTCGAAGTCGTCACGACGACCTTGACGCTGCCCCGCTCGAGTCGATCGCGCAGCTCCGTACGCTCGAGAAGCGTCGTCGCGGGGATGATCACCGCACCCAGTTTGATGGCTGCCAACATCGTTTCCCACAGCGGAACGACATTCGCGAGCATGATGAGAATCCGGTCACCCGCCCCTACTCCGTGCGTTGACAGGAAGTTGGCGACCTGCGCGGAGCGGCGCGCCAACTGTGCGAATGTGAGAGATTCCTCGGCGCCCGTTCCGCTCACCACACGCAGTGCGGGGGATTCATTGTCTCGCGCAATGACATCGAAATAATCGCGCCCCCAGTTGAATTCCTCAAAACGGGGCCATTGAAACTCACGGCCGGCGGCGGCCAGGTCTTCTCTCAGGCGCAGTAACAGATCGCGAGCGGCAACCAGGCGTTCGTAATTTCGCATACTCCCCCCTCTCTGCTCCCCGTCCGTTTATTATAAAGGCAGGTCCCCATACCATTGGGGAATAGAGGGTTCGGCGCCAAGTGGCGTAACATCGCCGGCACCATGACCTCCGCGCCGTCCGATAATCCAATTCCGCTGCTGGACCTGCGCCGGTTCGATGCCGATGCCGCCCAACGGACGGCGTTTCTGGCTGAGTTGCGCGCGGCAGCCCGGGACATCGGCTTCTTCTACCTCAGCGGTCACGGCGTCGAGCCGGACCTGCTGCGCGAGCTCATCGAGTTGTCGCGCCGATTTTTTGCCCTCCCCGAGGCCGACAAGCTCGCCATCGAGATGGTGAACTCGCCGCATTTTCGCGGCTATAACAGGGTTGCCTGGGAGCGTACGCGTGGGGCTCCCGACTGGCGTGAGCAGATTGATATTGGCGCGGAACGAAGCGCACTCCCAAGAGAGCCCGGTGGCCCTGCCTGGGCGCGACTGCAAGGCCCGAATCAATGGCCGGCGGCCCTGCCAGTGTTACGCCCAGCCGTCCTGCGCTGGCAGGGTGCTGCAATAGAGGTGCTGTCACGACTGTTGCGTGCGTTTGCCTTGTCACTTGGACAGTCGGAGGATGCGCTCGAACCCCTATATCGCGACGAGCCGCACCACCTGGCGAAACTCATCCGCTACCCGGGACGCGATACCACCGATAGCGAGCAGGGAGTGGGCGCTCACAAGGATGCGGGCCTTCTCACCCTACTGCTCCAGGACACACAGGGCGGCCTGCAGGTCGAGACGGCCGACGGTTGGATAGACGTCAAACCGCGGCCCGGTACGTTCGTCGTAAACATCGGTGAGTTGCTCGAGTTGGCATCGGATGGCTACCTGCGAGCCACATTTCACCGGGTCATCGCGCCGCCGGCGGGAGTTGAAAGAATCTCCGTGGCCTTCTTTCTCGGCGCCCGCTTGGACGCAAGCGTCCCCCTGCTCCACCTGCCTCCGGCACTCGCCGCGCAGGCACGGGGGCCGGAGAGCGATCCCAAAAATCCGCTGTTCCGCAGTGTCGGCCAGAACTATCTCAAAGGACGGTTACGGTCTCATCCTGATGTGGCGCGACGTCACCATGTCGACCTCCTCGAGCCAGGAGCGCCGACCGCAGCGTCTTCGGGGTACAGCGAGCACCCATGAACAGACTACTTCACCGCTCCTTGTCGTCACTCCTATCGGTTGCCCTGCTCGCATTTGGATGCGCGCATGCCGCCGATGCGCCGAGTCCGGCGCTCGACTCGATGGAGCAACGCGTGAAACCCTGCACGAGCTGCCACGGAAATGAGGGGCGTGCGACGCGAGAGGGTTACTTTCCGCGCATCGCCGGAAAGCCGCCCGGCTATCTCTTCAACCAGTTGGTAAACTTCCGGGACGGCCGGCGTCATTTCCCGATGATGACGTACATCGCGCAATTCCAGAGCGACGATTATCTTCACGAGATCGCGGCTTACTTCGGCGCACAGCAGGTTCCCTATCCCGCGCCGGAACACACGAAATCGACCGCAGCGGTGCTCGAGCGGGGCCGGCAACTCGTGACCGAGGGAGATCGGACTCTGAGCATACCCGCCTGTAACTCCTGCCACGGGAGTCGCTTGTTGGGAGTGGCTCCGGCGGTGCCGGGGCTGTTAGGAGTATCACAGGATTACCTGACAGCCCAACTGGGCGCCTGGCGTAGCGGCATTCGAGCCGCGGCGGCTCCGGACTGCATGCGCCAACTCGTGCACCGAATGCATCCCGAAGACCTGGACGCTGCCACCGCGTGGCTCGCATCGCAGGCCGTTCCCGAAGGCGCGGAGCCAGAAACATCGTTCGAGCATCCGCCTCCGCTGGAATGCGGCAGCATCCTGCAGGGAAGTCATTCGCCATGAGAAAGGCTTTCCTGGGCGGCGCAGTACTTCTCGTGTTGGTACTCGTCGCACTGTGGTGGACTACTGCGCGTGACCGGGAGAGCGGTGAGGCGCCCCAGTCCGCCTCCCCGGCAAACGCCGACCCGGTGCAACACGGACGCGAGCTGGTTTTGCTGGCGGACTGCAAGTCGTGTCACACGGATCGTGGTGGGGCCGCATTTGCTGGTGGGCGTGCGATACCCACACCATTCGGCACGTTCTACTCACCGAACATCACGTCCGACGCCAAGACAGGACTGGGCAGCTGGAGCTCCGCGGATTTCTGGCATGCCCTGCACAATGGGTATTCGAAGGACGGCACTCTTCTTTATCCAACCTTCCCTTACACCAACTACACCAAGATCAGCCGCGCCGACTCGGATGCCATGTTCGCGTACCTTCGCACCATTGCTCCCGTCGCGCAGGTGAATCATCCGCACGAGCTTTCATTTCCCTACAACCATCGGCTGCTGCTGGTCGGCTGGCGTTGGCTGTTCTTCCGTCCCGGAGTGTACGAGTCCGAGTCGGGGCAGAGCGCGGAATGGAATCGTGGCGCGTACTTGGTGCAAGGACTCGCGCACTGCAGCGCCTGTCATGAGGCGCGCAATGCCCTGGGCGCCACCCGGTCGAAAGCCGGACCCTCGGGAGGTCTGGTGCTCAACTGGTACGCGCCATCGCTGACGAGCCCGCATGAAGCCGGAGTTCAGGATTGGACCGAATCGGAAATCGTCACCCTGTTGAAGACGGGCCAGGTTGCTTCCAGCGCTGTTAAGTCCTCCACGTCGGGGCCCATGGCGGAAGTTGTTTCGGAGAGTTTGCAGCAGGCGCCGGACGATGAGCTGCAAGCTATGGCTTCGTACTTGAGATCTCTTCCGCTCACCAACCCGCCGGACGCCGGGGGCGGACCCAACCCGCAGGACGAGATACCCAAGCCCGTGCTCGCCGCTGGGAAAATGCTTTACGAGAAGAACTGTGCGGACTGCCATGGCAAACAGGGCGAAGGGCGCGACCCGGCGGCGCCGCCTCTGGCCGGAAATCGGGCGGTCACAATGAACTCCGCCGTGGATCCTATCCGGATGGTTCTTTTCGGCGGCTATTCTCCCGGCACCGCCGGAAACCCGCGCCCTTTCGGGATGCCTCCGTACTCGCTGACGTTGAGCGATGAGGAGATCGCGGAAATTCTTATCTATGTGCGCTCTTCGTGGGGCAATGCCGGAAGGCCGGTGCGCGGTGAGGAAGTAAGCGCGAATCGCGGCAGCCCCCTATGGTGAGGCCCGTCCGGGCGCACGCCGCGGAAATCCAGACCCACTTCGCAAAAACGAACACTCGTCCGCAATAGGCGAGCGACCCGCTTCGACGCTGGAGCTACGCCCCGGGCGGGATGTCGATCCGCTCACGGTTCGCCGCCGGCCGCCGGCGTATAACAAAACCCGAGCCGCCAACGATCGCGCACACAACATTCTAACAGCGTCTCACGCTGCCACCGACTAACTCGATGCACGCAAGATCAATCCCACGGTTGGCGCTCTGTCTGTTGATTCTTAGCGCCGCGCCGCTGCACGCCGCCGTGCAACCGGGCGACCCCATCGGCTCATTCGATATCACACGGTTCGAAGTCACAGGCGACTCGCTGTTGGGC
This sequence comes from Gammaproteobacteria bacterium, assembly GCA_028293725.1. Next base: position 78,945 of record JAQGOE010000156.1, on the reverse strand, counting down.
GCGTCGGCCGTGCAGGCCGCGGTCGGCGGTTTTGCGGGCAAGGGCCGCGACTTCGGTTACGTGGAGCGCGCGATGGCCGCCCTCGAAAATGTTTATCACAAGCGCGGCTTCGGCCTGGTTAAAGTGATTCTGCCGGAGCAGGAGCTGAACGGCGGCGTCGTGCACCTGGCAGTGGTCGAGACACGCATCGGCAAAGTTCGCGTCGCCGGCAACACTGCGCACACCGAGGCCAATATTCGCCGCAGTCTGCCCGCCGTAGCCGAGGGCATCATCCCCAATACGGATGCAATCTCAACGGACCTCAGAATAGCCAACGAGAACCCTTCGAAGAAGGTCAACCTGGAGCTACAAAGTAGTAGTCAGCCAGGCATCATCGACGCCCTGGAGCAAGTGACCGACCAGAGGACCTGGTCCGTCGGCGGGGTACTGGATAACTCGGGATACGAGTCGTCGGGCCGCACTCACGTCACCGCGCAATACCAGAACTTCGACTTAGGAGGCCTGGATCACACATTCAGCGCGCAGTACACGACCAGCACCGAGGAGCCGAGCAAGCTGCGGGTGTACGGGGCCGGATACCACATCCCCCTGTACAGCGTCGCCAGCTCGTTGGACTTCTATGGAACATATTCCACGATCAATTCGGGTACGGTGGCGGCAGGTCTTCTCGACCTGCAGGTCAGCGGCGCGGGTGCCGTGTTTGGCGTGCATTTCAATCACGATCTGCCGCGCGTTGGGCACTACGACTCGCAACTGGTGCTGGGACTCGATCGCAAGGAGTTCCGCAATGACATCGACTTTCAGGGCCAGCAGTTGGGGGGCGACGTGACTGTCGACCCGATCAGCCTGTCCTACGCCGGACAATGGGCCCTGCCCGCCGGTAATTTCAACTTCTATCTCACCGGCGTACACAACGTCCCGGGCGGCTCACAGGCCAGTGACACCTCTTTCAGCGCCGCTCGCTCCGGCGCGACGACCTCGTACGGTCTGCTGCGCTACGGCGCCGGATTCGCCCGACCGCTGCCCCACGATTGGCAATTGCGCCTCACCCTCAATGGACAGCTGACACACGATGCGCTCGTGCCCGGTGAGCAGTTCGGCGTCGGCGGCGCCACTTCGGTTCGCGGTCTGCTGGAACGTGAGATCGAGAACGACAAAGGAATCACGGCAAACGCGGAGCTCCATACTCCCAATCTGTGCGGGGTGATCCATGACGGCGCGACACTCTGCAATGCGCTTACATTCTTCGACGACGGACACGTCTCACGCAATGATGCGTTACCCGGCGAGGCAACGCATCAGTCGGTCAACAGTGCGGGTGTCGGGTTTCGTCTCACACGTGGAAGGTTTCTGAGCGTGCAGATGGATTACGGCCGCGTCGTGAGCGCCTCGGATCCGCAGCAGAAAGGCGATCAGCGCCTGCACGCCATGCTGGCCCTGGCTTATTGAAACCATGACACCGAGAACGGACATGTGTCTGTCACGCTTGCGAATCGCGGCTGCCGCCGCGGTGGCCTGCTTTGTCGCGGGCAACGCAGCTGCCAATCCCACCGGCATGCAGGTCGTTGCCGGGCGGGTCAGTACCGTCACGTCCGGTAATCAACTTCTGATCACCAACTCGCCGGGCACGATCCTCAACTGGCAGAGCTTTTCGGTCATGCCCGGCGAGCTGACCAAGTTCCTGCAGCAGAGCTCGTCCAGTAGTGTATTGAATCGCATCACCGGGCAGAACCCGTCGCAAATTCTGGGCGCGCTGCAATCGAACGGGAAAGTCTTTCTCATCAACCCCAACGGGATCGTGTTCGGGGCCGGCTCGCACGTCGATGTCAACGGGCTGGTTGCCTCCAGTCTCAACATCAGCAATGCCGATTTCCTCGCCGGTCACCTCAAGTTCAGCAGCGCGGGCACGCCTGGAAATATCAGTAACTCCGGGGGCATCACTACCCCGAGTGGCGGCCAGGTTTACCTGATCGCGCCAAACGTGACCAACAGCGGCATCATCACCTCCCCGGGCGGAGATGTCCTGCTCGCGGCGGGCCATAGCGTCGATCTGGCGGATTCCAACGATCCGGACGTGCGCGTAGTCGTCAGCGCGCCCGGCGACCAGGCACTCAACGTCGGCAAAGTGGTCGCGGAAAGCGGTCGGGTCGGCGTTTATGGCGCCCTTGTCAACCAACTCGGCTTAGTCAGTGCCAACAGCGCCGTGGCGGGCGAAAACGGCAAGATCGTCTTCAAGTCGACCGACACGACCTTGCTCGGCCCGGGCAGTATGACCACCGCCACGGGCGCGGGCACCGGGGGCAACGTCCAGGTACTCGGAAATCGGGTCGGGCTTACGGGCGACGCGGTAGTCGATGCAAGCGGCCAGACCGGCGGCGGGACGGTTTTGATCGGCGGCGACACCCACGGCAATAACCCTACGATTCAAAACGCAGCCCTCACGTACGTGGGACCGCAGGCACAGGTCGATGCCGATGCCTCTCATTCGGGGGCCGGCGGAAAGGTGGTCGTCTGGTCGGATCAACAGACCCAGATGTATGGAACTATCTCCGCGCGTGGCGGCCCGGTTGGTGGCGACGGCGGCTTCGTCGAGACCTCGAGCGCGAGCAAACTCGATTTCACCGGCGAGGTCGATCTGCGGGCGCCGCGTGGAGCGGCGGGCACCTTACTACTCGACCCCAGCGATATTTTGATCAACTCGAACGACTCTAGCGGGGATATCAGTGTCGCCGGGGCTGCTCCGTTCACCATCACCGCCAGCAACGCCTCATCGGTCTTGTCGACTTCGCAGCTGCAGTCCGAGTTGGGGCTCGGGAATGTCACGGTCACGACATCCTCTGGTGCGAGCGCTCCTCTTGGAGGAACTATTACGGTAGCCGCGCCTGTGGCGTGGACGAATTCGAACAGTCTGACCCTCGCGGCGGACCAGGACATTAATATCAATGCGCCGATCACGGCTCTGGCAGGGACGCTGGTACTGAGCGCGACCACCGGCAACATCGCGCAGGCCATCAACAGCTCGAACCCGGCCACGATTTCCGTCGCGGCACTGGCGGCCAGCGCGCCAATGGGATCGGTGAGCCTGAGCGAGCCGACAAATGCGATTTCGGGCGCCGTTGCGGGCGTGGGAGCGTTCGGATTCAGCCTCGGCGCCGGAGCGATTAACGTCGGTACCGTAGGTGCAGTGTCTGGCATCACCGGCAGTGGCACGGGCTCCCTGTCGTATGGTGTTGTCCTTACTACATCCGCCGGGGACATTGCGGTGGGGGCGCCTATCAACGGCGGAAGCTCCACCGTCATGTTGAATTCGGCGGGAGCCGTGACGCAGGCGACTGGTGGACGGGTTACCGCGGACAGCTTGTTGGTCCTTGCCAATGGCGCCGCGGGAATTGGCAGTGGCGGCACGCCGCTGCTCGTGAATGTCGCGACACTGAAGAATGCAACGTCGCTGGGGCCCGTGCTCATCAGCAACAGTGGCGACCTGGTTATTGACCAAGTCTCGGCAAGTGGTGCCGTCGCCATAAATTCCGGCGGATCGCTCAGTACAGGCACTGCTCAGACGTGCGATTGCACTCTGAGCATCAATGGGTCCTCGGTCGCATTGACGGCGGTAGGGTCGATACTGGTGAGTGCTGGGTACAGCGTTACAGCGACCGACGGGGTTTCGTTGAACGCCGGGTACAACGTCTCGAGCGGGACGTACGTGGGTTCGAACAACACGCTCACCGTGGACGGTGATGTGTCGGCCGCAACGATTGGATTGGCTGCTGGCGGTGCAATCAGTGTGACCGGGACTTTGACCGGAGCTGTGACGCAGACGCCGAACCTCTATTCAGTGCCGCTACCGACGTTAGATCAGTGCGTCGCGACGCCGACGCTGGCTGGTTGCAGCGCGGTGCTGCCTACGTTGGCTCAGTGTACCGCGACACCCTCTACGCCGGGATGCAGCGTCGTGCTCCCGACACTTGCTCAATGCACCTCGACACCGACGGCCGCCGGCTGCAGCGCGGTACTGCCGACACTCGCGCAATGCACCTCGGCGCCCACTACGGCAGGTTGCAGCGCCGTGCTGCCAACATTGGCCCAGTGCACCTCAACACCGACCGCGGCGGGCTGTGCCGCAGTACTCCCCACGCTCGCACAATGCACTTCGACGCCAACGGCGGCCGGCTGCAGCGTGGTGCTCCCGACACTCGCGCAATGCACCTCAGCGCCCACAACGGCGGGTTGCACCGTCGTACTGCCCACGCTCGCCCAATGCACTTCAACACCAACGGCGGCCGGCTGCCGCGTGGTGCTCCCGACAATCGCCCAATGTACTTCGGCACCCACCACGGTAGGTTGCAGTGTAGTGCTGCCAACACTGGCCCAGTGCACCTCGACACCGACAGCCGCGGGCTGTACCGCCGTACTGCCCACGCTCGCGCAATGCACCTCGACGCCAACGGCGGCCGGCTGCAGCGTGGTGCTCCCGACGATCGCTCAATGCACCTCAGCGCCCACAACGGCGGGTTGCACCGCCGTACTGCCCACGCTCGCCCAATGTACTTCCGCACCCACCACGGCAGGTTGCAGCGTAGTGCTGCCAACACTAGCCCAGTGCACCTCTACACCGACCGTCGCGGGTTGCACCGCCGTACTGCCCACGCTCGCGCAATGCACCTCGACGCCATCAGCGGCCGGCTGCAACGTCGTGCTCCCGACAATCGCTCAATGCACCTCGGCGCCCACCGCGGCAGGTTGCAGCGTAGTGCTGCCAACACTAGCCCAGTGCACCTCAACTCCGACCGCCGCGGGCTGTACCGCGATACTGCCCACGCTCGCACAGTGCATCTCGACACCAACAGCCGCCGGCTGCGGCGCCGTGCTCCCACCCGTCTCTCAATGCGCTTCCAACCCAGCTGTGGCCGGCTGCACCGTAGTATTGCCACCTGTGGCGCAAACCACTAATTCGACGCAGGTCACCCAGGCGATCAATACCACAGTCTCAATCGTGAATACGACGACCCACGCAGTGACCACCGATTCGTCAGCCCAAGGCAGCCCGGATAACGGCGGCGCCGCCACCAGTGACAAATCCAGCACCACCAGTGACAAACAAAACACTGTGACACCCAACAATGCCACCGCCAAAAAGATGTATTGCAACTAAGGTCTGCGCCTTACTCGCGCTGTTCCTCGCGGGACGAGCCGTCGCCGAGCCGATAGGCGTTGTCACCGATTCGACCGGCCCGTTGCTGGCGAAGACCGCGAGCGGTTCGATCAAAGTGCTTGCAGTCGGCTCGTCAGTAGAGCTGTCGGATACCCTCGTGTCCCGAACCGGCGCCTACGCTCGCGTGGCTCTGACCGACCACACCCTCGTGGCGCTCGGCCCCGACACTGAATTGGCGCTCGACAAGTATTCCTTCCACGAAAAGGCCTCGCCGAACCAGGAAAGCGGTCCGGTACCCGATGAGGCCGCCCTGGTACTTTCCCGGGGTCGCGTGCGCGTAACCTCGGGCATTCTCGGCACTCGCGACAAGGACTCGTTCACCCTCAGAGCGGGAACGGCCGTGATCGATATCGGCCATAGCACCTTCATCGCCGAGTACCGTCAACCGTTGCCTGGGCAGCTTGCCCGCGGTGACATCCTGTCGGCGCCAGCTCGCCGGGCGCCAGTGCTTGGGCTTGGCCACTCCGGAGGCAAGTACACCTACGTGCAATTGCAGACGTTCGACTCAGTGCGCCTCGCCCAGAACACTCCCCCAGGCCTGCCGTCCGGAATGAAGAGTCCGGGACTCTACGTACAGGTGTTGGATGGAATGATCCACCTCACCAATGGCGGCGGGTCGCAGAGCTTCACTGCCGGGCAGTTCGGATTTACCCCGAGCGCTCAGAACCCGCCGGTCATCCTTCCCAGCAATCCCGGACTGCAATTCACCCCGCCCCCCGCATTTTCGGCCTCCCCGACATCTCAGGGCGGAAATGCCGCTCCTAAATCCGGTACCGTCGACTGCGTCGTGCGCTGATCGCGGACGAGAGAAGGCGGGATGGGCACAAGGCCCACCCCGCAAAGTGAAGACTCGCCCGCATGGGGGTGGAAGGAGCAAGAGTCTTCGAGTGCAGCTTAGCCAGCACTCGCCGTAACTATTCCACTCCTGCCGCGAAAGGGCTTGTCTAATCCTGCGGGGATTATCACCCTTATGTTGAATCGAGTTATACCGGCCGGGTTCGGCCGCACCGCGCAGCTCGGGATCTGACTTACCGCCGGTGGGGTAACTCATCGCCGCCGAAGCTGAGAGCAGCATCGACGGCATCCAGCTTCCCATAGGTGCGAAATTTCTCGACGACACGCAGCATCTCCGCCTCGTCGAGGATTCTGACATCCCCAACGGCTAACGCAGCACAATACTGGGCGGCGAGATTTTCAACTTCTCCGGCGAGCGTCAGTGCGGCCGTGACGTCGGCACCGAGGGCTATCACCCCGTGGTTGCTCAGTAAACAAGCGTTTCGGCTTCCGAGAGCAACAAGCGCAACGTCGGAAAGCTCCTGCGAACCGAAAGTGCGGTACGGCGCGCAGCGTATCTCCGTGCCGCCCGTCACCGCAACCATGTAATGGAACGCTGGAATTCCGCGGCCGGTGCACGCGAGCGCCGTTGCATGTCTCGAGTGCGTATGAACGATGGCCCCAACGTCGCCGCGGGCCGCGAGAATGTCACGATGAAAACGCCATTCGCTCGAGGGGCGACGGCGCCCAAACCACCGGCCGTCGAAATCCAGCAACGGGACGGCCGCCGGCTCGAGATCCTCGTAGGGCGTTCCCGTAGGACTGACAAAGAAACTCCGCTCATCACGCCGGATACTGATGTTGCCCGACGTCCCGTAAGTCAACCCACGGCGTGTCAACTCGCGACACGCCGCGACGAGCGCCTCGCAAAGAGCCCTGTCGACTGGAACCTCGCCTGTGTCAGTCATGGAACTCGTTTCATGCAGGGTAAGAGCGCGCCCAATCAGTGTTTCTCCAGCGCGTCATGAAACCCGGGGTTCACCAACAGATTGTGAGCCGCGCGCAACAGGGTGTCGGCCAGCACCTCGTAGTAATTGTCAGCGCGATAGGACCGGCCGAATCGCTCGGCGTCACCGCCCACCACGCCACTCCAGATTTCCTTACCCGCGCTGTTCTTCACGTGAATGACGATCGACGCCTCACCACGGTACACGTTCACCTCATTTACGAAGAACTGGCGGATCTCGCCGCTCAACGTAACGTCGCCCGCGCCATCTACGATGCTCAGACCCGCGCCGTGCAGGGTATCCTTGAGATGCTCGGTGACAAACGCACCGACATCGCTGGATGTGGTCACCTGCCTCGGCTTATCAGGCTTCTCGGTGTTCAGCGCGATCAAGGTAGGGTTCTGGCGGACATCGACCAGGGTGTCGACGTGTATTTTCACCGCCAGATCCGGCGCGGTGAGATCGACCTGGCCCATCTCCGCCAGGGTCGACGTCGGCGACCACTTCAGAGGGATATTTTCCAGGACGGCTGGGGCTGCGCCGGCGACCGAGCTGACGACGAGACAGGCGAGGAAGGCAAGCACGGGAACGCGGTGAGACATTTGTCGACTCCCTTATTAGTTGACCCATTCTAGCCAGCGCCGAACCCCGGGCCTAGGAGCCTTGGCAGGGAGCCGCGGCGCGTCAAGATCGCTTAAGGTTCCTTTGCGGGAGGCGGTCCGCGGCAAAGGTGCTTTTCCGCCCTTCCCCGGGGCGCGCCACGGCCTCGCGTTTAGGCATACTCGGCCTCCGCTTCAGTCAACAATCCAGGCCAACATCGAGAGCCACGTATGTCCAAAAAGGATACTCCGCAGTTACCCCCCGACCTGGATCGATTCGCGCTCGAGCGCCGTCGCTTCCTGTCCGAAGGAGCCGCATACGGTGCAGGAGCCGCGGGCATCCTGGCTTCACTGGGCCTGTCCCGTTATGCCGTCGCACAGACTGCTACCCCGCCCGCTGGAAGCGGTGCCGGACCCGCGATGCGTCCTGGGATGCCGCCGATGCCTCCGGAACCGAACGTGTCGCAGGCCGCGCCTCTACATGATTTGAAAGGTAAGGTTGCCTATGTCACCGCTTCGTCCGACGGCATCGGCCTCGGGATAGCACGCGCCGCCTCCGCGGCCGGCATGAAGGTGTGCATCGGCTATCGCAATGAAGAGCGTCTGAAAGCCGCGCTGCCGCTGTTCAAGGAGGGCAACGCCGGAGTTTTCCCGATCAAGCACGACGTCACCGACCGGGATGGGTGGGCGAAGGCGCTGGAACAGATCAAAGCGCAGTACGGCCGGCTACACCTCGTGGTCAATAACGCCGGAAGCAAGTTGCGTGCGAAAGTGAGCAACGCGACCAACGAGGATTGGGACAACGCCGTAGCGGTTAATTACACAGCGACCTACAACAGTGTCGCAGTGTGCTTACCGCACATGCTCGAGCACGGCGAGGGCTCGCATATCGTCGTCACGTCGTCGATGAGTGGATTGCTTCCTGGCGGCAATCTCGGCGTTTACACCGCCACAAAGATTGCAGCGGTCGGGCTCATCGAGGCCCTGCGGGTCGAGCTCGAAGGCACGACCGTCGGCACCTCGGCATTCTGTCCGGGCGGAGTCAACACCGACAACTACATCGGTACCGGTGAGATAAACCCTTACCGTGCCAAGAACCCGCCGCCGGCCGGTGGCCCGCCGCGACCGCCCGGACCGCCGCCGGGTATGGATCCGATGGAAGCCGGAGAGCGGGTGCTCAACGGGGTCATCAACAATGACCTGTTCATCGTCACCCATCCGGAATACATGCCCGGCACGAAACAACGTTTCGATGCCGTGTTGGACTCCGAGCCGGGCGAGGCGTTTCCGCCCGTCCGCGCGAAAATGGAAACACGCGTGCTGCATGCTGGAATCTACGCTCGCGAGATTGTGCATCGGAAAAAGAAGCGCAAGTCCTATCGCAGCGTGACCGTCTGAGGCGGAGAATCAACATGCCAAAGAAAACAGATACACCGAACACAGACAGACCAGACAACGTCGCATCCGGCCTCGATCGCCGCCGCTTTCTCGGCAACGGCATGGCGCTCGGCCTCGGCGCCGGCACCCTGCTCGCCGATCTCGGCCTAAGCCGCCGTGCCGACGCGCAGAATGCAACACCGGCTCCCGCGGGCGGACCGCCACCGGGTCGCCCGCCTCTGCCTCCTGAGCCGAAGGTCTCGCAGCCTCCACCGCTGAAGGATCTCAAGGGTAAGGTGGCCTACATCACGGCCTCCTCCGACGGAATCGGACTCGGCATTGCACGTGCCGCCTCGAACGCCGGCATGATTGTCGTGATTGGCTACCGCAATGAAGAGCGCCTCAAGGCCGCGTTGCCCCTGTTCAAGGAGGGCAACCCGGGAGTGTTCCCGGTCAAACATGACGTCACCGATCGCGATGGCTGGAAAAACCTGCTCGACCAGGTCAAAGCCAAGTACGGCAAACTGCATCTCGTGGTCAACAACGCGGGCATCAAGACGCTGCGCCAGGCAAGTCAGGCCAAGTACGAGGAATGGGATAACGCCGTCGCGGTGAATTTCACCGCCATCTATAACAGCGTCGCCACCTGCCTGCCGCATATGCTCGAGCACGGCGAGGGAGGTCATTTCGTGACCACGGCGTCGATGGGCGGGCTCTTACCGGGTGTGAACGCCGGCGTCTACACGTCGACCAAGATCGCCGCGGTCGGCATCATGGAAGCTCTGCGCGTGGAGCTCGAATCCACCAACATCGGCACGTCGGTTTTCTGTCCGGGTGGGGTGAGCACCGACAACTACATCGGCACCGGCGAGGAGAATCCCTATCACCCGCCGAATCGGCCGAACGGCCCGCCGCGTCCGCCCGGCCCGTCGGTGATGATGGATCCATTGGAAGCGGGTGAGCGCGTGTTGAACGGCGTCGTCAACAACGACCTGTTCATCCTGAGCCACCCGGAGTTCAAGCCCGGCATCCAGGAGCGCTTCGACGCCATCATGTTGTCGACGCCTTCGGTCGAAACTCCGATTCCGACGGACCGGGTGGGCTACGAAAAGGTGGTGCTCCGCTGCGGCATCTATCCGCGCGAGATCGACCATCGCAAAAAGAAGCGCAAGAGCTATCGCAGCGTCTGACCTGGATAGCGCTCCGGCCAGCCCCCCAGCCCCTAGACGGGGCTGGCCTGCGGAGCCAGCTCCGCGAGCGCGGCACGCAATTCAGACAGGTTCGCCGGCTTATTCAACATGCGATCAACGTCCGGCGGAACGTCGTTTCCGTCGCGCAGATGTTGCCCCCAACCCGTGAGCAAAATAACGGGCGTGTCGGGTAACATGCTTTTCACGGCGGCCGCGACGGCTGTGCCGTCGACGTGCGGCATGCCAAGATCGGTGATCACCACCTGGAATCGCTCGCCGCGCTGAGCCGCAGCCGAGAAGGCTTCGATTCCCGAGCGGCCACCCGGGGCAACCGAGACGGCGTGCCCTTCCCTCTCCAGGACCGCCCGCATGGAGTGCCGCAGCAGCTCATCGTCGTCAATGACGAGGATGCGAAGTCCGCGCACGCTACGGCGCGTTGCAAGCGCTGTGGGAATCGCCAGTTCGGTCTGGGTCGCGGCGGGAAATACCAACCGGACTATGGTGCCCGCGCCAGGCTCGCTGTCGATCTCGATGGCCGCGCTGTGGCGCTCCGCCATGCCATACACCATTGCCAGCCCCAGACCCGTCCCGTGCGCTCCTTTCGTGGTGAAAAACGGATCGAGGCAACGAGTCCGGACCTCCTCGGTCATACCGATCCCGGTATCGCACACTTCTACGGTCACGTGGTGTGGTGTTGCATAGGATCGCAATGTCAGCGTGCCGCCGGAGGGCATCGCGTCGACTGCGTTGAAGACCAGATTCGTGACGGCGTCGCGGATCTCGCCCTGTACGCCCATGATGGGAGCTACGTGCTCGGCGTGCTCAGCTTTGACTTCGACGACAATCCCCCGTGCCTGCGGCATGTCCTCCCACCGAGCACGGGTAAGTTCGATCACCTGGCTCAAGAGGCGTTTGATCTCCACGGGCGTGCTGGCGACGTTGGACTCCCGACCCCGATAGAACTCTTTGATGCGCGACACGGTGTGAGTGACGTCATCGATGGCCTGCTGGATCACGGCGAGGTCCTTACGCGCCTCGGGGCCCAGGTCCTCGTTGTGATCCAGAAGCGACTGCGCGTAAAGCGTCGCGGGCGTCAGTGCGTTGTTGATGTCGTGGGCGATTCCGCTGGCCATCCGGCCGAGGGCGCGCAGACGCTCGTGCTGCATGCTCGCGTGCTGTGTCTGCCGCAACGTCTGGTACGCCACCTCCAGCTCTCGGGTGCGCTCCGCAACGCGGGTCTCCAGAAGGTCATTGCTGTGCCGGACCTCAGCTTCGGCGCGCTTGCGCTCCACGATCTCCAGCTCGAGGGTGCTATTGACATGCTGCAATGCAGCAGGACTCGGCAGGCGCAGCGCCGTGGGCACCAGCCGGATCAGCAGAAACGCAGTGGGGACCGAGGCCAGGGCGGTGACCGCTTTGACCGCCCCGGAGAGCCAGTAGACCGGCTCCCAGACAGTCCAGATCTCCATGAGGTGGGTGGTCCCGCAGGCGATGATGAAGACTGCGAAACAGACGAACATCCAGTTGAACTGCACGTCTTTACGACGACGGACGAAATACAGCAGGGTAAAGGGAATCGAGAAATAGGCGAGCGCGATCAGCGAATCGGCTATGACGTGCAGCGTCAGGATGTCGGGGCGCCACTGAAAACACATGCCATGGGGCATGAAACCGGGCGAGGAGAACACGCGATCCAGATAATCGGGCATTAGGCAATCCTGGCTCCGCAAGCACCGTCGGATACCTTAACCGAGCCGGAGCGTGCGCGCATGCTCGCCGTTAGCCAGCGTCCCACACCTCTTCCATTTTCCTACGCAGCGCCGCGTCCGGCAGCCGGCCGCGTCCCGCAAGTTGGTTCTGCTCGAGGTGCTCGACCTTCGTGGACCCGGGTATGACACAGGTCACGGCCGGATGCGCGATGACATATTTCAGGAGAAACTGACTCCAACTCGTCACATCGATGTCCGCGGCCCAATCCGGCAGCCGGCGCGCCTGGGCCTGACGCAACACGGAGCCGAAGCCGAAGGGAATATTCGCAAGCACGGCCACACGCCGCTCCAGCGCGAGCGGCAACACGTTCGCGGCCGCATCGCGGTTTGCGAGTGAGTAGTCAACCTGCACGAAATCGAGCGGATACCGGCGCATGTACTCCGCCATGTGGCTGTGTTGTCCCACACGTGACGTCGTGATGCCGATGTAGCGGATTTTCCCGTCCTTCTTCCATTTCTGCAGCACGGGCATCAGCGCCTCCACCCCTTCGAGATTGTGAACCTGGAGCAGATCGATACGTTGGGTTTTGAGTCGCGCCAGCGAGCGATTGAAACTCTCCTCGCCGCCGCGGGTCGACGTCCCAGCCTCGTTGACCGTCAACTTCGTGGCGAGAAACATGTGCTCGCGCAGGCCGAGTGCCGCCAGCGAGTCACCGATGAGGGCTTCGCTGTCGCCATACGCCGCGGCGGTATCGATGACACTTCCGCCCAACTGCCGCATGCGTTGGATTTCAGCCTGGATGGCGTCCCGCTCACTGCCGCGGAACTGGTCCGTGCCCAGGCCTACTACGGGCAGTTTCTCGCCCGTGGAGGGGATGACTTTGGTGATCACCGCCAGATCGGCGGCCCAGGCAGACGGCACGAGTGCCGCAGCCGCGCCCGCCGCCAAGCCAAAGCGCAAGGCCTCGCGTCGTGAAGTCATGAGCGCACATCCTGTATACATAAACAGCCTGCGAAATGGCAGATTCCATTGTAGGACAACGACTGATTGTCCTCGCAACGTCTCGGCCCGGGCAGGGGTTAGCCGTACACTGCTCGCAACTGCCACGCTGTTGAGGGGAGAGACCCGTATGAGACTGATGCATAAATTCTGGATGGCCGCGGTACTGTTGATGGGAGCAACTGTGGCGGCGGCAGCGCCCTCCGATGCCGAAGTCCGCGCAACCGTCGACCTGTTCAAACACGCGGGCGAAAGCGCGGCGTATTTCCACGATTGTTATGGCTACGCGGTGTTTCCAACGATCGGTAAAGGAGCCTTCATCGTAGGCGGGGCGCACGGGACCGGTCGCGTATATGCACGCGGGAAATATATCGGTGACGCATCGCTGACCCAGGTCAGCGTCGGATTTCAAGCAGGCGGCGAAGGATATAGCCAGATCGTGTTCTTCCAGGACAAGCGCGCCCTGGACGAATTTACGAATGGGAACTTCGAGTTTGACGCCGGAGTCCAGGTCGTCGCGATCACGGCCGCGGCCGGTGGTGAAGCCGGCACACAAGGTGTGAGTGGCGAGGCCAGCGGCGGCAAGAAGGACGCTGCGACCACCGGCAAGTACTACAAGGGAATGGTCGTGTTCACCATAGTGAAGGGCGGCGCCCTGTACCAAGCCTCGGTGGCCGGGCAGAAGTACTCGTTCAAGGCGCGCGAAGCAGGCTGATCCGCCAGGCGACTTTCAACCCCGGGTGGCGTGCCGCATGGGACGTGCGGCACGCTGTTAAAATCCGGCGGATGCAACCCAAGTCGCCCCTCTCCGCCGCCGCACTCGACAGCCTGATGTCGGGCCTCGAGGTCGACTTCATCAGGTTGGTGGAATGTCTCGTCAGCCGCGGATGGCGTCTGTTGCTTGCGGCCGTACCCCCCGGGTCATGATCTTCAGCTGAGCGGCTGCCGCCGCGCGCTATTTTTAAACAAGACGTGAGAGTTCTGCTGCCCATAGGCTACCGGCGCCATCAAGGGAACGCCCGGCTCCGGGGATAAAAAACTCATGCCCGCTACGTTAGACATCGTCGCCACCCAGCTCTTCGAGGCAGCCTGCTGCGCGCTCGGCGGTGACGGTGCGGCGACGCAGACACATATCACGCGCGCCCTGGTACTGTTGCAGGACAACCTCGGGCGAGCCCCCGAAGTGCGCCAGGACGTCGCGGGAGCCCTGTCGGTCTGGCGCGCGCAACGGGTCGCCAGCTACATTGAAACCAACCTCTCCGGAACCATCCGCGTCAGGGATCTCGCTCGCCTCGTCGGGCTCAGCAACAGTTATTTTTGTCACGCCTTCAAACGCCGTTACGGTTTGACCGTGCACGTCTTCCTGACATGCCGGCGGATCGAGATGGCGCAGCAGCTGATGTTGTCCACCACCGATTCATTGAGTGAAATAGCGCTGAGCTGCGGGATGAGCGACCAGGCGCACTTCACGCGTGCGTTCCGACGCGTCGTCGGTGAAACGCCGAACCGCTGGCGGCAATCCCGCCGCGCCGCGTTGGCGGGTGGCATAATTCGCGAGTCAGCAGTGCGAGGCGGCCGGGATGACCTTCCAGATCAAGCGCGTCTATGAGCCCGCGAGCCGGGGCGATGGCATTCGTGTCCTGGTCGACCGCCTCTGGCCCCGTGGCCTGAAGAAGACCGACGCACGTCTGACGTCCTGGATGAAAGACGTCGCGCCCAGTCCGCCACTGCGAACGTGGTTCTCCCACGATCCGCAGCGCTTTGTGGAATTTCGACGCCGTTACATCGCGGAGCTGAAGCGGAATCCGGCGCTCCCCGAACTTCGCAAGCTCGGGAGAGGCCGGCTCGTCACGCTCCTGTACGGAGCGCGCGACCCGGAGATCAACCACGCCGTGGTGTTACTGTCAGCATTGCGCGGCAGACAGGTTAGAATGAAGCCATGACAGATATGCCCATACTGGCCGCGCTGGTACCCGTCGTAGTACTTCTCGCCCTCGGAATCACTACGGCGATCGGGAGCCGCGCGCTCGGCCTGAGCCCCATCGTCGGCTATATCGCGCTCGGCATCGGGCTGAAGGCCGTAGGCGTACGGATGGTGTTCGAGGAAGCCACCATCTCGCTCCTGGCGGCGCTGGGTGTCGTGTTCCTGCTGTTCGACGTCGGATTGCACTTTTCGCTCAAACATATGCGCGAGCGGGCGAGTGATATCTTCGCGTTCGGGCCGGTGCAGGTCCTGCTCGCCACGCTGGTCCTGGGCCTGATCGGCCTGCTGTTCGGCCTCAGCCCCCTCCCCGCGTTCCTGGTCGGGGCTGTGCTATCGATGTCCTCGACTGCCGTGGTGGCCCGGCTCATTGCCGAGCGGCATCAACAGAGTTGCCCGGTGGGCCAGACCGCGACCGCCATCCTGGTTTTCCAGGACGTGGCGGCCATATTCCTTCTCATCGTCGTCGGCTCCCTCAACAGCACTACGGCACTCGCGCTGGTCACCGCCCTTGCGCTCGCCAAGGCGGTCGCCGCATTCGGCGCCACCGTGCTGATCGCGCGGCTGGCGATCGGGCCACTGCTGGCACTCGTCGCCGGGACGCGTAACGAGGAAGTATTCACCGCGACGGCGCTCGTCATTGCGCTGGCGGCCGGTTGGGCAACGGGGCAGATCGGATTGTCGCTGACGCTGGGCGCGTTCCTGGGCGGCCTGACGTTGGCCGAGACGCCCTACCGTGCGGTCATTCAATCGGAGATCACGCCGTTCCGCGGCCTGCTGCTGAGCTTTTTCTTCATCTACGTTGGGTTCTCCCTGGACGCCGCCATCATCGCGCAGTACTGGTACGCGGTCCTGGGTATCGCGGCGCTGTTCGTGGCCGTCAAGGTCATGACCAACATCGCGGCCAGCCTGGTATTCCGCTGGTCGGTGCCGGGCTCGACCCAACTCGGCTTCCTGCTCTCGCAGGGCTCGGAATTCGCGTTCGTCATCTTGAGCCTGCCGGCTGTGCGCACTCTCGTCGGCGAATCGCGTGCGTCCATATTGGTTGCCGCGGTGGCGCTGAGCATGGCCGCGACTCCCAATCTTGCGGAGCTCGGGCGCTCGCTCGCCGGCAGCATGCGCCGGCGGCGGCAGAAAGCGCTCGATCCGGAGCTGGTGCCGCGCTCCACCACCGCGCCGGTGGTCATTGTCGGCATGGGAAGGATAGGCCGCACCGTGGCGGATGCGCTCATTCATTTCGACATCGGTTATGTTGGTATCGAGCGCGACCAGCGCCGTCTTCGCGAAGCGATCGCGGACGGCTACAACGCATCGTTCGGCGACGCCACCGACATCCGGCTGTGGGAGTCCCTGGAGCTCCACAGTCGCAAGATCAGCGTGCTCACCGCGCCCAAGCTCGAATCCGTCACGGTCAACAGCCCGGTGGCGCTCGCCCAGTACCCGAATCTGAAGCGCGTCGCGGCTGCGGCCAACGAGTCGGAGGCGCAGCAATTCCGCCTCATCGGCGTGCCGGCGGTAGTCGAGCGGGGCAACCCGCACGGCTCGCATCTCGCGACGGCGGTCCTGGAACAGCTCGGGTGCGATGCCGTGAAGGTCGCCGCATGCATGCAACAGCTTGGCGAGCGAATTGCCGCCAAGGCAGCTCTCACTCCCGTCGCGGCCTGATTTCGGACGCGGCTGCGGCCTTTGATTGTGTCGTCCGGGGTGCCGGCTTAGGATGCCCGCGGCTCACAACCGGCGAGACATTCATGACGCGCACCCAAGACCGCCGCACGATCCTCAAATGGGCAATGTTGGGAGGCGGGGCCGCGCTAGCCCGTCTCCTCGCCGGTCCACTCGCCTACGCCGCGGCCCCAACTCCGAAAGAGCAGGACGCGCACGCCGCATTCGATCGCGCCACCCGCGGCATGCCCAGCCCCCGTATCAAGGACGTGAGCGTGATCCAGGTCGGTAGCAACGGCATCAACGACTCAACCGTCGTGAAGGTCACCACCGACCAGGCCGGCCTCTATGGTTACGGGTGCGCCACGGCCACCTTCCCCGGCGGCCGCGCCAAACTCGTCGCCGCCGCCGTCAGCGACTATCTCAAGCCCCTGGTCGTCGGCAGGACGACCGATCGGATCGAGCAGATCTGGCAGCTCTGCTACATGAGCTCCTACTACAAGAATGACACGGTACTCAATTGCGCCATCGGCGGCGTCTGTGACGCGCTCTGGGACATCAAGGGCCGGCAAGCCGGCATGCCGGTCTACCAGCTCGTCGGCGGCAAGTGCCGGGAAGCTGCGGATGTCTACCTGCATGTCAACATGGGCGCGCAGGACCCGGGTAAGCAACTCATCGAGAACTCGATGAAGCTCGTCGAGAAAGGCTGCCACAACCTGCTGGTCGCCCTGTTTCAGCGTGATGCGACGGTGAACAACCTGTATGGACAGCCGAAGTTCGACGACGGCTCACTGGCATTCGATCGCGACAAGATGACCCGCAAGATCCTGGCGGCGTTCGAGCTGTTCAGAAAGGAAATGCCGCCGGAAATCGGACTAGGAGTCGATGTCCACTCCCTGCTCGATCCCATCCGTGGCTTGCGGTTCGGCAAGGACGTGGAGGCCTTCAGGCTGTTCTTCTGCGAGGATCTGTTCTCGCCCGAAGAGGCGGGCCACTACAAAATCCTGCGGAGCCAGTGCAGCACCCCCTTGGCGATCGGCGAGCTGTGGAACAACCCGCACGAATGGCAGCCCCTGGTGGAGGAGCGACAGATCGATTATCTGCGGCACCATGTCTCGCATATCGGCGGCTTCACCGCTGCCCGCAAGATCGCCGCCTTCGCCGAGAATTACGAAGTGAAGTTTGCCTGGCATGGAGCACCCAACTCCCCCATCGGCAGCATGACCAACCTGACTCTGGATCTCACTTGCGAGAACTTCGGGATTCACGAGCACATCGACTACTCGCCGCTGGTCGAGGACATCTTCCACGGCGCCCTGCAGATCAAGGACGGTTACGCCTGGATCAGCGAAAAGCCGGGCTGGGGGATCGAGGTGGATGAGGCGCTCGCAGCGAAGCATCCCATCACGGACGAGCACCCGAACGAATTCCGCACCAAGGATGGCAGCGTCATCCAGGGCACCGGCTGACAGTCCGCTGAGCCGCGCGCCAGGGGCGCGGCGCACAAGCTTTCAACCGCCTTTCCTGCATTTGGAAGGTGCAGACTCGCGCGCTTGACCTTAAAGTTGCGCCCAGAATTTAAACTGGCGCCGACCACGGCGACGTCTGTAACAGGATTGTCATGCAGATTCACGACCACGCTCCAAACGCCTGGGGCCGCTCCTTCCTGTGGGGCGGACTCCTGCTGGGCCTGCTGCTGGTGGCGGTATTGCTGACGCACGGTTTCGGGCTGTTCGGCGCCGGCAAGCCTGCGGACAGCGGGCCCGCGATGATGGTGCGCCAAGGGAACCAGATCGTCATTCCCGAGAGTTCGCCGTTGCGCAAGCGGCTGACCGTGACGCCCGCGCATGCGGAAGCCGTCAGCGCAAAGCTCGTGTTGCCGGCGGTCGTGGAGTCCGACCCGGCGCGCACCGCGGCCGTGCTGACACCCCTTGGCGGTCGTGTGATCGAGATAAAAGTCGCTCTCGGTGATCGCGTGCGCCAGGGACAGGTGTTGGCCGTGATCGACTCGCCCGACCTGGGGCAGGCATTCGACGATAACGACAAGGCCGCCGACGCCTCCCAGCTCACCCAGAAAAACCTCACACGCCAGGAAGAGCAGTTCAAGCTCGGCACAGCCTCCAACCGAGATCTCGATCAGGCGCGCAGCGATAACGCGCAGGCGTCGTCCGAATATGCCCGCACACAGGCCCGTCTGAAGGTGCTCGGTGTGTCCGCCGAGAGGCAGCAGCACTCGACTCTATTGTCGGTGCAGGCACCGGTGTCCGGAAGCGTGACGACACTCACGATCGCACGCGGCAACATGATCAACGACCCGACGCAGCCGATCATGACCGTCGCCGACCTGAGCACTGTCTGGGTCACCGCGTTGGTTCCCGAGAAAGACGTCGCGGCCGTGGCGAAGGATCAGGACGCGGAGGTCTCCCTCTCCGCCTACCCCGGACGAGTACTCCACGGGAAGGTGCTGTTCATCAGTGACATCATCGAGCCCGACTCACGACGCGACAAACTGCGCATCGCCTTTCCGAACACGGACGTGAGCCTGAAACCCAACATGTTCGCGACCGTCACGCTGGTGGGTCCGAAAGAGACGCGCGTAATTCTGCCCACATCGGCGCTCCTCATGAACAACGACAGAACCTCCGTGTTTGTCGCGACCGCGCCCTGGACCTTCGAGCGCCGCACCGTCGAAGCACGGTTGGAGGAAGGCCCGACGGTGACGCTCGGCTCGGGTGTCAAGGACGGCGAGCAGGTCGTTGTCAAGGGCGGAATTCTCCTCAATGATTGACCAACTGGTCGGCTTCTGCCTCCACCGCAGGGTGGCGCTGATCATCCTGGCCGCGTTGCTCGTCGGCTCCGGTATCTATGCCTGGGAGACTCTTTCGGTCGAGGCGTATCCCGAACTCGGTGACGTCGCGGCGCAGGTCACCACGCAGATGCCAGGCCTGGCTGCAGAGGAAGTCGAGCAGTTGATCACCGTGCCACTGGAGCGGCAAATCAACGGGACGCCCGGGCTCTTCCTGATGCGCTCCACCAGTACCTTCGGCCTGTCGCTGATTACCGTGTTGTTTCGCGATGGTTACGAGGACTACTGGGTGCGCCAACGGCTGCTCGAGCGCATCAGTCAGACCACACTGCCCCCGGGTGCCGCGCCCTCGCTCGACCCGGTGGCCGGCCCGGGCGGTGAGATCTTCCGGTACACCCTCGAATCCGACACCCGCAACCTGCAGGAGCTCTCGGAGATCCAGCGCTGGACGGTCATCCCGGCCATGAAGTCGGTACAGGGCGTGGTCGATGACACCAACTTCGGCGGCTTCACCACCGAGTACCAGCTCGATCTCGACCCCAAGCAGCTGGTGCACTACGGCCTGGGCATCACCGATGTCATCAATGCCATCAACAACAACAATACCAACGCGGGCGGCGGCCGTGTCTCGCGCGGCGACCAGAGCTATGTGATCCGCGGCGTGGGGTTGATTCATAATCTGGAAGAGATCGGCTCGATCGTGGTGACGCAGGTGAACGGCGCCCCGGTGCTGGTGCGCGATCTGGGCCGCACCACACTGAGTCACCAGGAGCGCGAGGGCATCGTCGGCAAGGATGGCAATCCGGACACGATCGAAGGCATCGTGCTGATGCTCAAATACCAGAATCCGTCGCGCACCCTGGCCGGTGTCCATGCCAAGGTGGCCGAGCTCAACCGCAAACTCGCCAAGCAGGACGTGCGCATCGTGCCGTATATCGATCGCGACGACCTGGTGCACTCGACGGTGAGCAAGGTCGGCCGCACCATCGCCGAAGGTGTTGGCCTGGTATTCCTGGTCCTGATCATTTTCCTGGGCAGCCCGCGCAGCGCCTTCGTGGTCGCGGTCTCGATTCCGATGGCCCTGGTCTCGGTATTCGTGTTCCTCAATGTCACGAAGGTCTCGGCCAACCTGTTGTCCCTGGGCGCTATCGACTTCGGCATCCTGGTCGATGGTGCGATCGTCGTTACCGAGTCAATCCTGCGCCGGCGTGAGGCGACTCCTGACGAAGAGCTGAGCGAGAGCGAGGTGAAGGCGGCGGCCGTACAGGTGACCCGCCCGATCTTCTTCGCGAGCCTCATCATTATCACGACCTATCTGCCGCTTTTTTCCTTCGAGCGCGCCGAAGCCAAGCTTTTTACGCCCATCGCGTACACCATGGCCTATGCGTTGTTCGGGGCCCTGTTGACCACGCTGGCCCTGGTGCCCGGGCTCGCCTACTACGCGTTCCGCAAGCCGGGGCACGTGTATCACAATCGGTGGCTGGAGAAACTGACACACGGCTACGAGCGAGTGCTGGCGGCGTGCCTGGAGCAGCCGCGGATCATCTACGGCGTCACCCTCTTCGCCCTGTTCGCCGTCATCGGCCTGGCGGGGACCGTGGGTCGGGAGTTTTTGCCGGACCTCGACGAGGGCTCACTGTGGCTGCAGGTACAGATGCCCACCGGCCTCGCTCTCGACCAGGCCAGCGACATGGCCAGCGAGTTGCGCCGTGCCGTCCTGAAATATCCGGAGATTTCCTTCGTGGTCACCCAGGTCGGCCGCAACGACGATGGCACCGACTCCTGGACCATGTCGCACGTCGAGGCACCGGTGGGCCTCAAGCCCTATGACACCTGGCCGGGGGGTGAAAGCAAAAAGACATTCGTGGACCGGCTGTCCGCCGACCTGGCGAAAGAGCTTCCCGGCTTTGATATTGGGATCAGTCAGCCCATCATCGACGGTGTCAATGACCTGATCGGTGGCGCGCACAGCCCCCTGGTGGTGAAGCTCTACGGCGATGACCTGCCGATGTTGCGGGATATCGGGCGCCAGATCGTCGCCGTGCTGTACTCGATTCCCGGTACCTCCAACGCATCCCTGTTCCAGGAGCCCCCGATTCCGCAGATTGAAATCAAGCTCGATCACGAGAAAGCGGCGCGCTATGGTATCAACATGACGGACGTTCAGAACGTCATCCAGACCGGGGTCGGCCAGTCGCCGGTGTCGACTGTCTATGTCGGCGAGCGGACCTATCCCCTGACGGTCCGATACATGGCCAACACCCGAAACGATCCGGACGCGCTCGGTAATCTGCTCGTGAATACGAGTAGCGGTATGCAGGTGCCGCTGTCGCAGATCGCAAGTATCCGTGTACGGTCGGGTGAAAGCACGGTCACCCGCGAGAACGGCGAGCGTAATCTCACGATCCGGATCGATAACCGCGACCCCGACCTGACCACGTATCTCAAGGAAGCCCAATCCCGCATCGATGACAAGGTGCACTACGATCACGACCGGGTGCGCCTCGAATGGGGCGGGCAGTTCGAGAACCAGAAGCGTGCCGAATCGCGACTGCTGGTGATTCTGGGCATGGTGATGGGTTTGATGTTGATACTGCTCACGGTGGGGACACATTCGTTCCGGCAGGCCGCCCTCATCCTGGGCGTGGTGCCGCTCGCAACGCTGGGTGGCCTGATTTCGTTGCATCTGACAGGCCAGACACTCAACGTAGCCAGTGGCGTTGGCTTCATCGCCCTGTTCGGCGTGGCGGTTCAGAATGGGATCATCATGGTGGCGAACCTCAATCGGATGAGGAAGGCAGGTTTCGACTTACACGAAGCCGTCATGAAGGGTGCCACCGAGCGCTTGCGGCCCGTACTGATGACGGCGACCGTCGCTACCTTGGGCATGCTGCCTGCCGCCCTGCATACGGGTGTCGGGAGCGACGTTCAGCGCGGGATCGCGACCGTCGTGGTCGGCGGGCTCGCCGTTGCCACCATATTGACGTTGTTCGTGTTGCCTTCGATGTACCACGTGCTCGAGCATTGGGCCGAGGCGCGCCATGGCCGCTCGGCGTGGCACACGCAATGATAAAGATCGCTCGTCCGGCTGTTGCCTGCGTCACGGCCCTCGCGCTGGTTGCGGGCCTTTCTGACTGTGCCGTAGGACCCAACTTCAAGCGGCCCGCTGCACCCACCGACGCTGGCTACGGAAGCGCTCCGACGCAAGGTGAGATCGCTTCCAGCCCGGGAGCGGCGGGTGGCGCCCCGCAGCGGTTCGTCGCCGAAATGGATATCCCGGCGCAATGGTGGACAGTCTTCCATTCACCCAAGCTCGACGGACTGGTGGAGCAGGCGATTAAGGGCAACCCGAACATGGCGGCTGCCAAAGCGGCGCTGCGCCAGGCGCACGAGCTCTACCTGGCACAACGGACTACCTTCTGGCCGACCGCGCAGGGAAGCTTCGACGCTCAACGTGCCAAGAACGCACTCGGCACGATAGCCAATCCGACTTCCCTGCCGCAGGCGAATCCGTACTACAACCTCTACACCGCACAGCTGAGCGTCAGCTACATGCCCGACATTTTCGGGGCGACGCGGCGCTCCGTGGAGGCGGCACGGGCGCAGGACGACAGCACGCGCTTCCAGCTCGAAGCGACGTATCTGACGTTGAGCAGTAATGTCGTAGTAACCGCGATCACGGAGGCGAGCCTGCGCGGGCAGATCGCCGCGACTCAACGTGTGTTGGAACTACAGCACCAACTGACGGAGAAGGTGCGACAGCAGCGGACACTCGGCACCGCGAGTAATCTGGATGTGCTCAGCCAGGAGGCGTTGGAGGCCCAATCCGCCGCGACCCTGGCTCCCCTGCAGAAGGCGTTAGGGCAGACACGCGATGAGTTGACGGCGCTGGTGGGGCGGTTACCCGCCGAAGAGCCGGCCGAGACGTTTCAACTCGACGAAATGACCTTGCCGGGCGATCTCCCTGTCAGCCTGCCTTCGAAGCTCGTAGAGCAGCGTCCGGACGTGCGCCAGGCGGAAGAGAACCTGCATTTCGCCTCCGCGGAGGCCGGGGTGGCGATTGCCGACATGCTGCCGCAATTCGCCATCACGGGTAACTGGGGATCGACCGCACTCACGGCCGGTGACTTGTTCAAGACAGGGACCGGATTCTGGGATATCGGCGCTTCGCTGACCCAGACGCTGTTCGATGCCGGCGCATTGCTACACAAACATCGGGCCGCGGACGCCGCTCTCGACGAGGCGGGTGCTCAGTATCGAGCCGCAGTAATTCTCGCCTGCCAGAATGTCGCGGATACCTTGCGAGCTTTGCAGGCCGATGCGGACGCACTCAATGCTGATGCCGAAGCTGCGCGTGCGGCGCAAAGCGCATTCGATCTCGCTCGCAAGCAGCGCGATCTGGGAACCATCAGTCTCGTCACTGTTATGAATGCGGAAGCTACCTACCAACAGGCCGAGCTTGCCCTCGTACAGGCGCAGGCCAACCGGTATTCCGACACCGCCGGCCTGTTCCAGGCGCTCGGAGGCGGTTGGTGGAATCGCCCTAAAGGGAGCAGTCTATGAGCAGCCTCGTTCTGCGCGAAGACCACGATGGCGTGGCCACTTTGACACTCAACCGACCGGAAAAGCTGAACGCGCTCTCCAAGGATGTGTTCCAAGCACTGGACGAGCACGTGCATGCCATCGGACGACAGACGAAGACGGTTGGCGTGGTGGTGTTACGCGGGGCCCAGGGTAACTTTTCCTCCGGCTACGATATGAATGAGGTGCTCGAGTACGTGAAGGCGGACGCCAAGCCGCACTATCACTCGGAAGTGATCGACAAGCTCGCCAACCTGCCGCAACCGGTGATATCGGCGATCGAGGGCCATTGCTCCACCGGCGCGCTGGAGCTGGCGCTCGCAGCCGATCTGATTGTCGCGAGCGAGTCGGCGAAGTTCTGCGACGTGTACGCCAAGTGGGGGCTGACGCCGGTCTGGGGCCTCACGCTGCGGCTCCCGCATCGGATCGGCACGGCCAAGGCGAGCGAGATGATGCTCACTTCGCGCTTCTATTCCGGGCGCGAGGCCCAGGCCATGCACCTGGCGAACTTCTGTTTTGCCGACGAGCGGTTCGATGTCGAGCTCGCTGCGCTCTGTGCCGACATCCTGGCCAACTCCTGGTACGCCAACCTGGTCATCAAGCGCGCGCTCATTCAGACCGAAGGCCTCACCTTGAAGAACGCTTACGCGCTCGATCTCTTCAAGAACGAAGGACTCGCGCCGGACGCGGCCAAACGGGTCGCGAAGTTCTGCAAGAAGAAAGATTCGACTCCCGATGAGTGAACCGGTAGTGCGCTACGAGCCAATCGCGCCTTTGGCGATGATCGGGCCCGACGGAGCGGCATGCGGCACCCCGGTGGCGGGCTCCAACGTCACCGCAAGGACCGAACCCGCGACCAACGCCGCGCGCACATCCTCGGGAACCGTCACGGTGTACGATTTGTTGATCGAAACCAAGCCCAGCGACCGCGGCGCTTTGCCAGCGGGAATCAGCCAGAGCTCGGTCACACGCCCTTGCGAATCCGGTGCGGAGGGCACCGGCACTATGAGCACGGTTCCGTGCGAACTGTCGACGGAGGCGAGCCAACCCGGCGTACCGTCATCGTGGGTAAGCGAGGTAACGGGCTTCGCGACAGGCTCCGGTGGATGCGCAATCTGCAGCGTCCATGCGATCGCAGCCACCGCAACCACGGTCGACAGGACAGTTGCGGCACGCCAGAACCCGAGACTCTGCCAGAAGCCAGATGGCGCGCGCGCACCCTCGTTCCATCCCAGGCGTGCGCAGATCCGAGTCCAGACGTGCGCTGGGGCTTCGACCGGCTCAATGTCGGCCAGCCACGGCCCGAGGTGCCGTTCCCACTCCGCGACCCGCTGTGCGAAAGCACGATCGCTTGCGACGCGTGCCTGCACGGCGCGATGTTGGACGGTGTCCAACACTCCCAACACGAATTCCCCGGCCAGAATATCGTCCGGCGGCGGCTCGGGGCCTTCCGGCCCACTCTCTCCAGGCGGCAGGTTGGGGCTGTTCACGGGCCCAGGCACTCCCGTAGTTGCATCAAACCCCGGCGAATCCAACTCTTGATGGTGCCCAGGGGGGTTTCGATCTTCGTCGCCAGGTCCTCATAGGTGAGCCCGTCGAAGAAGGCGGCGCGGATGAGCGAGCGGCGCCGCGGCTCGAGCCGCTCCAGGCAGTTCTCGAGCTGCGCGCGATCCGTGGCGGCCTGTGCCTGCTGCGGCGGCGACGCGCCCGGATCCTCCAGATCCTCCGCCAGCTCGACACTGGCTCGAGCCTGCCGGGCGGGTATGGAGCGTAGCCGGTCGATAGCTTTGTTGCGGGCAATCATGGCGAGCCACGTGGTCGCACTGGCCTTGGTGGCGTCGAATTGTGCGGCTTTGCGCCAGACCGTGGTAAACACTTCTTGCAACGCGTCTTCTGCTTCCGCGCGTTCCGCGAGCACGCGCAGGCAAATCCCGAACAGCCTGTTGGCCGTGCTCCGATAAAGCGCGTCAAAAGCGTCGCGACTCCCCAGGGCGACCTGCGCCAACAGAGCTTCCAACGACGTGGCGTTCGTCTCAAGCATTCTTCAATGTTCCGGCGCGGCTCGAAGTTGTTGCGGCAGACAGTCTGCCTGAGTTTGACACGCCAGTCGCGATTCGAAGGTAACCACCAGGAGGACGAGTGCCATAAACCTGACCATCCCCATTATACGTAGGAACGGAGCGGACGGATTCAGGCGTATGCTTGGCTGCTGACGAACATGAGGGGGAATCATGCGGATTAGGATTATTGCCGCCGCCGCGACAGCCATGGTCGCGGGCTGGCTGCCGGCCACTTCGAGCTTTGCGTCTGACCTCTGCGAGCGCGCCTGCCTGACGGGGATGGTCGACAAGTATCTCGCCGCGCTGGTGGCGCACGATCCGAACCAGTTGCCACTCGCGCGAGTAGTGCGTTTTACAGAAAACGGGCAGGAGTTACGGCTCGGCGACGGCTTGTGGGGTACGGCCACGGCCGCGGGGAAATATCGACTCTACGTCGCCGACCCCGAGGACGGGCAGGTCGGGTTGTATGGCACCCTGATCGAGGCTGATAACCCGGTGTACATGGCCCTGCGCCTGAAAGTTGACTACGGCCTGATCAGCGAGGTGGAGACGATCGTCGTCCGCTCCGGGGGAACCCCGAGCTTTCCTCCCGCGGGCAAGACGATGGAGGAGAAAGGCACTCCCCGCCCGCAATTCCTGCGCTCACTGTCGGGCGGCGAAAGGATGTCCCGCACGGACCTGATCAAAGTCGCGAATTCCTATTTCACCGGGTTAGGCGGCAACTCCGGACAGAATACCGCCCCCTTTGCGCCGACCTGCCTGCG
Source organism: Gammaproteobacteria bacterium (assembly GCA_028293725.1). The sequence continues at coordinate 52,223 of JAQGOE010000156.1, read as the reverse complement.
GTGGGAGAACGGTGTTCAGACCAACAGTAACCCCAATTTCCTGCGCCCCGCCAACGGCGGCTTCAATGTCGTGGCGCTGGGCTGTGAGGATCAACAGAAGAGCGGCTACTTCTCGTTCGTCACCTCCATACGCGACCGTCGCTTCCCGGTCGTGGACCGCGAGCGGGGGCTGGTGATGTCGTTTGCTTTCTTCGATCACGCTGGCCGGATCAAGGACATTCATCTCACGAACGGTCAGACCGCACCCTCCCCGGTGCGCGCGCCACACACACTGGAAATCTCCGAGCTGTTCCAGATCGACAAGGGCAAGATCGACCAGGTCGAGGCGGTGTTGGATTCCGTGCCGTATGGAATGCGCTCGGCCGTGTGGGATGTACCCTGAGGACACGGCCGTCACGACGCGCAGCCGCTTGGGTCACGGGAGCGCCGACGCCACGGGATTGCTTACTTTGGGGAGAATGAGTCTCAGGTGAACAGCCCGCGAAGCGCCGTACGCACCGTGATTTGCATCCGCCATTAACAATCCGCCGCGCCAGGGCAGGACCACCTGGTTCTGGGTACCGGTGTCGGCCAGCACGGCCTCTTCGGGCTGGCCGTTATTCCATTGAAACATGGTGATGCGGCAGGGTATGCCGGGGTGGTCCGGTGGCTTGCTTTCAGGCCGCGCGGGATCGCAGGCCTGCTCCTGCTCGGCCACGAGAACGTACGGGACACCGCCGTTCCACTGGCCCAGGTTGATTTCGTGCACGTCGCGATAACTCGCGCCCATGGGGTGCGCAATCCAGGGATCCTGCGGATCGGCGGGCTGCTCGTACCAGGTAATCCCCCGGTCATCGGTCCCTCCTCCGGGACCCTCGTGCTCGTTGGCGGCGGTGACCACCGCATATTTACCTGACACGAGCTGGCCCGCGGCGAAGCTGTTGCCAACGTTTCCGGGACCGATGAAATGTTTGGACCAATGAGCGGTGCGCGCGTTGCCGCCACGCGCGCGGGGATTCTCGTACCAGAAGATGTTGCCACTCGGATCGGAGCCGACCAGGTGCGGCAGGGAGTCAGTTCCTATTCTGAGAATGGCAACATCGTCCCCGACGTCCGCGACATCATCGACCACCTGCCAATGATTGCGGTCGTTCTGGAAGGCCACGAATTCGGGCGCACGCAAGCTGATCGCTCCCGAACAGACAATGTCGACTTTGCCGTCGCCATCGAGATCCTCGAGGCGGATGTCATGACAACCATGTTTGGGATTCACGACGTGGGCGGGCCAGGGCCGGGTCACCGCGGCGGTGTGGCCGCGATTGCCTGGATTTTCGAACAGCACGATTTGATTGCCAATCGAGGCGACCAGCCCCGGATAGACATCCCCGTCGAATTTTATGGGCCGCGCGCGCTCATACGCACTGCCCCGCTCGACAATGGTCGAGCGCTTCCAGGGTCCCTGCAGTTGCCCCGTGATGGAGCGATATAAGTACAAGCCGCCGCGCCCGTTGCCGACAATGACGCTCGGAAAGTTGGCGGCTGTAAAATAGTCGATCGCCTTTTCCAACGGCTCGCCGACGGGAACACGGTTGTCGATGACGACGTCCTGCGCAATTGTCTGCGCGCTCGCTGCGGTGATGGTCCACGGGCCCAGCACGAGCAATAGAGTGATCGCAAGCCAGCGACGGACAATCGAATAAATGTAGAGGTGAGTGGCTTTCACATGAGCTCCCGGTGAACCTTCGTTTCCAACGCGATGTTGCAATATCGCAGCCGGGGCGCGCGCCAGGGCGCGACCCGTCCGCGGCGGAGTGCCGGGAAGCGGTCAGGTTGGAAGGGTCCAGTGGCTCAGGCGATTGATCTTGCCTCCATCAATTTGAGGGGAGGAGCGGATCGGATCGCAGGCGGTCGGCACACCGCCGAAGGCACGCGCGGCTGCGCTCAGCACTCCCTTGCTGAATATTTGCTGGGAGCGGTGCCGGCGGCACGGCAGTAGTGCCATGGTGTTGATTGCTGCGATCACGGCGGGAGGGGAGCAATCCGTGTGCCGGACCAGGCGTGAAGTCGCAAGACAACGACGCCGGGGGCGGGGCGGGCGAAAAAAACGCGGGGAACGAGCAAGCAGCAGCCCGGCAAAGCTGGCAGAGTCTGGAATTCCACGCGCGCGGCGCCGAGACTTGCGACAGGGGCGGTTATGACTGCGACTTTCGATGCGATCGTCATTGGGGCGGGCCAGGCGGGGCCTGCGTTGGCGGGGCGACTCGTGGCTGCCGGCATGACCGTGGCCATGATCGAGCGCCATCTATTCGGCGGCACTTGCGTCAATACCGGATGCACGCCGACCAAGACGCTCGTCGCCAGCGCGGAGGTCGCGCACCAGGCCAGGCGAGCTGCGGAATACGGCGTGAGAATTGACGGCGGGATCTCCATCGATATGCGCGCCGTGAAAGCACGTAAAGACAAGATTGTCACCACTTCCCGTGATGGGATCGAGATCTGGCTGGGCACCCTGAAAGGCTGTACGGTGCTCAAGGGGCATGCGCGCTTCGAGTCGGAGCGGGAAGTACGTGTCGGCGACGACGTGCTGCGCGCGAAGCAGATTTTCCTCAATGTTGGGGGCCGCGCCATACTGCCTGACCTGCCCGGCGTCGGTCGGGTGCCAACCCTGAACAACACCTCGATTCTCGAGTTGGACATTCTCCCGCAGCACCTGATCGTCGTCGGGGGCAGTTATGTCGGACTCGAGTTCGCGCAGATGTATCGCCGCTTCGGCAGCACCGTGACGGTGATCGAAAAAGGGCCTCGGCTCGTCTCGCGCGAAGACGAAGACGTGTCGACCGCGATCGAAGCGATATTCGCCGCTGAAGGGATTGCGGTTCGCACCAGTGCGGAATGCATTCACTTCGACAAACGCGGTGACAAGATCGTCGCGGGAGTTGAATGCACTACAGGTGACCCGGAAGTCCTGGGCTCACACGTACTGCTGGCGGTCGGACGGCGGCCTAACACCGACGACCTCGGACTCGACCGCGCCGGGGTCGCCGTCGATAATCGCGGCTACATAAAAGTGGACGACAAGTTGCAAACCAACGTCCCGGGAATCTGGGCTCTTGGAGACTGTAACGGCAAAGGCGCTTTCACTCACACGGCCTACAACGATTTCGAGATCATCGCCGGCAATCTGCTCGACGGCGAAAACCGCCGGGTGAGCGACCGGATTCTCTGTTATGGCCTGTTCGTCGATCCGCCGCTGGGGCGCGTCGGCATGACCGAGAAGGAAGCGCGCGCCAGCGGACGTAAGATCCGTGTGGGAAATCGCCCGATGACCCGGGTGCACCGGGCGGTGGAAAAGGGAGAATCGCAGGGGTTCATGAAGGTGGTCGTGGATGCCGACACCCGGGAGATCCTCGGCGCCGCCATTCTCGGCGTCGGCGGCGACGAGGCCGTACATGGCATCCTGGATACGATGGCAGCGAAGGCGCCGTTTACGACGCTGCAACATGCCGTGCATATCCATCCGACGGTGTCGGAGTTGATTCCGACGATTTTGGGAGAGTTAGTGCCCTGAATCCCGCCGGCGGGCGCCCTGCTACAACGCGTCCGAAATATCCTGCAGCAGTCCGCTGTCCTGCGGCTTGGTCGGCGGCGGGTAGCGCTTCAACACCTTGCCGTCGCGACCGATGAGGAATTTCTCGAAGTTCCACTCGATGTCACCTGCAAACCCGTTTTCGGGCGCGGTCATGAATGCGTACAACGGATGGCGGCCCGCGCCGTTCACTTCGAGCTTCGCGCTCAGTGGAAAACTGACATCGTAATTCGTCTGGCAGAACTCCACGATCTGCGCCTCGCTGCCGGGCTCCTGGGCGCCAAACTGGTTGCACGGGAACCCGACGACGGTGAAATTTTGCTCGCTCAACTCACGCTGCAATTGCTCGAGACCGGAATACTGCGGCGTCAACCCACACCGACTCGCCACATTCACGGCCAGCACGACCTTCCCGCGCAACCCCCCGAGAAGATCGGGCGACCCGTCGATTCCCCGCACCGCGATGTCATAAAAGCCGGCCATATCTGCGCTCCTGGATCATTCGACGCGAGTTCAGCGTGAACGATCCACATATGGCCGTCAAATAGTCCGCCTCCCGCGTGGGACTGCCGCGGCCGGTCACCGCTTTGGGTGCAGCGCCTGCATTTCCGGGAATTTCTCGGCGACCTTTTGTACGTCTGCCGGAAAATCTGCCATTTCCTGGACCTGGCGGATTTCGATGATCTCGTTCTTGCCGCCGGGGCAGCGCTTCGCCCATTCGATGGCCTCTGCTTTGGAGGCGACCTGGATCATCCAGTAGCCGCCGATGACCTCCTTGGTCTCGGTGAAGGGGCCGTCGGTCACCATCGGCTTGCCGCTCTCGAAAGAGACACGGGCGCCCATGGAGGGCGGGTGCAGTCCTTCCAGCGACAGCAGGACACCGGCTTTCTGCAGTGCCTCGTTGTACTTCATCATGGCCTCGACGGCCTTGGCGTCAGGCACGGTCCCGGGGGCGGCCTGCTCGTAACCCTTCGGGATCATGATGATCATGAATCGCATGCTCGTGTCCTCATTTTCGCCAACCAGCGCTTTTGAAACGACGCAGCAGCCGTGCGGGGCCCGACAGGCGCCGCGAAATAATTTCGATGTTCCCTGGGCGGGGGCCTGACGGCTCACGCGGCAAGCTATTGCAACAATTCCGCGCGGGGCGGCGTCCACGGGACCCGCTTCGGGCAGAGGCCCGGGGAATCCCGGTTGAGGTCGATGTCGGCCATTCCGCCGCCCCGTTGGCCTGCAAAGCGCAGGTCACCGAGCACCGATTCGCGCCCGCGCTCGGCAAAGAACGGAGCACGTGCGAACTGCATGAGCGCGGCGGCATTGCAGTTGCCCGCGACGATCTGCGCGAGATCTGTCTTCGACATCTCGAATTCGCCCAACCAGTGTATTGCGGCGGATTCAGGAGCCAACACTTTGGCCAGCGGCACGACAGTGGGCCCGGAGCCGGACAGCGTCGGGCACCGGGCCGCCGTTATCAGGGCGGGCGAGTTCGACAGAATCCCGTGCCGGGCGATGTAACGATCGCCGTGCGTTTCCAACAGCAGGACATCCCAACACAATGGATTCATCGCCCCTGGAGACAGGACATGATCTATGACGTGGTCGGCGGGAAAGTCGGCCGCCGCGATTGCGTCGATGTGGCGGGCGGCAAGGTAGCCGCCCGTTATAAAGGCGGCTGTGACGGTGAGCATGGCGATGGCACTGGCGATAGCGGCGGTACGCGCCGAGGCGCGCCAGCCAATAACCAATAAAGCCGCCGTCAGCACCACGTAGGCGAGACACGCGAGCGCCGGCACGAGATCCAAGAACAAGCCCGCTGCCAGTCCCGCCAGCAGCGCCAACGCAATGACCACCCGCACGACCTTCGACCGCACGGTGAAGATCAGCGGCGCGGCGGCCACCCAGTAAAGGGGTTCGACAATGAACACCGAGTCACCGTAGAACCAGCCGTTTTGGACCGGCCAGAACGGATGCACGCCATAACTGTTCAAGAAATCCATGCCCAGATGCAGGAAAGTCCCAAAGATGGACATCCCCAAGAGCTCGAACCGGTCGCGCCGGGTCACCGCCAGGCGCCGGTACCGTAGCCACCACTCCGCACCGGCATAGAGCAGCAAGGTGAGCACCAGGCATCCCAGCACGGTATGGGTGTACCCGCGATGCTCCAGCACGTAGTTCAGTTTCGCCTGCGTGTCGTGGGGGACGCCGCGATAGCTGTAGAGCAGATCCAGGTCCGGGAGATTGCCGCCAATGGCGGCGATGGCGACGAACAACCCGCGTCGGACGTCGGGCGCCAATCCCGGCTCGCGGGCACGCGTCGCGCGCCCCACGGATTCACCGGCAATGAGCCCGATAAGGGTATGGGTGAGATTATCCATGAGCTCCCGAAGGAACTTTAAAAACCCATTGCCGTTGAAGGGAACCGCGCCAACCCCGCAGCGCGCCCGAGAACCCTTCGTGCGTCAGGCTCGCCTCCCAAGTCTGCTGACCGCGCTGGCAGTGCCATTCCTTCTCGAGGGGTGCTCAGGAGCTATTCTTTCGCCAGCCGGGCCGGTAGGAAATGCCGAGCGGACGATTCTACTGAACTCGCTGGCCATCATGCTGGCCATCGTCATCCCGACGATCCTCGCCACGCTTAGCTTTGCATGGTGGTTCCGCGCCACCAACAAGCGGGCCCGCCGTCTGCCCGACTGGGCCTACTCGGGGCGGATCGAGCTCATTGTCTGGTCGATTCCGGCGCTCGTGGTGTTCTTCCTGGGCGGCATTGCCTGGCTCGGCTCGCACGACCTGGACCCCGCCCGCCCCCTGCCCTCGAGCGCCAAACCCCTGGAGGTCGATGTCGTCTCGCTCGACTGGAAATGGCTGTTCATCTACCCGGATCAGGGAGTCGCCAGCGTCAACCGGCTGGTCGCGCCGGTCGGGGTACCGCTGCATCTGCGCATCACCTCGGCGACGGTGTTGAACGTGTTCTTCGTGCCGCGGCTGGGAAGCGAGATTTACGCGATGAACGGCATGGCGAGCCAGCTCAACCTGCAGGCCGACGAGCCCGGGGTGTTTCCCGGCCTCGCCGCGCACTTCAGCGGCGATGGGTTCTCCGATATGAACTTCGAGATGCACGCGCTACCCGTCGCGGACTTTACCGCGTGGACCACGGCCACGCGCACCACCGGTCCCGAGTTGGATGAAGCGTCTTACCGGACCTTGCTCCAACAAACCGAGAACGTGAAACCCTACACCTACAGCACGGTCCAGGCCGGTTTGTTCGATGCCATCCTGCTGCAAAAGCTACCGCCGGGCGAGGGCCCACACACCGGCCGCCCTAATGCCTCGGTCTCACCGGTTAGGGAGAATAGACGTGTTCGGTAAGCTCACCTGGCAGGCAATTCCATTCGATCAGCCCATTCCGCTCGTGACCTCGGCGATCCTCATCGTCGTGCTGTGCGGACTGCTGCTGTGGGTGGCCGTGAAGGGATACATCCCTTACCTGTGGAAAGAGTGGATTACCAGCGTTGACCACAAGCGCATCGGCATCATGTACTGCCTCCTCGCGCTGGTCATGCTTTTGCGCGGTTTCAGCGATGCCCTGATGATGCGCTCTCAACAGGCATTGGCTTTCAACGCTCCGGGCTATCTCCCGCCGGAGCATTACGACCAGATCTTCTCGGCCCACGGCACCATCATGATTTTCTTCGTAGCCATGCCGTTCGTGGTCGGCCTCATGAACTTCGTGGTGCCTCTGCAGCTCGGCGTACGCGACGTCGCGTTTCCAACACTGAATTCGGTCAGCTTCTGGCTGACAGCCGCCGGAGCGCTGCTGGTGAACGTGTCGCTGGTCGTCGGCGAATTCGCCCGCACCGGGTGGCTGCCGTTTCCCCCTTTGTCCGAGCTCACCTATTCGCCCGGCGTCGGCGTCGACTACTACGCGTGGTCGCTCGAGATCTCCGGCGTCGGCACGCTCATGGCGGGGATCAACATGGTCACCACCATACTCAAGTTGCGTGCGCCGGGGATGACCTACACGCGCATGCCGGTGTTCTGCTGGACGTCGCTCGCCTCCAACCTGCTGATCGTCGCGGCCTTTCCGATCCTGACTGCCTCACTGGCCATGTTGCTGCTCGACCGCTATGTCGGGTTCCACTTCTTCACCAACGAGGCCGGCGGCAACCCCATGATGTTCATGAATCTGATCTGGGCGTGGGGTCACCCCGAAGTCTATATCCTGGTGCTGCCGGCTTTCGGGGTGTTCTCGGAGGTGATCTCCACCTTTTCGAGCAAACCGCTGTTCGGCTACCGCTCAATGGTGATAGCGACCATGGCCATCTGCCTGCTGTCCTTTCTGGTCTGGCTGCATCACTTTTTCACCATGGGCCCCGGCGGTGATGTGAACGGTTTCTTCGGCATCATGAGCATGATCATCGCGGTACCGACCGGCGTGAAGCTGTTCAACTGGCTCTTCACCATGTATGGCGGCCGCGTCCGCTTCACCGTCCCCATGATGTGGGCCATCGGCTTCATGGTGACGTTCGCTCTCGGGGGCATGACCGGGGTATTGCTGGCCGTTCCGCCGGCGGACTTCGTCTTGCACAACAGCCTGTTCCTGGTGGCGCACTTCCATAACGTCATCATCGGCGGCGTACTGTTCGGCGCCTTCGCCGGCTATACCTACTGGTTTCCGAAAGCCTTTGGCTTCAGTCTCGACGAGCGGCTGGGCAAGGCGGCCTTCTGGTTCTGGTTCGTGGGCTTCTATGTCGCCTTCATGCCGCTCTACGTGCTCGGACTGTTGGGAATGACCCGACGAATGCAGCATTACACGCAGCCGGAATGGTATCCGTGGGTGTTGGTCGCGGGGCTCGGCGCACTGCTCATCCTGACCGGGATCGCGCTGCAGGTCGCGCAGCTAACGGTGTCCATCCGGACTCGCGCGCGTCGTCGCGAGCCCACTGGCGACCCGTGGGACGGGCGCACCTTGGAATGGGCGACCTCCTCTCCCCCGCCCGCTTATAACTTCGCGGTGCTTCCGTACGTCGAGAATGAGCAACCCTACTGGGGCATGAAGTTGCGGGCGCGCGAAAATCTGCGGCTCTCGGCAGAGCCGAGCTACGAGCCAATAGAGGTCCCACGCAACACCCCGACCGGATTCATCACGGCGTTTTTTGCCGTACTGACCGGGTTCTCCTTGATCTGGCACATCTGGTGGCTCGTAGTGTTGGGACTCGTGGGCGCGTACGCGACTTTCGTGGTCTTGGCCTGGCGGGACGTGAGCGAAGAGACAATACCGGCCGAGGAAGTCGCACGAGCCGACCGCGCCAACCGGGCCACGCGGCTCGAAGCGTTGCAAGATGCGGGAAGGCTGCAACCGCTCCAGCAGGAGTCCGCGGCATGAGTAGCGAAGCGTTACATGTGGCGGGTCATTTCGCAGGCGGCCCCGCATCCAAGCGAATCGTCGTCGGCTATGGGTTCTGGATCTTCCTCATTTCCGACATCATCATGTTCTCCGCCTTCTTCGCGGCGTACGCGGTGTTGGCACCCGCGACCGCGGGAGGGCCGTCCGCCCGGGACCTGTTCGATCCCAACAATGTCGCCATCGAAACCGCCTGTCTGCTGGCGTCGAGCTTCGCCTGCGGTATGGCCAGCATCGCGGTAAGCCAGCGTAATCAGAAATGGACGCAGATATCGCTGCTCATCACCGGCCTGTTGGGCTTTGTGTTCCTGCTGTTGGAACTCCACGAATTCAGCGGGCTGGTGGCTCGAGGCGCGGGGCCGACCCGAAGCGCCTTCCTCTCCGCGTTCTTTACCCTGGTGGGGTGTCACGGGCTGCATGTCACGGCCGGGCTCCTGTGGCTCGGCACCATGATGGCGCAGTTCTATGCGAAGGGGTTCCGGCGTGACATTCAATACCGGTATCTGTGCTTCAGCCTCTTCTGGCACGCCCTCGACATCATCTGGGTCGCAATTTTCAGCCTCGTCTACCTGGTAGGAATCAACCTATGAGCCTCGACGGAGATATCGCCCCCGGGTACAAATCCGAAGAGGGCGAAGGCAGAGAAGGGATAGGCGCGGGCGTCCGCGGCTATGTGTTAGGGCTCACGCTGGCGATCGCACTCACCCTCGCCTCATTCTGGGTCGCCCGGACTCATATCATCTATGGTCCGGGCATACCCGTAGCCCTGGTGGCGCTCGCCGTCGCACAGATGGGCATTCACCTCGTGTTCTTCCTGCACATCACCACCGCACCCGACAACGCCAACAACGTTCTCGCGCTAGCCTTTGGCGTCCTCATCGTGTTCGTCCTGGTATTCGGCACCGTTTGGGTCATGGCTCACATGAACCACAACATGATGCCGATGCAGGACATGATGCGGATGCAGCGGCTACGCGCCCCGGGCTAACGCGCCCCGATCAGAACGAGTAGCCCGCCGCGATCACCAGTGCCTGCGGTCCGAAGTGGACGCGCGACGTACGAATTACACCGGCCGTATCGGTTTTCAGATTGGTGTCGACCTGGCTGATGTTATACGACGCGTTCACACTCCAGCGGGTCCCGAACTGATACTTCAGACCCACCGTGCCCACCGGCCCTACAGAGGAGGTCAGCGAAAGCCGGGTCGGCCCGCCCGTTCCCGCTGCTCCGGCGCCGGTGACCTGGCGGTCGTAAAAGCTGGTGTAGTTCACACCGACACCGATGTAGGGACGCAGCGCGGCACTCTCACTGAAGAATTTGTATTCGATCAGTGCGGACGGCGCCAGCCACTTGGCGGTGGCGATGGTCTGACCGTTGTAAGGAACCGAGCCCAGCGTCGCCGGCCCCTTGCCAATCGTCTTGGTGTTGGGCGGCACTCCGAATGCAAGCTCCAGGTCGAGAAACGAGTTGAGTCGCCGGATGTAACCAAAGTAAGCCGTTTGTGTGTTCTTGAGGTCGACATTCACACCGGCCGGTGTGTACGGTCCGGAAATGTCGCTGGCCTTGACGTGATAGAATATGACGTACATTCCCACCCGTACGGTATTGCTCGGAACCTCATCCGCGTGCGCGGACGGGATGTAGCAGATCGAAGCGGCGGTCAGTGCCGTGAGCACAACAGGCAGCGCGCGCAGAGTCAGTTTCATCTTCATGGCTGAATCCCTTTAAAACTGGCTGAAGAACGAGCGCGCGGCCAGGGAGCAGAACGGCGCCACATTGGTGTGGTACCCCGCTACGATCTGCTGCTGTGCGGCTGCCGGCGACAGGCCACCACCGGCGGCGGTCTGGTAGAACGCGAACAGCTGCGCCTCGCTGGTCTGAAAGCCAGTCTGGATGGCCGCGAACGGCCCCGCCGGTGTGCCACCCACATCGAGGACGGTGACGAGCCCAGCAGGCAAAGCACTCCAGAACGCCTGCATCACTTGCGTGTTGACGCTGAAGAACACGGTGGGATCCTGGTCACCTCCACACAACAGGGTGGGCTCGGCGGGCGCCCACTTTCCATTGCGCATATCGTTGACATAGGCCGCCTTGCGAAAGGCCTGTGTCGGCGCGACGGCGGCGAGCGGGACACCCGCCTTCGGGGTCGGCAGAGCGCCGTCCGGATTCGCGGCCGCATCCAGGACATAACTCACGCGATAGTTATTCGTGATCAGAGAAGGCTCGCCGAAGCCCGCGGCAAACAGCGGAGTTTCCGGGTTGTTTGGATCATGCGGAACGGCAAGCGCCGCTGTCAGCTCAGCCGACGTGGTCGGATCTCCCGGTATGGTGACAACCGGCGTCACGTTATCGAAGAGCGCGAGCTGGGGCAATTTACCGCTGGCAATGATCGAGTCAATCGGGGTCACACTCGGCAGCAACGTATCGATGCCCGTCGCGTAAGTCGTCGTGTAAATATCGGTCGTCGCCGTGTAGATGTTGCCGTAAGCTTTCTGATAGCTCGTCGTTAGCAGCGGCGAGAAGACGGTGGAGCCAACGTTAACCTGCCCGTAAAACACGGCATCGACCAAAGCCTCCAGCGCATACGGACCGGACATCGGCGCGGCGGCAGTGACAGTGGCACCGGCAGCCTGCAGAGCGCGCTGGGTTGCCATCGCCACGTGACCGCCCTCGGAGTAACCCGTCACGAACAACTTCCCGTTGTCCGTCGTCGAGGCGGCGAAAGTCTTCGGCAACGCCGTGCGCGCGGCGCTGAGCGCGTCAATCATCTCGCCCGACTGCTGAGCGGCGTTCAGGAACGGATGATAGCCGAGCGTTGAGATATCGTAGCCGGCGTAGTTAGGCGCGACGACGATATAACCTTGCGCCGCGAACATCGCCGCTATGAGCGCGCCTTCGGTGTTCGACGTGTTGGTGATATCCGCGAGGTTCAACGCCTTATTGGTCTGGGTCCCGTGCGCGTAAAGCACGATCGGGCGCGGCCCCGAGCACGCTGGCGCGGCACCCGTCGGCACCATGAGAGCGCCCGAGGACATGGTGACCTCGCCAGCCCCGCCCAGCGTATAGAACTTGATGTAGTAGAAGTCGATGCCGCAGGTCGGGGCGCCGGTGAGTTGCAGTAACTGCTGCCCCGAGGCACCGGTACTCGCTAACTGCGTCTGGAAGGTGATGGCATCCAGAGAAGCGATGCGCAGTGGTGGATTCTCGACTAACGTCCCATGCGACGTGGAGGGATTCTCCATCGCCGACTCACTATTCGAACCGCCGCATGCTGCCACGAGCATAGCGGCCGCCATCGCGCCCAAGGCGCTACGAAACCTTTTCATGCCTGCCTCCCCCTTTCGGCCGGGCCCAAAAAAGACGACTCCCGGCGCTGTCCCTGGTCCTTGCCGCGGCACACACCGTACGCTGGGAACGCATTCTACGCACTTTGCAATCACCAGGTCATCAGTGTCCCGTAATCTCGCCGCGCGGCTTTACTAAATAGCGCTGGGGAGGCAAATGTTCCCCTGGGGACCTCCCTAATCTAAAGAGAGAGCCCGGCGTACTGCTCGGCGAGCGCAGCCTGCGCGTGCAGCGAGGATCGTAAGTACTCCAGCTCGAACTCCTGCGCACGCTGGTCGAAGTCGCTGGCATCAGGGAAACGGTGCAGAAGCGTCGTCAGATACCAGGAGACGCGCACCGCGCTCCAGACTCGCCTCAGGGCTGTGTTGCTGTACGCATCCAGAGACAACATATCGCGGGTTGCATAATACGAAGCCAGTGCTCGCCCTAGATAAAACACGTCCGAAACAGCGAGATTCAGGCCCTTCGCACCGGTCGGTGGGACGATATGGGCGGCATCGCCGGCCAGAAACAAACGCCCGTACTGCATCGGCTCAGTAACAAAACTCCGCAGCGGCGCAATGGACTTCTCGATCGACGGCCCGGTGACAATCGACGCGGCCAGCTCGGCGGGAAAGCGGCGTACCAGTTCCTCCCAGAACCGCGCATCCGGCCAGTCTTCGATTCGCGTATCGAGAGGGACCTGGAGGTAGTAGCGGCTGAGTTGTGGATTGCGCATCGAGGCCAACGCGAAGCCACGCGGATGATTGCAGTAAGTAATATCAGGAAGGGGCGGTGTTTGCGAAAGAATGCCCAGCCAGCCGAACGGATAGATCTTCTCGAAGTCGCGGCGGGCCGCGGCGGGAATACTCTGACGTGACACGCCGTGAAAGCCGTCGCAGCCGGCCACAAAATCGCATTCCACGCGTACCACTGCGCCTTGCGATCGGAACGTCACCGCCGGCCGGTCCGAGGTGATGTCGTGGCAACTCACATCCTGCGCCTCGGTCACTAGACGGGTGCCATGACGCTCCGCAGCGGCGAACAGATCCTCCTGCAAGTTGGTTTGCCCGTAGGCGACAAACCGCTTACCGAGGTGCCGCTGGATGTCGATGAGAAAGCTTTCGCGCCCGGCCCATGCGATCTTCATTCCATCGTGTGAATGGCCCTCCCGTTCCAGGCGTTCCGCCAGTCCGTACTGCCGCAACACCTCGACCGTCGTGGGCTCCAGCACACCAGCCCGGATTCGCGCCAGGACGTATTCGCGGGTTTGCCTCTCGATCACGACGCAGTCCACGCCTTCCTGCCGCAGGATCTGCGATAGAAGCATTCCCGCGGGGCCGGCACCGATGATGGCGACCTGGGTCTTCACGGCTCGCCTCACGCGACCAGAATAGCGCTCGAGTGGGGCTCGAGTACGTAGGGCTCCAGCGAATCGACGAGTGACTCGATCATGCTCGCGATCGGCTCGTCACGGGAAGTATCCATGGCCACCCGCCAGCGGCCTTTGTACGGGGCCACGGGGGTGTGGAAGGTCACGGGTTGGTTGCCCGCATTGAACATCAGGAAGAGCGACTCCGCCGCACCGTCGTGAATCTGGCAGGCGACGGCTTTGGCGCCGGGGTCGTGCCAATTCGGCGCCCGCTGCGCCGGGCCGAACCAGGTGAGGTCCATGTCCGAGTAAAACTGCTCGCGAGCCAGGATCGGATGCGCCTGGCGCAGCGCAATCATGCGTTTGACGAATTGATACATCTCCTGGTTCCCCTGCAGCTCGCTCCAGTCGTACCAACTCGTCGCGTTATCCTGGCAATACGCGTTGTTGTTGCCGCCTTGAGTGCGGCGAAACTCGTCGCCCCCGAGCATCATCGGCACACCACGCGAAATAAAGAGTGTCAGGAGGAAGTTGCGGATCTGCCTGCGGCGCAGTGATTCGACATAGGGATCCCGGGTCGGACCTTCGATACCCTGATTGGCGCTGTAATTGTCATTCGAGCCGTCGCGGTTGTCCTCGCCGTTGGCGAGGTTGTGTTTCCCGGCATAGCTCACGAGATCATTGAGCGTGAAACCGTCGTGACAGGTGATGAAATTGATACTGCTCTCGGGGCCCTTGCCGGACTTCGCGTAGATGTCCTCGCTGCCGCAGATGCGGCTGGCGAAGGCGGCCAGCATGCCGTCGTCACCGCGCCAGAAGCGACGCACGTCGTCGCGATAGTGCCCGTTCCACTCGGCCCAGCGGCGCTCCGAGAAACTCCCCACCTGGTAGGCACCCGCCGCATCCCAGGCCTCGGCGATGAGCTTCGTATCGCGCAGAATCGGATCCTCCGCGATCTGCTCGAGCAACGGAGGATTGGTGAGCAGATTGCCGGCCCCGTCGCGACCGAGGATCGATGCCAGGTCGAAGCGGAAGCCATCGACGTGCATCTCCGTCACCCAGTAACGCAATACGTTCAGAATATAGTCGCGCACCACCGGGTGATTGGCATTGAAAGTATTGCCGGTTCCGGCGGCGTTAATGTAGCGGCGCTTGTCCTTCTCCAGCGTATAGAAAATTGAATTCTCGATCCCGCGCCAGCAAATGGTCGGCCCGAGCTCATCGTTCTCGGCGGTGTGATTGAGCACCACGTCGATGATCACTTCGATGCCGGCGGCATGCATTAGCCGCACCAACTCCCTGAACTCCAACGTCTGCTGTCCGCCGCTCCCGGCACTGCTGTAAGCGCCGTGCACCGCGGTAAACGCCACGGGGTTGTATCCCCAGTAGTTCCTGAGGACCTCGCCGGTCTGCGGATTGCGTGTTTTGAGTTCGCGTGCGTTGAATTCCTGCACGGGCAACAACTCGATTGCGGTGATGCCGAGGTCTTTGAAATACGGGATCTTCTCGATCAGGCCGCGGTACGTGCCGGGATACGACACCGCGGAACTCGGATGGATCGTCAAGCCGCGGACATGAGTCTCATAGATCACCGTTTTTGACCATGGCAGCCGCAACGGCTGATCGTTCTGCCAATTGAAGTTAATGCGGGTATAGACGCACTTCGGCGTGAGTCCGCTGTTATCGATGCTCGAGGGCCGCGAGCCTTTGTTTACCGCGTCGGGCGCGTAGCCCAGGGCGGCGTCGAAATCCCACGGAGGTGACTCCGTGATGGCGGTGGCACGTGGATCCAACAGCAGCTTGTTGAAATTGAAACGATGACCGGCCGCCGGCTCGTACGGGCCGTCCACCCGGTACCCATAGACCTGCCCCGGCATGATGTCTTTGACCCAGACATGCCAGATGTCGCCGGTGCGGTTACGAACGGGATCGAGATCGATGCTGCGCGCGGGCTTCGCGTCCTGGCAATCCGCGAACAACTCCAGCCGAACACCCCGGGCGGAACGGCTGAACAGAGTGAAGTTGACGCCGTCCATAAACGCACGGGCGCCCAAAGGCAACGGAAAACCGCGTCGGATGTCGGACGTTTCGCGAACTTCGGCCAGGTATTCCGGCAAAGGCCGCTCGGTCGCACTCGGATCGGTCTCGGGCTGGCGATCATGTTCGGACACGATGTTCCACTCACGGTTCGTTGCCGACGAAACCGCGAGCGTACACTATCCCCCACCCCGGATACCCGGGGGCGCCCTAGAACTTGTAACCCACCCGCACTCCGATTTCACGTGGCGGGTTGACCACGTAGTCATTGGCCAGCATGTTGAAGTCGTTGTCGGCGCCGGGCTGGACCGGCGGCACCAGGATCTCCTGCCTGTCCAACAGATTGGTGACGTAGAGCGTATACCGCCACGACTGGTGACTCACTGCGGCGGAGAAATTCAGAATCTGGTACGACGACGATTGCTGCACTGTGGCTGCCCCGAGCGTGGGCGCCAGCTGCATCTTGACGGAGCTACGATAGACGCCGTTCAAAGAGAGCCCGAGATCATAGCCCGGCGTCAGGATGGTGTCGTAAAGCAGGGCCGCGCTGAGGCTGGTCTTGGGACTCCCCGGAAGCTGCTCGCCGCTGGTACCCGTAAGAGCCCCCGGGGTAATGACGCCGCCCTTGTTCGCCGGCAAGGAGAAGTCACTGTTCAACCTCGCGTCGGCGTAGGAAAAGCCCAGCGAATAGGCAAGCCCGCGCAGGAGCAACGGTCCGCTGGTCTCGAGCTCGAAGCCTTTCGACACCGCGGTATTGGCGTTGTACACCGCCAGGTTGCCGGACGGCAGGCTGGCTGAGATCTGTGGGTTATCCCATTTGATATAGAAAGCATCGATGGTGTAGCTGATGCCGTTTGAGAACCGGCCTTTCAGGCCAGTTTCGTAGTTGTTCGTGCTGTCGGGCTTATAGGTCGACAGCAAAGGACTCTCCTGGAACGGCCCCGACAGCGGTACCGAGTTGGCGCCACCGCGGCGGAAACCCTGGGACCACAATGCATAGACGTATTGATTGTCGGCGTATTCGTACGACGGATCGACTTTGCCGACGGTCTTGGACGCCGGCGAGCTGTGCGGAGTCGCGGGAATGTTGGTCGGGAACGTATAGTCGACATAAGACTGCGCGTCGGTGAATTCCTGCGAGAAATGCCGGACACCCACGGTGATCTGGCCGTGCTTGAGGAAATGGTACGTCAGCTCGCCGAAGACCGACTTGTCCTGGAAGTTCTGGGTGTCGATCTGCTGGAAGTTCACATCGTTCGGGCCGACGAGGATCGGGCTACCCAACAACGCGGCCCGCTCGGGCGAACCCGGAATCGCGATGGTCCAGGCGCCGGTGCTCTCCTGCTTCTCGTAGAACACGCCCAGCACGTAATCGAACATGTTATCGGGATGGGATGCCGATACGAGCCGCACTTCCTGTGAGAACGTATGCACGTGATCGGCGAACAGCTGGTCGTACACAAAACGCGGATTGGTCGGAGATCCCGCGTAGTAGGACAGGAACGCGCCACCCTCGATGCCGGCGAGATCGTAGGTATTATCCTCCAGCGTCTTACCGGTGGTGGTGTAGTAGGAGCTCGTCGAAGATACTGTCGCGAAACCCACATCATAGCTGAGGTCAGCGCTCAGCAGGTTTGTGTACCGCGAGTACGGCTGATCGATTTGCGTGAATTCCTGGTAGTGCCCACCCGCGGGCAGCGTGGTGAGCGGATCGATGGGTGACACGCCACCGGCGAAGTCGGGATTCACATTGGGACCGCCATCGCCCTGCAGGTTCGAGTGCATAATGGCCACCTCGGCGCTGAACCCGTCGATCGGCTTCCACAAGGCGCTCGCCCGCCCGGTAAAGGTCTTCTGGAAATTCCAATCGTCCTTGCTGGAATAGATTCCGGGACTGCCGATCGGGTCGGTCGGATTCGCCAGCTCCGGAATGCCTGACAAGCCGTTATTCGAGCGTTTCAGCAATCCATACGCATTGGTGAACCCGGGCTCGTAGGCATACTTCGCCGCGGCCCGGAATGCCAACGTGTCGTTTACGGGTATGTTGATCATTCCCTTCACGGTGTAGCTGGTGCCGCTGGAGTGGGCGAGTCTTCCGCCGCTGGCCTCCAGAGAGCCGCCGAACGCTTTCACATCCGGGTCGTTGGGAATGAGTCGCAACGCGCCGCCGAGCGCGCCGGCGCCGTACAAAGTACCCTGCGGTCCGCGCAGCACCTCGACCTGCTTGAGGTCATCCAACTGGAAATAACCATCGATCGGCGAGTTACCGATGTAGGTCCCCACCGGGTTCTGCTCGAAGCTGCGAAAGCCGCGGGTCGGCTCGGCGGTGGCATTGATACCGCGAATGACCGGAGCCACGGCCCCGGCCAACCGGGCGCCAAAGTCGTACATGCTCAGTCCCGGCACCTCGCTCGCCAGCGAAGACAGATCCGTCACACCCGCCTGGTCGAGCTGCTCCGCGCTGACCACCGACATACTGTAGGGCACGGCCTCGAGTGTCTGCTCACGACGGTTTGCCGTCACCGTGATTTCCGCGAGTTCGACCGGGCCGGTGCTCGAGCTGGTGTCTTGCGCAGAAGTTTGTTGTGCGAAGACAACGTGCGGCAGGCCGTAAAGCGCCAGAAACACCGCTGCGCCGACTGAAGTGACCGACTCTTTCTTCATAGTAGCTTGCGACCCCGCGTTTTTTTAGAACATACGCGTAGCTTTCGTTCGGGGGCTTCGCTTGCAATGCTGATTACTAGGAGTTTGGCCGCAATCGAAACGGCGCTGCGCCGAAGCGGTGCTGGTCGTGGCGCAGCGCCCACATTCCGGGCAACGGCGGCACGCGATGCGACAAAACTCGCCGTTACAAGTCTTTCACGAGCCGCAAAGCGTCGTACACCGCCGCGTGCGTATTGCGCGCCGAGACCGCATCGCCTATCCGGAAAAGCTGAAACGTATCGCCCTGGGGCTGCGCTACGCCGGCAATGAGGCGTCCGTAATCGACCGCGCCCCTGTTACTCGAGCGGGGTTTGAGGGCGAAGTAGAGCTCATCGTTGGGCAGTGTGCCGTGGTTGATCACAACCTGGTCGATGTGACGCTCTTTCCTCACTCCGCCGTAGTCACTGCCGACGATCGCCAGCAACTTCCCGCCGTCCCGCGTCACTTCCTCGAGGCGAAATGTAACCGTGAATGTCACATCGAGCTTCTGCAGCCCGCGCATGTAGGGCACGAGATTCATGGCCATGACTTCCGGAGCGAAAGACCGGTCGGGAGTCATAACTTCCAGCTTCGCGCCACTGTCGGCGATAATCTGCGCGGCCTGCAGCGCCGCGTGATCGCCGGCATCATCGAACAACAGCACGTTCGCGGCCGGCTTGACACCGCCTGACAGGATGTCCCAACTCGACACGGTGAGATCGTTGCCCGCCTTCAGGACTTCCGTGTGCGGCAGCCCTCCGGTCGCTACGATCACGACGTCAGGACGCTCCGCCATTATTTCGTCGGCCTCGGCGAATGATTCGAAATGGAACTGCACGCCTCGCGCGTTGCATTGAGCCATGCGCCAGTCGATGATGCCTATCATCTCCTGGCGGGCGCGGCTGCGCGCTGTCAGACGTATCTGGCCGCCCGGTTCGCCGGCCGCCTCATAAACAACGACCTCGTGACCACGCTCGGCAGCAACACGGGCGGCTTCGAGGCCGCCGGGACCCGCTCCAACCACCACGACCTTGCGTTTCACTTTCGCACGGGTGATCTCGTGAGGCATGGAGAGCTCACGACCCGTGGCGGCATTGTGAATGCAGTACGCCGAGCCACCCTGGTAGATGCGATCGAGACAATAATTCGCGCCGACACAGGGGCGGATGTCGTCCTCGCGCTTCTCGATGATTTTGCGCACGATATCCGGGTCGGTCATGTGCGCCCGGGTCATGCCGATCATGTCGACTTTACCGGTGGCAATGGCATGCCTCGCGGTAGCGACGTCCTGAATACGAGCCGCATGAAACGTCGGAAAGCGCGTCGCCGCGCGGATCTCTCCGGAAAAATCCAGGTGGGGCGCGCTCGGCATGCCCTGAATCGGGATCAGATCGGTCAGGCCGGCGTCGGTGTCGATATGACCGCGCACGATGTTGAGGAAGTCAACCATCCCACTCGCCTTGAGGCGCTGGGAAATCTCGAGGCCGTCCTGCTTGTTGAGGCCCCCTTCCAGGACTTCGTCTGCCGTGTAGCGAACTCCGACGATGAATTCCGCTCCAACGCGGGCACGCACGGCGGACAACACGTCGAAAGTGAAACGCAGCCGGTTTTCGAGAGTACCGCCGTAAGGCGCCTCCAACTCGTTCGTGAGAGGGGACCAGAACTGGTCCATCAGGTGCCCATAGGCCTGCAGCTCGATACCATCCAATCCGGCGGCCTTCATGCGCTCGGCGGCATCGGCGTAATCCTTGATGATCCTCGCTATGTCCCACTCCTCGGCCTTCTTTGGAAAGGCCCGGTGCGCGGCTTCCTTGTGATGGGATGGTGAGACCACGGGCAGCCAGAAAGCCTTGTCCCAACGGGTCCGCCTGCCCAGGTGAGTGAGTTGGATCATCACCGCTGCACCATGCTCATGACAGGCGTCAGCGAGATCTTTCATCCAAGGCACCACTTCGTCCTTGTAGACGAGAATGTTGTTGAATACCGGCGGACTGTCGCGTGACACGGCTGCCGAGCCCGCAGTCATGGTCAGGGCGACGCCGCCCTTGGCACGCGCCACGTGATAGGCGCGATACCGGGCCTTCGGCATCCCCTCTTCCGGATACGCCGGCTCATGCGATGTGGTCATGATCCGGTTGCGCAATGTCAGATGGCGCAACTGGTAGGGCTGCAGGAGAGGATCGTTGGAAGTCGACATAGCTCGAGCCCTTTAAGGCGGTACGGGCGGTTGCGCGCCAAGCAGATAACGAACGAAATAATCCCAGCGCTGGCGAGTCATCCAGGTCTGCGCCCGCCCGGTGTATTCGTGATGCTGATTCGGCAGCAGGATCAGATCGAAATTTTTGTTGGCGTTGATCAACGCATCGGCGAGGAGCAACGTGAGATTGGGCGGCACGTTCTCATCGAGAGTACCGTGCGCGAGCAGCAGGTGGCCCTTCAGATTCGCGGCGAGATTCTGGTTCGCCTGGCTGTCGTAATTGCTGGTGCCGTCCGGACGGCGTTGCAGGAGGCCCTGGAATTTCTCGCCCCAGTCGTCCGTGTAGCCGGTCTGATCATGGTTGCCGGACTCGGAAATGCCGACCTTGAAGAAGTCGGGATAGCGCAGCATGGCCGCGGCGGCGGCAAATCCACCGCCCGAATGGCCATAGATGCCGGCGCGCTCCAGGTCGATCCAGGTGTAGCGACGCGACAGCTCGGTCATTCCCGCGACCTGGTCCGGCAGGGTGTTGTCGCCCATATCGCCGTAGTACGTGTCATGAAATTTGCGGGAGCGCAGCTCCGTGCCCATGCCATCGATGGCGACCACGATGAATCCCAACTCGGCGAGCGATTGCGCGTCGCCACGGGAGGGCGCGAACTTCCACTGCTGCTTGTCGCTCCACAGATTCACGCTGCCGACCTGAGGGCCCGGGTAGATCTCGTTCACGATCGGATAGCGGCGGGTCGCGTCGAAGTGACTGGGCTTGAACAGTAGTCCGTGGAGATCCGTGACACCATCACGAGCTTTCACCGTGATGAGCTCCGGCGGCATCCAGCCTTGCGCCGTCAGCCCGGTGATATCGGCTTTTTCCAGCTCGAGCAGCTTTTTGCCGGCGCCGTTGCGCAGAACCGTGACCGGCGGTGTGTCAGGTGTCGAATAGCTGTCGATAAAATAACTCCCGGAGGGAGCGAGCGAGACCTCGTGGGTTGCATTCTCGGGGGTGAGGAGTCGCAGGTTCAACCCGTTGAGCCCAACTTTATAGAGATGGATGAAGTACGGGTTTTGTCCCGGCTCACGTCCGACGCCGAGGAAGTACACCACGCGAGCCTTCTCATCGACCTTCAACACCTGGACCACGTTCCAGGGACCCGCGGTGATCCGGTGTTTGAGCTTTCCCGTGGTCAGGTCGTAAAGATAGAGGTGGGCCCAATCGTCGCGCGCGGAGTACCAGATGAGCTCGTTTTTTGCCGGCAGGTACCGCCAATTGACGGCGCCGAGGTTGGATTGCGATATATCCGACTCGTAGTACGTTGCCGCATGCTCCTCGAGCACCTCGCGAACGACCCCGGTTGCGGCATCAGCTATGCGCAACTTTGCGTCTTTATGGTCGCGAGAAGTCGAGACGAACGCGAGTTGCATGCTGTCGGGATTCCACTGGGCATCCGCAAGCGTCCCATCGCCACATTCCACGTGGTAACACGGAGATGACCGGTGCGGATCTGCCGGTATCTGCAGTGGGACGACTGTGCGAGTGGCTACGTCGATGATGACTCTGCGCAGCGTTGCGATGACAGGATCCCCGGCCATCGCGTACTTCCATCTCTCGAGTTGTGGGTGGCCCGGCTGCGTCCTGATCAGATAGGTCTCACCGACACCGCGCTGATCCTGCTGGAAGGTTGCGATCCGGCGCGAGTCCGGCGACCAGAGAACGATGGGGTGATGGGTGTGCTGCCATCCGGTGTTGTCGGTGGCGTAGCCGAAATCAGTCGCCCCGTCGGTGGTGAGCTGCGTCTCTTTGCCCGACGCGAGCTCGCGTGCCCAGAGATTGTCGTCGCGAATGAAGGCAGCGAGCTTACCGTCGGGTGAAGGGGCGACGTTGGGGTCCGCGGTGGCGGCCGGGACCGCTGCTTGTTTGGCCTGTGGCGAGCCTTCCTCACGGGTACGGTGCACCGGGTCGACAAGGACGGCAGCAGGGCCCTGCGCCGTCTGAATCTGATACCACGCGGTCTCGTCGGGCAGCCAGGTGGCGGGACCCGGAGAATGCAGAACCAACGCGGTCGTGTTGTAGGAAAGGAGGCGCTCGGCGCGAGCGTAATCGGCTGTGGTAACGGCCGGCCCGTCTTGGGGCAGCTCGCCCCCTTCGGCCAGCGCCGCGGTCGCACAGAGAATTCCCGCCCAGATTTTCTTCATAGATGTCGTCCCAAAAGAACCTTACCTGCGGTCACAGCCGACGTCCTTCGCGCCCGTGCGCAATTGCTAGGAGATCAGCCTATTCGCCTCGCGCCACGAGCAACGGATCAGCGCGATTTCACACGCCGGACGTCGATGGGCCGTATGCCGAAATGGCGTCGAAATGCGGTCGTGAACGACGTCGAGTGGGAATAGCCGACGGCTTCGCTCACCTTCACCACCGACCAGCTCTGGTCGCGCATCAGTGTGAGCGCGTGCTGCATCCGGCAGCGCAGGCTGAAATCGAAGATGGTCTCGCCGAACACCGCCTTGAATCCCTGGGTCAGGGTGGATTTGGACATCCCCACGGCGCGCGCGAGCTTGGCGATCGTCGGGGCCGGCGCGAACTGACGCGTCAGAACGCTGCGCGCCGTGTGAAGGCACCGCAACTCGCGCTCGGTGTATTCCTCGCTCGTGGTGTTCGACAGAAGCGAGAAACTTCCGACGGCGCTACAGAGCAACTCGAGCGCCAGGGCCTCGGTGTAGACGAGCGCCAGCGCACCAGTGAACGGATTGTTGATCAGGCGGGTGGCGATCTCGAAGGTCTGAGCGGTGAGCGGATGCTGGTGGTAGTTGATTTCGGGCTTGTTGGAAACGAACGCCTTGAGCGGCTCGGGGACCTCGACTCCCGGCGTCAGGATCTGCTCGGCGAGAAATTCGGGCCGCATGCTGAGGATGATGAACTGCTCGCGGGTGCTCGCGGCCGTCCACTCGCTGATATCGACTCCGGTCGGCTGCGACCAGAGCAGCAGGGAGGGCCGGTTCCAACGCAGGGGCTCGGTACGGCTCACAGCGAGCGCCATGTCGCCACTGATCTTGAAGTTGAACTGCACCATCCCATCGCCGGGGACCAGCTCCAGACGCGGTTCCTTGTAGGCGAAGTTGGCGATGACCACGTAGATCTCGTCGCGGACGCGAGTCAGCTCCCAGTAGCCCTCACCTTCTTCCGGCGCGAGGGTAATGCGGGCGCCCAGCAGATCCCGCTTGGGATGGCGCCAGACGCGCTCCACCTGCGGCGCCTGCTCCAGATTGGCGAATGCGTCGGCGAGAGTATGGCCGGGGCCGGCGAGGATCGCCCTGAACAGCCCTCGACTGCCGGTCGCGCCGCCTTCTTTTCCGTCTGCCTTGCGGCGTGATGAGCTCATGGGGTGCGGCTACTCTACCAAAGCGCGCTCCCTGAGTATCTCATCCAGCCAGCCAACCCGGAGTTCCGGGACGGAGGCCAGCAGCTTGATCAGGTAGGGATGCTGGGGCTGGCCAAAAACCTCGGCTGCAGGCCCCTCCGCCACAATCTCTCCTTGAAGCATGACGACCGCGCGATGGGAGATGCGGCGGACCGACCCCAGGTCGTGGGTGATGAACAGGTACGCCAGTCCGAGCTCTTCCTGCAGGCGGCGCAGCAACTTCAGGATCTCCTCGGCGACCAGCGGATCCAGCGCCGAAGTCACCTCGTCGCAGATAATCAGGTCTGGCTTCGCGGCCAGTGCCCGGGCGATGCAGACGCGCTGCTTCTGGCCGCCCGAGAGCTGGCCTGGAAGTCGCCCGGCAAGCGAGGCGTCGAGTCCGACCGCCGTCAGCAACTCGGTCACACGTGCCCGCAACGCAGCGCCACGCAACCCAAAGTAGAAGGTAGCCGGGCGGCCGATGATCGCCTCCACCGTGTGGCGCGGGTTGAGAGCGACATCCGGCAACTGAAAGACGAGTTGGATTCGGCGCAACTCCTCGCGGCTGCGCTTTCCGTAGTGAGACGCGAGCGGAATGCCAGCCAGGCGCAAGGCGCCACTGCGACGGGCCACCTGGCCACAGATGGCCAATGCAAGCGTCGTCTTCCCCGAGCCCGACTCGCCGACGACCGCTACTGTTTCTCCCCTGGAGACCGTGAAACGCGCTGCCTTCACGACGTCACGTTCGCCAAACCGGACCGTGAGGTCCTCGACGGTGAGCAGCGGCTCGCCGCGCCCGCGCTCGGTGGAGCTCTCTGTCGGGCTGCGGCCGGCTGCCCTGCGTTCGGCGACCAAAGCGCGCGCGTATTCGGTGCGTGGTGCGGTCAGAATCTGGGTCGCAGTTCCAACCTCCACCGTTTTCCCATGGCGCAACACCATGATGCGGTCAGCGATCTGCGCCACCACGGCCAGGTCGTGAGAGATGTAGAGCGCCGCCGTCCCGTACAGCAAGATGAGTTTCTTCAGGTGCGCAAGCATCTCGATCTGCGTCGTGACGTCCAGCGCGGTCGTCGGCTCATCCAACACCAGTACGTCCGGGCTGCATGAGATTGCCATGGCGGCCATTGCCCGCTGCAGCTGTCCTCCGGAGACTTGATGTGGGTATCGCGCGCCGAAGTGCTCCGCATCCGGAAGGTCGAGCGCGCGAAACGCCTCTATGGCTCGCTGTCGCGCTTGCGCGCGACTCATGAGTCCGTGGCGGACGGGGCCTTCGCAAACCTGATCCAACAGGGTCATCGCGGGGTTGAACGCCGCCGCCGCGCTTTGCGCGACATACGCGACACGCACACCGCGTGCACGGCTTCGACCGCCGGCATCCAGGGTACGCAGATCGGTCCCCTTCAGTACGATGCGTCCGCCAACAATGCGACAGCCGGGACGAGCGAACGTGAGCGCCGCAAGGCCGATGGTGGATTTGCCGGCCCCGGACTCACCAATCAGCCCCAGTACCTCGCCGCGCGCGAGCTCCAGGTCCACGCCGTCCACCAGAACGGCGCCGGACCGGGTCTCCACTCGCAGAGCTTCGACGCGCAGAACCAACTATAGCTCCAGCGCGTGCCCGCTGGGCCGCGCGTATATCGAGAGAAGCCAGTCGACGATGAGATTCACCCCGATAGTGAGAGCCGCGATGGCAGCAGCCGGATACAGAGGCGCCAGCAGCGCGAAATTGATGGCCTGGGCATTCTCACGGACCATCGAGCCCCAGTCGGCGGCGGGCGGTTGAATGCCCAGGCCCAGGAAGCCCAGTGATGCAATAAACAATACAACAAAACAAAAGCGCAGGCCGGCTTCCGCAATCAGCGGCGGCAGTGCGTTGGGCAGGATCTCCCGGCCCACGATCCACGCCAGGCCCTCACCCCGCAGGCGCGCGACGGCCACGAACTCCTGCACAGCGATGCCGCGTGCGACCGCACGGGCGACCAGATAGACCCGCGTCGCTTCCAGGGTACCGATGGTTCCGATGAGCACCGGAATCGAGGATCCCAGCACCGACAACACCATCAAGGCGGAAATCAGGACGGGTATCGACAGGAGGATATCGACACAGCGTGACAGGACGTTGTCTACCCAGCCGCCGACCGCCGCGGCCACGAAACCGAGCGCGGTCCCCAGGATGACGGCGATGGCTGTGGTGACGGCAGCGATACCCACGGTATTCCGTCCGCCGTACATCAACCTCGTCAACATGTCACGGCCGAGATTGTCGGTACCAAGCCAACTTGCGGCGCCAGGTGGATCCCAGACGCCGCCAATGAATTGACTCTCGGTGTAAGGGGCAAGCCAGGGCGCCAGGACTATACCGGTCACGATGAAGAACACAACGACTGCGCCGAGTAGCGCGGACAGCGGCGGTCGCAGGCGCGTTACTCGAATCATCGTGGCCGCCGCAGTCTGGGGTTGACGATGATGGCGAGCATGTCCGCGATGGTGTTGAGACCGACGTAGGTTGCGGCAAAGACCAGACCACAGGCCTGCACCACCGGCAGATCCCGCTTGCTCACGGCGTCGACCATCAATTGCCCGGCGCCGGGATATACGAACACTGCTTCGACGACGACCACCCCGACGACCAGATAGCCGAGATTCAACGCAACTACGGCAATGATCGGAGCAGCCGCATTGGGCAGCGCATGACGTAAGACCACCGTGCCGCGCGGTAAGCCCTTCAGAAATGCCATTTCGATGTAGGGAGCCGACATCACGGCAAGCAGGGCCGAGCGGGTCATCCGCAGCATATGCGCGAGGACTACGATCACGAGCGTCGCCACCGGCAGAGCGATGGCCGCAAGGCGCTCTCCGAGAGGCATCCCGCCGTGCATGATGGCCAGCGAGGGGAGCCAGCCTAGCTGCACGGCGAACAGCAGCGTCAACACATAGCCCACGAAAAACTCGGGAACCGAGATCGTCACCAGCGATAGCAGGCTCACGAGCCGATCGATCACGCCGCCTTCGCGCATGGCCGACAGGAGTCCCAAGCCAACAGCTACCGGCACCGAGACCAGCGCGGCCAACGAAGCGAGCAGCAGAGTGTTGCCGAGCCTCGGCAGGACCTGTGCGCCGACCGGACGCGCGCTGGTGAGCGACGTGCCGAAATCTCCGTGTAGGGCACCACCGAGCCAATGCAGGTACCGCAGCCACGCCGGCTGCTCGAGCCCCAACGCAGCGCGGATGTTATGTAATGCCTCCGGGGTTGCGTCCTGGCCGAGCAATGCGGAAGCGACGTCGCCGGGTAGCAAGTTTGTGCCGAAAAATAACAGCGCCGATACGGCCAACAGTGTCAACAGGCCGAGTCCGGCGCGCTCCGCCAGCAATCGCGTCATGGCGGCGGGCTCAAGACTTCAGCCACACTTTTTCGCCGATCCGTTGCCCCATCAGGTCGAATATGGCGGAGGGGCGCCAACCTTGCACGCGCTGCGAGCCAGCCTCGATGTGATCCATGAACATCGGGAT
Source organism: Gammaproteobacteria bacterium (assembly GCA_028293725.1). The sequence goes on along the minus strand of JAQGOE010000156.1, from coordinate 24,743 downwards.
GAGCGCGCCACCCTCCTCGGCGATCATGCGTTGACAAGCTCCGTAGAGAGTACGACGTTTCGCGAGATCGGTTTCCGCTCGAGCCTGGTTCGCGAGCTCGTCAAAAGCCGGGCGGCGCCAGTTAGTATCGTTGGTGCTGGAGGTGGTGCGGTAGGCCTTCGAGAGAGCGCCATCGACGGTCGTTCTGCCATCCGAATAGGACGCGCAGAAAGGCGCCTTCATGTACACGTTAGTCCAATAGCCGTCCACGGGTTCCCGCTTAACCTGTAGTGCGATTCCGGCGCGCGCCGCCGCTGCCTGGAAAAGAACTCCGACATCGAGGGCGCCGGAAAAGGCGGCCTCCGAAGCCTGCAGCGTAACGCTCAAGCGGTCGACACGAGCCTTCTTGAGATAGAACTTCGCCCGATCCGGGTCGTAGGTATGTTGTCCGAGACCGGCGTCGTAGTAGCGGTTACCGGGCGGGATGGGCTGGTCGTTGCCCACCGTGCCGTAGCCGTTGAGCACAGTTTTGACGATGCTCGCACGATCGATGGCGTACTTGAGGGCCAGCCTGATGTCGTTGTTGCGGTAGGGATCTGACTCGCAATTCATGGCGAGCACAGCGTACTGTCCGGTCTGCGAGCGCAGTACCTGGAAGCGGGCGTTGCGCTTCATGAGGTTGGCGGTGCGGCCGTCAATGCGATTGATCACGTCCACCTGCCCCGAGATGAGGGCGTTGACCCGGGCAACGGGGTCGTTGATCACAATGATCTCGATGGCCTCAACGTGAGCCGCGTCTTGCTTCCAGTACTGGCCCGTCCTGCGGGTAATACAACGCACGCCGGGCTCAAAACTCTCGAGCCGGTAACCGCCCGTGCCAATCGGATTCGTCCAGTCGGTAAAGCCGTCCGGAACCACCAGCAAGCGAAAATCGGACAGGGTCGCGGGGAGATCGGCGTCACCGGCCGCGAGCGTGATCTTTATCTGAGTTGCGTCGAGCTTGCGGATATCCAACACATTCTCGAGCACGACTTTTGCCGGCGATCGTGTGTCGCCGCGATGCAGGTTGATGGAGTAGATCACGTCGTCGGCGTCGAGAGTCTTGCCGTTGTGGAAGACAACGCCACGACGGACTTTGAAAACCCATTCCGTAACGGTGCGCGACTCCCACTCCTCCAGGAGCTCGGGACGCGCATTGCCCGCGGCGTCGATCTCCACCAGGCCGTTCATGAGCTGGTAGCCGATGTTGATCGGGACCCAATCTATGAAGGTGCGTGGATCGAGTACATCCGAGGTCGAGCCACCGACCATGCCGAGACGGAGCGCGCCGCCCGGGCTCGCGGGAGTGTCATCCGGAACGCTACAGCCGGTGAGCGTCAGCCCGCCCGCGGCCCCAGCAACACCGCCTATGAGAGCGGCTCCCTGCAGGAACCCACGGCGATCGAGACCGCCCACGGAAGTTACATACCCACTCTTGGGGTGCTGGAGCGCCACTCTCGCCGACAGACCGATTTGCCGCCCTCGAACGCCTCGAGCCAGGCAGACAACTCGAATGTCGTGGCAGTCGATGTCATCTCGGCGCCCGCATCGATACGAACCTGCCAGTCGCCGCGGGCCATTTCGTAGGTCTGTGTCATGGTCGCGCGCGCTGAGTTGGGGTCGTCGGGGCGGATACGGTAGTTGCGCTCGTAAGTATGGCTCATCTCGAGCCCGATGGCCTCGAGCCGGAACTTACCCCAGGCACCGAAGACACCGCCGTCCGTGTAGAGGCGATGATTCACCTCACCGGTGATCTGGTCGATGGATACCGAGCGCTCGACCCTCCCCTCGCGTAAAACCGTAACGGACGAGGGCGTTGCCGCCTCGGGCTCCGGCAGACGCGGCAGCTCTGCATCGCTGGATTGCGGCGTGCGCACAGGGAGTTGGAGTTGGGACTTCCCCGTGAATAGAGTGAGGGTAACAGCCTCCGGTGAGGGCCAGAGGATGGGCCAGTAGGCCGTAGAGACGGCCACCCGTAATCGATGGCCTTTCGGAAAGGCGTAGGCGGTGCCGTAGAGGCTTACTTCGACGCGATAGCGCTTACCGGTCTGTGTTGGAGTCGGTGTTTCGCGCTCCTCGCGTTGAGTGAGGTTCAGAAAGCCGCGAGTGACCAGTGCGGCGCCGCCATCCGGCGCAACGTCGATGAGTCTCACGGCGACAAACGCCGCCGGCCTATCGACGGCGAGCTCGAGAGTCACCGTGACGTTGCCCAGGATCTCCAACCGCCCTACCAGGGGCTCGCCGTCGAACTCCAACGAGCCGAAGGCGTCGAGCGATTGCTCGCTCGGTAAATCTCCAGGATTGGCAAAGCTCCCCCAATCGCCTGAAGACAGGCCGGTCGTCTGCGGGGAGCGGAGCACCAAGGCGTGCTCCGGCGCGGCATCGGCGGCCAGGCGACCGGGATTGAGGTGGAGGGTCTGCGATCTGACATGCGGACTGGGCCACGTGTTTTCGGCGACCCAGCGTCCGGGGCGATGCTCGAGATGGGAGACCGGACCCACGGCCTCCATCATGTAAAAGCGATGTGCCGGCTCCTGCATCACATCGTTGTCGACACCTTTCAGCCAGCGGTCCCACCAGCGCAGCGCTTCCTGAAGGAAACCCACCGCGGGAGTGGGTAGTGCCTCGTGGGGATACAAGTGAGCCCAGGGGCCGACAGTTACCTTGTGCGGCACCTGCAGATGCGCGGCGAGTCGTAGCGGCGTATCACGATACAAATCCGCCCATCCGCCCCAGAACCAGGTGGGACAGGTGATCGCACCGTAGTTGAAACTGACCGAGCCGTGCTTCCAATAAGCATCCAGCGTGGGATGCTCCAGCCAGATCCGCGGCCAGAATTCCTCCGCCTCGAGCCGCTCCAGCCACATCTCGCGCCAGCGCTCGCCGACGATCTGCGGATCGGGCGGCCGGGCGTTGAAAATCTGCATGATGCAGCCCCACCAGAAGTTGTCCTGTAGCAGACAACCGCCGTAGTAGTGGATGCACTCCGCGTAGCGATCGTCGGTGCCCATGACCGAGATGATCGCTTTCAGCGCGGGCGGTTGGCGCTCCGCCACCTGCAGTGAGTTATAAGCGCCCCAGGACTTGCCCATCATGCCGACATTCCCGGAGCACCACGGCTGCGCCGCGATCCAGGCTATGACTTCCAACGCGTCATCCTGCTCCTGGAGGACATATTCGTCGTGCATGATCCCGTCGGACTCGCCGGAACCGCGCATGTCGACGCGCACGGCGACATAGCCGTGGCTCGCAAACCAGGGATGCATGCTCTCGTCGCGCCGGCGCATGTAGTCGCGCTTACGATAAGGGATGTATTCGAGGATCGCCGGCACGGGAGCCGACTCGGCGCCCTCGGGTAACCAGATGCGGGCGGCGAGTTTGCAGCCGTCGGGCAGGGTGATCCAGACGTTCTCGATCTCGCGGACCGAGGTCAAGTCCACCATGGGGCTAGCCCCCACGCAGGTAGGATTCAGCGGAGGCGCAATACCAGTCCATGAGTCGTAGCACGAGTTGCTCGGTGACCTGCGAGTAAGGTCCGGGCGTATAGGCGATCGACTTCACACCGCGTTGATTGTTTTCGGCCAGCGCGCGATCCTGATCGTTGGTGGCGGTCCAGACTTCGGTCAGCCGCTCGAGGTTGTAATCAACACCTGCAACAGCGTCCTGGTGGACGAACCACTTGCCAGTGACCGTCGTCAGCCCGGGGCCGGCCGGCCAGGCCTGGAAGGAGAACGCATAATCGCCGACGACGTGGTTGAAACAGTTCGGTTGCGCGCCCCACCACATCACGCCGACGTCACCGTCTTCTACCCTACCGAGCGTCTTACTGACAGCGGGCTTGCCGTCCATGGTGTAGGAAATGACACCGTCGCCCAGCGCATAGCGACCGATCTCGTACCATGCTGCAATGATCTCACCCGTTTTGAGTCCCTTGGACTCACAGTTACGGTTGAAAGCTGTCTCCCAGTCTGGCGTGACACCGGAGGTATCCTTCACCGTGAAGTCCCGGAATGAGCGCATCAGTTGCGGGTGACCGGCGCGACAGTGGTAGCACTCGCGCGCATTCTCCATGACGAGCTTCCAGTCCGCGTGCTCGGTCAGCGTCATGGTGTGAACCAACTTCGACTTGCGCAGCTCGTGCGGCTCGAGCATCGGCTCCAGATCGGCCCGGAAGCGGGCGAAGTCGGGCGGCCGGTCACCGAGACAGATGAAGATCACACCGGCAACGGTCTCGACTCGAACCGGACGGAGGCTGTAGCCGCTGATATCAAAACCTTCGTGCATGCGAGCGGCCTGTACGAGTCGGCCGCGAAGATCATAGCTCCAGTGATGGTAGGGGCACACCAGCCGGACGGCATGACCATGCGGCTCTCTGCAAATCTGCGCGCCACGGTGGCGGCAGGTGTTGAAGAACGCGCCGATGCCACCGTCCTGGTTGCGAATGACCACGATCGGCGAATCCCCCACCGCCAGGGTGAAATAGTCGCCGGGTGCCGGGATCTCGCTTTCGAAGCCCGCCTGCAGCCAGTTGCGCTGGAAAATCGCCCGGACGTCGAAGTCGTGCACGGCCGGATCGACGTACAGGCCCTGGGGAAGCGTGTGTCCCGTGCGCCGCTCGGCGAACAGCGCTCGCATGGTGTCGGTGGTGCTCATGCCTCAATAACCCTCAGCCGGTGATACCTGGTTGGGCGGCCCCGTTTGGGCCGACCTGGTTGGGCGGGCCCATTTGGGCTGGCGCATTGTAGCCGGCACTACGACGATACCCGCGGTCGCACGGCCGCGACTTCGCTTAATTACACGATTTGCTAGGAGTTTGGCCACGAACGGGTTGGCGGCTCTGGGCGGCGGGCGGGTAAACTCAAAAGATGCCTAGAGCGTGTTCGGTCGTGTATGTGGCATGTCTTGCTGCGGCCGTGGTCAACGGTGGTCCTTGCAAAGCCGCCGCCGCAGAGCATGCTCAACCTCGTCTCGGTACCCGCACCATCCCATTGATTCAAGCGGGCGGTGCGCGGTTTCGTGACCTCAATCGCGACGGCGTACTCCAGCCCTACGAGGATTGGCGGCTTCCCGCCCCGGCGCGCGCCGCGGATCTCCTCTCACGCATGACGCTAGCCGAGAAAGCCGGCGCGATGATGCATGGCACTCCCCCGGCGACCGCAAATGAGCAGTACGATCTGGGTCAGGTCAGGGCGGTGATCCTCGATGCGAACGTCACCGCATTCATCACCCGGCTGAGCGTACCCGCCGCGGAGCTCGCGCAGGAAAACAACGAGCTGCAGGCTATTGCCGAACGGGGTCGCCTCGGCATCCCCATTCTCATCAGCACCGATCCACGGAGTCATTTCGACACTGTGGCCGGGGCAAGTGTCGCGGCTAAGGGCTTCACGCAATGGCCCGGCACGTTGGGGCTGGCCAGCATCGGCGACGCCGACCTCGTCAGGCACTTTGCCGACACGGCGCGACAGGAATACCGCTCGGTGGGCATCCATATGGCCCTGTCTCCGCAGGCCGATCTCGCCACGGAGCCTCGCTGGCCGCGTATCAATGGGACTTTCGGCGAGGACCCCGAGCTGGTCAGCCGCATGGTGCAGGCCTATGTGACAGGGTTCCAGCACGGCGCGCAAGGTGTTGCCACCGATGGCGTCGCCACGATCGTCAAGCACTGGGTGGGTTACGGCGCTGCCGCCAACGGCTTCGACGGACACAACTATTACGGGCGGTTCGCCAAGTTTGGCTCCGGCCATTTTGAGGAGCACGTTCGGCCATTCGACGCGGCCTTCCAGGTCGGCGTCGCCGGCGTGATGCCGACCTATGACGTGCTGTTGGGAGTCAGCCTCGAAGGGGCGCCGCTCGAGCCGGTAGGGGCCAACTTCAATCGCCAGCTGCTCACCGATCTGCTCCGCCAGAAGCACGGCTTCACAGGACTCATTCTGTCGGATTGGGCCATTACCCGGGACTGCGATCCCAGTTGCATGACCGGCGTACCGGCGCAGACCCGCACCGACATCGGCATGCCGTGGGGTGTTGAGAAGCTCTCCAGATTGGAGCGCTACGCAAAGGCGGTGAATGCCGGCATCGACCAGTTTGGCGGGGTAACGGATACCGACGTCCTGGTCGCGGCGGTGAAGTCCGGTTTGGTGAGTGAGGCTCGCCTCGATGCCTCGGTGTTGCGCATTCTGGAACTGAAGTTCCGGCTGGGGTTGTTCGAGAACCCGTTCGTGGATCCTAACAGGGCCACGGCGGTGGTCGGAGCGCCGACTTTCCGTCGGGCGGCCTTGGCTGCCCAGCGGCGCTCGCTGGTGTTGTTGCAGAATCAACAGGACCTGTTACCGCTCGCGAAAACCTCGCGCAAGGTTTTTGCGCCCGGTATGTCGGCGGGGTCGCTCGCCGCCCATGGAATGCAACAGGTCGGCAGTCCGGGGTTGGCCGATGTGGTCATCCTTCGTGTTGGAACACCTCACGAAGCGTTACACCCCGGATTTTTCTTCGGCAGTCGCCAGCAGGAGGGGGCCCTCGACTTCAAGGCTGACAGCCCGCAGCTCATGCTCGTTGCGAAGGCGAGCCGGGCCGGTGTGCCGACCGTCGTCGTCGTGACACTCGACAGGCCGGCGATCCTGACGCAGTTGCAGGACAAAGTGACCGCCCTGATCGGGGAGTTTGGAGCCAGTGACGACGCCGTACTCGATGTGCTGACCGGCAAGGCGCGACCGGAGGGGCGCTTGCCATTTGAGCTGCCCTCCTCCATGGCGGCGGTCGAAGCTCAGCAGCCGGACGCGGCTCATGACAGTGAGAAGCCGCTCTACCCGATCTTTTTTGGGCTTCGGTATCGCTGAAACCGCGCCGAGCCGCGCCTCACGCTACCCTGCACCGCGCCTCACCCGCGACAGCGCACCGCGCCTCACGGCGGCAGCGCACCGCGGCACGCAGCCTCACTGTCCCGCCGGAGGTCCCTTTATAGAACGCGGCGCGTCGGGACCGGGCGCACCCGACGGCGGCGACCTCGGACCATAGTGAGGAATCGGCTTCCCTAACTCGTAAGCGCCCAGATCGGGTGCTTTGCCGGTAAAGTCGTCAGTGATCGTAGGCAACTCGACACCCGCATCCACTGCGGCGGAACTCGCCTTGAGACGGAAGTCGAGACTCTCCGGGTCATAGAGGCGTTGTGGATCCGCCTTATCTGGAATCCCGACGTTCACGAACGTGTCGAAGTCGAGCAGGACGCTGTGTTTGTCCAGACCGGTTGCCGCGCTGAAGTCCGAAAGCGTCTTGAACCGGCGCACTTCCAGAGGATGGGTGTAGTCGAACGCGCTGGCGAACGGCGGCGAATCCCATTCGAAAGCATTGTCCGCGCCGGGGTTCGGCCGGAAACCGTTGTAATCCGAGGTGGAATAGTTCGTGAAGGTGCGGATCGCGAACACCTGGGGTGACCAGCCGTCTGACAGGAATAGATTGTTACGGAAGTGCACGTTGGACGCGGGCCCGTAATAGCGTATCTGGCCGACGAGGGTGTTCTGATAGAACAGCACTCCCGCCGGTGTGTCGACGAACTTCAGGTAGCCGCCGGTCGTCGTGCCATAAACGAGGTTTTGATAGAAGTACAGCGGGCCGCCGAAGATCGGCTGCGCGCTGAGCGCGCCCCCGGTGGAATCGAAGCAGCGATTTCTGAATACCCTGATGTTGTGGGCACCGCCATCGGCCTCGATGCAATTATCGTCGGTGTTGTAGATGTCGTTGTTGTAGATATCGATCGATACGGGCACGCGATCACGCAACTCATCGGGCGTGCCGTCGGGGTCGCCGTAGGTGTCCACGTCGATTCCGTCGTGCCAGTTCGCCACGTAGTTGTGGGCGACCACGTGACCCTGCCCGTAGACCTTTACCGCATACTCAGAGGTGATGAGCGCCGGGTAGCCGGGAAACTTCGACCATACTTCGGGCGTGAACCAGCTCTGCATTTTCCTGGGATCGTGGCGTCCGATGAACACATTGTCGGCGATATAAAAGTCCTTCGAGCCGGACCAGCCGGCTTCCACGACCCGCCCGATGTCGTAGACGCGACTGTGCTTGAGTGTGAAACCGCTCGAGCCGGCGATCGACTTCATGCCGAGTTTGAAGGCAACCTGGGTGTTGCGAACGGTAATGCCTTCGAAGTAATTGTAATTGCCGCCCATCAGGTTGAAGAGGTTGTCGCAGCCGTCACCATCGAAGATGACTTCGCCGTCGCCCGCGCCTTTGATCACAATGGGCTTGTCCGGGGTGCCGTTTTGTGTGAGGTAGTAGGTTCCGTCGAACGGCGTGCCATAGGCGGCGATCGTCTTGTCGAAGCCGCTGTAGACGAAGCGGTTGTCTTTATAGACTCCGGCGTGCACCAGGATGGTGTCGCCCGGCTGCACACGCGGCGGCATCTCGCGAGAGTGATCGGACTGGTCTGAGCCCCGATAGTACGCGGCGAGGAGGCCCGTGAACGCCGGCTCCTGCCGGGGGCCCGTGTAATCGAACGGATAGACGTGGTAGACGGCGCCACCGGCGGAGGGAACGGGTTCCTTGCGGGTGCGTATAGCGACGTTGTGTTCACTGATGCCCTTTACGCCGTCCGGGTCGGACAACATGAAGCGGGCCTCGTATTCCGTGTCAGGATCGAGGTTTAGAATGCTGCCCGCGAACATGTTGGGGGCGATGTATTTGTTGAAATGCTCGTTACCGCCATCGCGGGGAAGGCCACCGATGACTGACTCGCGTTGCAGGCGCAGGAGCGGGAGCGCCTTGCGCCAGGAGGAGTCGCCCTTCTTGCGATAGGAGACAGCGACGCTGGCGTTGCGATTGTCGTCGCCTTTGATGCGCCATTCGAAGCCTAGCGATTGGAGGGTTGGGGGTTCGACCCAGAAGTCGCCGGCGGTGGTGGATGCGTTTGCGCCGGAAGTCGCTGCGGGAGCTGCGGCACCTGACCACGCGGACGCCACGCTGACCAACAACACGGCCAATGCGGGCGCGAGGCGCCGCCCGCGACGCGCGGCTACCGACAACTGCAACATACTGACTCCCCCCTCCCCGATCGATCGAACCTGGACCGCGTGCCTCGTCGTTTACGGCAGAGGGTGCACAGTTGTGTTGAACAAATACTGGTCGACAAACTCGGTGGTGGCACCGGCCTTCATACCCTTCACGGGCAAGAGCCGCGCGGAAAGCGGCTTGTGCCACTTCCAAGCCAACGACGCGACGTCGCCCAGGATGCGGGCAATCTGCTCTTCGGAGACATCACCAGGCAGCGGAATGGTATCGAGACCCGTGCCGCAAACAGCCGAATAGGCTAGGAGATCGTCTATGTTGTAGGTCCCCTCGGCCCAACGTTTCGCGAGCCCCTTGTCTTCCATCACGGGAACCATCAGGCCGGAGTAGCCGATCTGTTTCACAGGCACGGCCTTGACTGCGGTGGTGATGATCAGCGCCGCGGTCATCGTGCCACTCGAGCCAAACTTCGCTCCGGTGTAGGTTTCCATCGCGGTACCGATAGAAACGTCGCCGAGGGGTGCGGGCGTGGGATCCACGCCCATGAAGGCCCAGCCCGTCGCAGCGGCAACCTTCTCGCCGACCGATTCGCCGACCTTGGAGTGCACGGTCAGCTGTTTGGTCAGCTCCGCTACCGAGGCGTTGAAATCGCCATGGGTGCGCGCGAAAACTTCTCGCACTACATTTGCGCCTTCGAAGCCCAGTGAGAATTGTTTCCCGGCGCCGGTATGGAACGTACCGGGATAGAAAGGCCCGAGCGGCTTGAGCATCGCCGTGCCGGTGAAGTTGAAATTGCCCTGGCTGTGAACGCTGTGATCGGTCACGTAGCGAATCAGTGCCGCGGTCTCCCGGATGACCTTCCAGTGGATGCCGTCGTCGCCGGCCATAATGGCATTGGCATTGATGTTCGGCAGCGTGGAGAGCATTTGCGCCAGCAGGTGCATGGTCTTCGGATCGTCGCTGTCGCGCATCATCGCGGGTCCGACGCTGGGGAGAAAACTCTCTTTCGCGGAGAGGTCGTCGAAGGCCCTCAGGAACTTCAGCGCCTCGACATCGGACTGCCCACTGACGAGCTCGGCGAGTGGCTGAGTGACAATACGAAGAGTCTCGACCTCGTAGCCCTGCTTTTCGAACTCACCTTTCGCCGCCCTGATGACGGCGAGAGTCTCGGCCACCTGCTGCGCATAGGTGGCACGATCGAGACGCACGAAGGCAGTGATGGCCCGCACTTTTGGCTTCGTATAGGGCGGCGGCGCCTGTGCCACCGCGGTCATCGCGACGATGGCGAGCATCAGCGCGCCGATTGATTTTTGTATTAGACGCTTCACTGTGCCCACTCCCGCGATGGTTCGTATCGCCCAATTGAAGCACAGTTCACGGTTGCTCGCGGCATTGCATTCCCCGCGCCTCAGTGACCGTCACCCCACCCACCACGGTGCGGACGTCCCTTCATGCCTTATCAGATCCATTTGAGGGCATGCGCGAGAAGGTTCATCGCGAAACCGCCGATGAGCGTCAACGTCCATATCCGTGTCTGAGCAATCGACTTCTCCATCTTGGAGTCCAGCCGGGCAATCGACGTATCTATCTTCGCGTTATGAACGGCGGCTGTTGTGTCTATCTTTGCACTCAGGTCGGCGGCTTGGGAAAATCGTGCAAATTTTCTCTGTTACGACGTGACTATATACGTCTGTAGGTACTGCGTATTTTGAGGCGTGTGGCGGCACGGGGACGACGACGTGTGTATCGCACGGCGGGGCGGCACGCGCGATACACGTGGCGAGGTTAGAACTTCTCCGACCAGGGTCGCAGGTCGAGCTCGTGGGTCCACGCGCTGCGATGTTGGCGATGCAACATCAGGTACATTTTGGCGATTTCGTCCGGATGCAACAGGCCATCTTCGCCGAAGCGCGCTTCAACACCAGGCATGGCGCTTCTTGCGCGATCGCCGTCGATGATTCCATCGACAATAACGTGAGCGACATGGATGCCCTGCGGCCCGAATTCGCGGGCGACACTCTGTGCCGTCATCCGAAGGGCCGCTTTGGCCGCGGCGAAGGGTGAGAAGTTGGCGCTACCGCGCAGACTTCCGCTGGCGCCTGTAAAGATGATCGTGCCCGTCCGCCGGGCGAGCATGTTTGGAAGCACCGCCTGCGCCAACAGAAAACCCGCCAAAGCATGGGCGCGCCAGTGCTCTTCGAACACTTCGGAGGTGACTTTGAGGAAGGGCGACGGGCGGTTGCCGCCGGCATTTTGAATCGCGACCTGCAGAGGGCCCAGCGACTCAGCGCTAGCAACAAAACGTGCAACGTCGCGCGCGTTGGAAACATCGCCAACCTCGACATGAGGAGCCCTACCGACGGCGGCGATACTCTCTGCGGCCTGGCGCAGCTTGTCCTGACTTCGCCCCGCGATGACTACCTGGAAGCCGGCCTCGGCGAACACGCGCGCCGCCGCGGCACCAAGCCCCCGTGGCGACCCAACACCCAGAATCAGCACACTACCCTGTTGCACGTCAGGCATGGTTTGAGCTCCTGTCAGAAAAACGCGTGATGGACTCCTAGCATAACGCCGCTGGATCGACCCGGACGCCGCTGATGACAGGATGCACTCATGACCGGACGGTGGTGGCCGCGGGAACCCGTCAGGCGCTGGCGACGGGGGCACAATAGAATGAAACGAAGCTCAAGATGAGGGGGAAAGCATGAACAAAAGAATGTGCTCGAGCGCGCGCAACGCATCGCTTTGTATCACCCGGCATCTCCCGCGGTGTAGCGTCCGTGCCCCACACAGGTCGCTCGCCCGGTGGTTCGGTCAGCTTCCCGGGGCGGCACTTAGCGCCACACGTGGCACCTTGGTGGCTGCCGCACTGATCGGCGCCACTATCCTCGCGATCCCGAAGCCCGCGCTCGCAGAAAGACCCGATATTTCCCGCTCCGACCCAGAACCCACGTCAGCAGCAACCAACGCCACGCAAGCGCCAACCAGCGCATTGCGAGCACCAACCAGTGCCACTCAAGCCAGCCAGACCGCTCCGACGCGCGCCGCACCCGGCGCGGCGACGAAGCCAGCCGCCGCGGTGGCGGACAACCAAACGACGCCAGCACCGGCCTCCGACGGAAAAATCGTCGGCATCGCCTTCGTCGGCCGCATGGTCGCCGACCTCGACAAATCGATCCCCTTCTACGAGACGCTCGGATTCAGCCGCGACCCGAGCATCGATTCGTCGTGGCGACGGGACGACGGGCTAAACCACCTTTACGGCATCAAAGGCGCGCGAATCCGCTCAGCGAGACTGACGATCAACAGCAACGTCTCGGGCAAGCCGTTCGCGGTTTACCTGTACGAGTTGCGGGGGATCAAGCGCGCCAACCTGGCTGGCTACACCCCCTGGGAGCCAGGCGCCAGTCACTTTGGCATCGTGGTCCCCGATGCACAGGTCGTATGGTCGCAGTTGAAAGCCCGCGGGACGCTGCGAGCGCGCTCGTGGGGCGGCGAGCTCATTCCCTTTCCAGGGCAAACCCAAGGCAGCCTAGCTTATATGACCGATCCTGACGGTCTGGACATCGAGCTCATCAACCAGCGACCGGCAACACCGGCGCAGGACGGCCGCCCCGCGAGACCGGCAATTCCACCGGGACTCAGTCACGTGGGACTGGTCGTTCTCGACTCCGATAAGGAAACAGCGTTCTACGGCAACCTGCTCGGGGGCCGGCTGGCCGAGACGAGCTCGCCCTGGTTGCAAGGCGACTTCTACGATTCCGCCGTCGGGGGTCACGGCAACATCCTGCGGTTCCATAACGAGTCGTTCGCGGAAGCCGCGGACCCCGGGTCCCTCATGCATTTCGAGTTGGTCGAATTCCAGAATCGCAAGAAAGCCGTTGCGTCTTACCGCATTTCCGACATCAGTGTCGGCTATGTTGGATTCGAGGTCGAGGATATCGACGCCCTCCTTTCACGAGTAAAGGGCGCGGGGGCGCAGGTCGTGTCGGATGGCGGCGTCGTAACGCTGAAAGACGGAGGCCGAGCGGTTCTGGTACGCGATCCGGATGTGGGCGGGTTCATCGAGCTGTTCGAGCCTGCGGGTCGCGGGCGGTAGAACGCCGCCCGCGACACAGAGAGCCCAGTCCCTACAAGGCGCCCGCAACTGCAGACGCCGGAGTCCTCCTACAACCCGGCGCAGATCGCTTTCGTCTCCAGGTAGTTATTGAGCGCGTCGTGTCCCATCTCGCGTCCCCAGCCCGACTGCTTGTAACCTCCGAACGGCAACGCCGCATCGAAAATGTTGTAGCAGTTGATCCAGACAGTTCCCGCGCGCAGGCGGTTGGCGATCCGGTGAGCCTTGCCAAGGTCCCGAGTGTAGATACCCGCGGCGAGTCCATATGTCGTATCGTTCGCGCGTCTCAACAAGTCCGCGTCGGCATCCTTGAACGGACTCGCTGTCACGACCGGCCCGAAGATCTCCTCGCGATAGACCTTCATGTCATTCGACGTATCCACTAACACGGTGGGTTCTACGAAGTAGCCCGCGCCTTCCACCTGCCGACCACCGCACAGCGCCCTAGCCCCTTCGTCAGCGCCAGAGCGCAGGAATCCGGAGACTCGCTCGAGCTGGGTCTGCGAAACGAGTGGCCCCATCTGCGTGCGCGTATCGAGGCCCGGCCCCACGCGGATCCCCTTGGCGAACTCCGTGATGCCCTCGACCACCTTGTCGTAATGCTTCTGATGAACGAACAAGCGCGACCCGGCGCAGCAGCACTGCCCCTGGTTGAAGAAGATCGCGTTGGCAGCGCCCGGAATGGCGCTATCGAGGTCGGCGTCCTCGAGAATGATGTTGGGTGACTTACCGCCGAGCTCGAGTGTGACTTTCTTCAAATCGTTTGCCGCAGCCTTCACAATGAGCTTGCCGACTTCGGTCGAGCCCGTGAACGCAACCTTGTCCACTTGCGGATGGGCGGCGAGCGGCGCACCGCAAGTCTCGCCGAAACCGGTGAGCACATTCACCACGCCATCCGGAATGCCCGCCTCCTGACACAACTCGGCGAGCCGCAACCCCGAGAGCGGCGTCTCTTCGGCAACCTTGAGGATAATCGTACAACCCGTCGCGAGCGCCGGTCCGAGCTTCCAAGCCGCCATCAACAGCGGGAAATTCCAAGGAATGATCTGCCCCACGACTCCGATCGGCTCCTTACGTGTGTAGGCGTGATACTCGGCTCCCGGTGTGTAAGGGACCGACAACGAGATGGTGTTGCCCTCGATCTTGGTCGCCCAGCCCGCCATGTAGTGGAACAGATCCGCCGCCAGCGGCACGTCCGCGGCGCGCGCGACTACGATCGGCTTACCGTTATCGAGCGACTCGAGCTGCGCCAACTCCTCCAGGTTCGCCAGGATGAGATCACCGATCTTCCAGATGATCCTGCCGCGCTCGGACGGCGTCATTCGCGGCCACGGCCCCTCGTCGAACGCTTTGCGGGCCGCGGCCACCGCGGCGTCCACATCCGGTTTCTCGCAAGCTGCAGCCCGGGCGATACGCTGGCCCGTGGCGGGGTTGAACACATCGAAAGTCTCGCCGCTCTTGGCGGCAACCCAGCGTCCGTCGATGAGGACCTTGCGGGGCTGAGAGATAAATTGCTGGACTCTTGAATTGAGCGAGATCAGGTCGGGGTTCGCGTTCACTTGGGCGTTCATTGCGGGCTCCATACCGGGAAGGTTTCATGGCTCACGGCGTTGCGGCCTGCCGGGCGCGAGTTCGAGCAAGGAACGGACCAAATGCGGTATGTGCCAGTGGCAATGCGGCGCGGGAGTCCGTTTGTCCAGCCAAATCAGTGGGGTAGGTAACGGCCGAACGCTCGGCGGCGGCCGCGCAGATGGCGGCCAGGTGCTGTCGCACACCCTTAGTCGGGCGGATCAACTGTCACGCCTGCGTGGCAGTTGTCCCTGCGACGTTACCGCCCGCGCCCGTAGCGTAATTGCCATGCCCGCACACATGCGTAAAGATGAGGACGCGCGAGATGGCTGAGTTTCGCTGAGGGGGTTTGATGGCCGATCCGACAGTGGTCCGTCATGCGGACCAGGTTCTGCGCGTGGCACAAGGCATGGCGCCCGAGGGCCCCGCGGCCCTGAACGAGTCGATAGGCGACTCATGGCGACGTTGTGTCCGCGACTATTCACTCGACCCGGTGCGCATCTACTCCCCGGCGGTCATCAGCAGCGGCGACCTGCGCGGCCGCCAGGTCCAACATGAGCAACTCATCCAGATCGCCTCCGCCGAAATGGATTCTCTGTACGACCAGATCTCGGGATCCGGCTACGCTTTACTGTTGACGGATGCCAGTGGCGTCATTCTCTGCGAAAAAATCGACTCCACACTGAAGAGCCTATTCCGCTCAGCGGGGCTGCTCATTGGCGCCGATTGGAGCGAGTTGCACGAAGGAACCAACGGCATCGGTACGTGTATCAGCGTCGACCGCCCCGTGACCGTGCACCGAACCGAGCACTTCCGGGCGCGTCACATCGGATTATCGTGTTCGGGAGCTCCTATACACGATCCGTCAGGCTCTCTGCTGGCTGTTCTCGATGCGTCGACCGTGGACGCGCGTGACACGCGCGCCAGCCAGGCGCATACCATGGCGCTGGTCAACATGTCAGCGCAGCTCATCGAGAAGTGCATTTTCCTGCAGCATCACCACACAGCCAACATTGTTAGATTCCACGCAAGGCCGGAGCTCGTCAACCTCCTGCATGACGGTTCGCTGGCGCTGGCAATGGATGGTACCGTCATCGCGGCGGACGCGATGGCGGTACGGCTGCTGGCGACGCGGGGCCGGCACGATCTCGTCGGACGGACGTTTGATGAGATCTTCGACATGCGCATCGAGGATCTGCTCGCTCCCGCGTCGCTCGCGCGCCAGGCGTTGTGGCCGGTGCGGGACGCGAGCCTGGGGCGTCGCTACTTCGCAAGCCTGCATATCGGTGGTTCGCCGCCGAGCCATGCGCCAGTAGTTCAAGCATCGGCAGTCCGCCCGGTGCGAGCCACGCAGGCAGCCGCTTCGATCAGCACCAGCCCCTCATCGCCTGCGACGACCAAACCCCATGCGCGGTCCGCGCCATTTTCGCGCGCGAATCGCATCCTCACCTTCGACGAGTTGGCTGGCAACGACGCCAACATGGCGAACCTCGTCCGCAAAGCGTCCCGCGTCGCCGATTCGACGCTCCCTGTTCTGATTCAAGGGCCCACCGGCTCGGGCAAAGAGTGCTTCGCGCGCGCGCTGCACGCAGCCAGCCCTAGAGCGTCCTACCCTTTTGTGGCGGTGAATTGCGCGGCTCTCCCGGAAACGTTGATCGAGAGCGAGTTGTTCGGCTACGGGCCGGGTGCCTTCACCGGCGCCAAAAAAGAGGGCCGCAAAGGCAAGATCGTGCAGTCCTCCGGGGGTACGCTGTTCCTCGACGAGATCGGTGATATGCCGCTGCTCTTGCAGACCCGCCTGTTGCGTGTGCTGGAAGAGCAGGAGGTGATCCCGCTGGGAGCGGACGCCGGCATTCCGGTCGACCTGCGCGTGATCTGCGCTTCGAATCAGGACCTGCGCGAGTTGCTTGCCGCGGGCGAATTTCGTGAAGATCTCTATTACCGGCTGAACGGCATCATGCTGGAGCTGCCGGCGCTTGCAGCACGAACCGACAAGGACGTGTTGATCCGCCGCTTTCTGGCCGAAGAGAGCGGCGAGGCAGACGCGGAATCCATCGACGCGGCAGCCCTCGAGCGCCTGACGGAGCACGTCTGGCCGGGCAACATCAGGGAGCTGCGCAATGTGATCCGCAGCGCGTTTGCGATTTGTGACCACAAGGTGATTCGGCTGTGCGATCTGCCCGCACAATTGAGCCTGGGAGTAAGATCTCGCGCCACCGCCGCTGGCAGTGGACATATAACACCGCCATCCGACCCTCTGGCGCACGCCGAGCGGGAAACCCTCCTGAGCGCCATTCGCGCCAGTCGCGGCAACCTCTGCCACACGGCAAAGCAACTCGGGATCAGCCGCAATTCTTTATACCGGAAGTTGAAACGACACGGCATCGCTGTCAGCCGCCTCGACGGGCTATCGGTTCGAGGAGGCATCGATCACTAGGCAAGCAGGCTCCCAGCCGCAAGCCACCCGATCAACGCGTATTCTTGGACGTCACCGACGCCACCAAAGCGTCACTCCACGAACGCAACCCCGGAACGTCCGCGGTTTCCTTTTCCTGCAGATCGATAGTCTCGTTCACCATCACTTCCTGACCATCCAACAGGATGTCCGGCTCATTCTCCCGGGAGGGATAGGCTTTCGTAGCCTCGACGTGCCCGAAGAGAACGTCCGCCTCCTCGCCGGTCTCGTTCGAACGCGCCGTGACACGCAGCGCCGCGGCGCCGGTCACTTTCAGCACCATCAGCCGCGAGCGGATAATCAAAGGTTGCGCACCGGCGGACGCACGAACGAAGGCTTCGCCGTCAATTTTGATTTCCCGCGTATTGGGATACGCGTTCGACGGCGCAATCAGAGCGTCGGACAGGTAGAAGATCTCAGTACCGTCCGCGAGACTCATGAGCCGCGGCGCAGGAGCGCGATAGGCACGAAACGCGAGAACACCGATAACGCTCGCGCACAGTATGGCGGCTGCGGCCGCCAGCAGCAGATACCGTCGCCCCGCCACCTTGTGGACCGTAAACATTCGCATTAGTGTGCCGCAGTAGATGAAGGAGCGGCAATCATTGTGATCAAGGCTGTTGTCGGAACGAGCGGGCGCCTAAGGGCCGGAGTGTGGGCCTGCGGACTGGCCATGTTGGGCTCGCTGAGCACAGTAGCTGCACAGCAGTCCACGCCCGCGCCTACTACCAGCGTCGTGCCACCCGCTGCCACCGTAGCGCCACCAGCGGCGGCAACGACTACGCCGCCAACCGCACCCTCGACGCCGCAAGCCGCAAGCCCCGCCCGCTACACCTTCACCTGGCAGCTCGGACAGCCAGACGCGCCCGCGCCCCGTGGCGGCACAACTCGCGGGCCGGCGGTCACCCTCGACAATGAGCCGTCGAAAGCCTGGAGCGCCCTACAAGAGCCGGGACTATCGCCGTACGAGCGTGACCGGCGCGCGATTCTCGCCATGGCGGGAGACTACCGCGTTACCTTCGACTTCCTGGAAGTGGACACGTTTCCGCCGCAAACCCCGCGCGACAAGCCATATCAATCCTGGGGCACCGAGCGAGTCTACGTGGATGCCGACTCGGGGAAGTCCATCAGCCTGGTCCACATTCTGAACATGCGCATCGTTCAGGAGGACGGCTCGATCAGCGAGCCGATGATCACCAAACACTGGCGCCAGACCTGGCAGTACCAGCCCACGGAAATCGTGGAATACAAGGGACGTGACCGCTGGGAGCGGCGCAAGCTGACCCCGGCCGAAAATACCGGGCGATGGTCGCAGACGGTTTATCAGGTCGATGAGTCACCGCGCTATGCAGGCGTGGGCCGTTGGAGCCACTCGAGCAGCTTCTCATCCTGGATCAGCGGAGATACCTGGCGTCCGCTACCGCGAAGGGAGTGGAGCGTTCGCAAGGACTATCAGGTTCTACTCGGAACCAACCGACACACCATCACCGCCACCGGCTGGGTGCAGGAGGAAAACAACCTGAAAACGGTGTTGACACCCGAACGCACGATCGATCCCGCGCGGCCCTATCTGGCGCGCGAGTACGGAGTTGCACGATATTCACGCCTTCGCGGCGCTGAAGTGGCCGCCGCCGATGAGTACTACCAACGAACCCGGGCGTTCTGGGATGGTGTCCTCTCGACATGGACGCAACTTTTCGTCGCGCACCCCCAGATTACGCTCCGTGCGCCCGTCGACCAGGCAGGGCTGTTCCACAAGCTGTTTGAATACGCCGATCAACTCGCGGCGGGCGAACGGCCCCGGATACCTGCGGATGAAGTGATTCGCGAGTCGCTGTTGGATATGGGCGCGCCCGTTCCCGTGCAGGCGCGGCACAGCGTAGCGAGCGCCTCGTCTCCGTAATACCCCTCCGCCCGGCGGGCAGCTGAATTCCCGCACAGCTCAGGCACCTTCAGGCCACTTGGTGCGTTATTCAGTACCACCTATGCCTGAAGCAAAACCACAGCGGATCGTCGTACGCTTCCCGCCCTATTCCACTCTGCGCTGGCGTGAGCGTGCACTCGCGTCACTCGCGGCAGCGGGTCACGTGGAAGTGACTGTCATTTCGGGAACAACTCTTCCCGATCAAGTCGATCTGGTTGTGGATTTATCCACCGGGACCCTCGATCCGCGCCAGCTGGCACTGCCGCGACTGGGCTACTGGACATTTATTTACGGCGCCGAGCCGGAGCGCATCGAGCCGGGCCTGCAGGAATTCGTGGCGGGAGGGCGGGCGGCTTACGCTCGCCTTGTCCGGCTGGACCGCCCCGACCGCGCGACCGTGTTGAAAGAGGGAGCTGTCAAAGCCGTTGGCCACTCGCTCGATGCCACTCGCGAGCGACTGCTCGAGGCTATCGTCGACTGGCCCGGCCAGTTGTTGAAAGAAACTCTCCAACGGACACAACCCCAGGGCATGCCCACCTTGCGGCTGCGGCAGCGGGGAGCGGTCAGCCACTTCCTCCTGCGCGTCCGAATGCCCGCGGCGTGGATACGCAACATCCTGATGCGCGCGCTTCAGGAAATCACTCGCGAGCACTGGACAGTGGGCGTAATCGCGGCGTCCGTCCAACAGGTCTGCCAATCCTTCGATCCCACAACGATCCGCTGGCTCGAAGCGCCCTCGGACGGCTTTCTCGCCGACCCGTTCGGCCTGGCGCGCGCCGATGGAACACTCGTCATCCTGGCCGAGGCGCTGTCGTGGCAGGACGGTCTCGGGCGGATCGTTGCTTTCGAGTTGCGACCGGACGGGACGCAGACGCCGCCTCGGAACGTCTTCGCCTTTACCAGCCACGCCTCTTATCCGCAACTCATTGAGCACGAAGGCGCCATCTACTGTATTCCCGAGACTGTAGCCCAGGGACACGTGCAACTTTTTCGGGCGGATCCGTTTCCCAATCGTTGGGTACCGGACAGCGTGCTCCTCGAGAATTTTCCGGGCGCCGACGCCACGGTGCGCTTTCACGACGGCCGTTGGTGGCTGTTTGTCGGTAATCACGCCGATCAGGACGAAGCGAAGTTGTTTGTCTTTTACGCCGCGGATCTGCGCGGACCCTGGCTACCCCACGCCGCGAATCCTGTGAAATGCGATCTGCGCTCGGCACGCCCCGCCGGACCTCTATTCATTATGGACGGCGCTTTGCACCGGCCGGCGCAGGACTGCTCCATCACCTATGGCGGAGCAGTGGTCATCAACCGGATCGAGCGACTCACTCCCGAAGAATTCGTGGAACGTCCGGTCAGGCGGTTGGCCCCAGCAGCCCATGGTCCCTATCCCCATGGCCTGCACACACTCAGCGGCGTCGGGAACGTGACACTCGTCGACGGCAAGCGGCATGTCTTGTCAGCGGCATCAGTAGCAATTCGCTTGCGACGCTTCAGCCAGCGACTGACTCGTACTGCGGGCGGCGTGCACGACGCGACGTAACGAAAGGTTAGAGAAAGCTACTGTTGGTAACGTGTCAGATGTGAGTGCACCGTCACATTTCGACATTCGACACCGGTTCTGTCCACTTGGGACGAGGCCGGGTGGTCAGTCGTGACCAAGGTTGCGTTCGTCAGCCAACCGCGCGATGCGGTCGCGGCCAGCGATGCCCAGACGGGCTCGGTAACCATAGTGATGTGGGAACTCGCAAAACGCGTAGCCCGACACCACGAAGTCGTAGTATTCGCGCCACGCGCGCCCGGGCAATCCACCGAGGAACTGAGCCGCCTGGGGCTGCGTATCCGGCGCATCCCCCTGGCGCTGCGCTCCTTTCACAAAGCCGTGGATCTGGGCACCAGCGCGCTCAATCTGCGCACACCCTACTTCGCATCGAACCTGTTCTTTCGCGAATACGCTTTGAGCGTCGCCCGCTGGTTGCGACACGAGCAGCCCGACATCATTCACGTACAGAACAGCACGCAGTTCCTGCCCCTGTTCCATCGCGCCGCGCCAAAAGCCCGTCTGTTTCTGCACGTCCACGACGAGTTTCTCTCTCTGTTACCCGAGAAGGTGGTGCGCCCCCGGCTGAAAGACGTCAGCGCCGTAGTCACTTGCAGCAGTTTTGTCACGCACCGATTGCAGTCTCAGCTGCCCTACGTTGCCGGCCGCATACACACGGTCGGTAACGGCGTAGATACAAAATACTTCGAGGCAACGGAGCGCACCTCCGAGCCCGGGAAGTTCCGCATCCTCTTCGTCGGACGAGTCTCACCTGAGAAGGGCATTCACACTCTGGCCGCAGCATTCACTCGATTGGCGAACGCCGACCCGGGAGTGGAACTCGATGTGGTCGGGCCGCCCGGACTGTTGCCCTTCAATCAGATCCGTCTCTTGTCAGGCGATCCACAGGTCGCAGCCCTGACGTCGTTTTATGGCAGCGGATTCTGGGATCGACTCGACAAGCAACTGCTGCACGCACGCAGCAGCTACTCGAGCGGCATCGAGGCGAGCATTCCCGAGCCGCTGCGCGAGCGAGTGCATTTTCGCGGCCAGCTTTCCAGGGGGACGTTGAAGAGCGCCTACCAGCGCGCTCATGTGTTGGCCATGCCTTCGGTGTGTATGGAGCCGTTCGGACTCCCGCTCGCCGAGGCCATGGCAACAGGTATTCCCTGCATCGCCAGCAGGACGGGGGGTATGCCGGACATCGTCGCGGACAACGTAACGGGACTGCTGGTCGAGCGCGGGGACGTGGAGGCGCTCACGAACGCGCTGCGCAAATTGTCGCTTGATAGCGATGCCCGCGATCAGATGGGGCGCGAGGCGCGACGACGCGCAGAAGAACACTTCGACTGGTCGATACCGGCGGCGCGGCTGGCATCGCTGTATCAGCAGCAATGGGAAGCGCCCTTGGGAGAGTCGATTAGCGTTACCGGCCAGGCACCGGTGGCGACACCCTGACAGGTAGTAGGACTCTGACAGGTTGCAGCACCCGGCAGGTGGCGGTACCCGGCGGGCACCGCCACCTATGAGCGACAACTTACTGTGGCGACGGATTCGGCCGATGCAGCTTCGACATGGCGTCCTTGCAACCGGCACTGACTTTGTCCTGGTTGCCACGCAGGCACATCATCGCCTCATGACCTTTCTTGTCTGCACAAAGAGACTGAATGTCCGCCGCGCAGGACTTCCTGACAGCATCGCGGGAAGCCTGCTCTTCCGGTGAAGGAGCAGGCGGGGTCTGCGCCTGCACGGCAGCGGCAGACAGAAGCGAAACAACGAGCAGCAGCGAACTGAGTTTCATGAAGGCCCCCATGGTAACGGGCGCCGATCATAGCAAGGCCGGCGGATTCGAGGGATCTGTCGCCGCTCGAGTCCACGCCCCGGCCAACTCGTTGCAATCCGCAACACGGTTGCGAACTGTAACAACGTGGCGCAAAGCTATGGCTCGACGTAAGCCAACAGTGACGCGGATCGACCGTCGGTCTGACATTCAGCCCTTGCGACAGCGCCTATGGTGAGCCCGTCGAAATTATTCGCGAGGGTGTTATGTCGAACCAGAACCAGAGTGGTCAGAATCAAGGTGGCCAGAACCCGGGTGGACAGCAACAGGGTGGTCAGAAGAGTGGCCAGCAGCATACGCAGCATGATGACCGCAAGGGACAGCCCGGCTCGCAACAGGGCGGCGGCGGCCAGCAGAGCGGCGGCCAAAGCGGCAAGGACAACCCGGGAAATCTCGGCAGCGAGCGCGATAAGGCGAAGGATGCCGGCCATAAAGGCGGCCAGTCGTAGTCCGACCGGTTAGGTGCTCCTTGGACGTGCCGGCGCAAGCCGGCACGTCAGTCCGTAGCACAGGCATGGCAATTGCGTGCTTACCCCGCAGGCAATGCGTGCGTACTAAATGGAGACGGACATGCTAAAGCTGCGTCGTAGCCTGATCATCGCGCTGGCCCTGACTGGCAGCGCCGCGCTAGCGCACGCGCAAACCGCGACATCCGGCGCCCAACGGGCCGCTACCGCGGCGGGCGTCACCCGCGCCGTGGAGCATCCCGACACGCCCGATACGACGGCGGATCAAACGCAGCCGGACTCACATCAGCCGGAAACCGCGACCGATCCGCAGTCCAGCGGTCCCGAGACTGCCAGGGACGACACGAAATTGAAGCCGGAAACTGCCACCGATGCGCCCAAGCTGTCGGCGACGCAGCAAGCCGCGGAACAAGCGAAGCAGGGGGTGCGCTCCAACACACCGCCCTCCAGTAAGCCCTGAAACCAACGAGGGTGTAACACCCCCGGATCGACAATGAGCGGGCAGTGCCCGCGTAAGAGGAGACCACTATGGGTCGCGGAATTTTGCTCTGGATGCTCGGTGTTCCCATCCCTGTCATTCTGCTGCTGGCGATGTGCTCCCATCACTGAGTGGGATCGGTATGGTGAGTCCGCGCTTTAGCACACTCAACGCCACGTGAGTGTTGAATCGGCGCACGTTGGGATTTTCGCGCACCATGCGTGACATGAAAACGTCGTAGGCGACGGTACCCGGGCACGTGATGACGAGGATGAAATCGGCCTCACCCGCCACGTAGAAAACCTGCTGCACATTTTCCTCTGCGGCCAGCCATTTACGCAGCTGCGCCAACAGGTCTGCCCTCTCTCGCTCCACATGCAGGGCGACTACGAAGAAGTCAGGCCGCCCGATCACGGATGGGTCGAGAATCGCGCACTCGCGCATAATCACCCCCTCATCCCGCAGGCGGCGCAGCCTCCGTTGAATGGCCGAGGGTGACAGTTCCACCTGCTCCGCGAGGCGCTCCGCCGTCTGTCCGGAATCCGCCTGGACCAGGTTCAGCAATTGCCGGTCGAATCGATCGAGCTCCATGAGTCCTGTTCTAATTCCGCTGTACTACACACGCCCGCGCTGAAAAAGAGCGCGTAGCGGCCCCGAGGCGCGGCCGAAACGCGGCACCCGTCGGCTAGTATTCTAGTATGAAGCTTCTCTACCAAACGCATTCACCCTATGCCCGCAAGACCCTGGTGTTCGCTCACGAGGTCGGGCTGGCAGCGCGGCTGCGGGTCGTGCACCAGGAGACCAGTCCGACCGTGCGCAACGAACGCGTTTTCGCGGAAAATCCCCTGGGTAAAGTGCCGGTCCTCGTCCGGCCCGGTGCCGCCTCGATTTTCGATTCCGACGTGATCTGCGCGTACTTTGACACGCTCCACGGCGGACGGAAGTTGATTCCCGCGGAGGGTGAAGTCCGCTGGCACGCGCTGCGCGTGCAGGCCGTTGCCCAGGGACTTGCGGAGGCCGGAATCGCGATTCGCTGGGAGACCGTGCGCCGGCCGCCGGCGCTGCGCTATCCGCCGCTGCGGGATGGGTACGTGGCGAAGCTCGTTTGCAGCTATGACTGGCTGGAGGACGAGTTGGATGTCGATTCGCAACTGCATGTTGGTCATATCGCGGTGGCTACGACCCTGAGCTGGCTCGAATTTCGCGAGCTGCCGGACTTTCGGGAACGGCGGCCGCGGCTGACGAGCTGGTTCGAGGAGTTCTCCGCAAGGCCTTCGATGCAGGCTACGCTGCTGTCGGGCGAGACCCACGACTAGCGAAGCGCTAATCTGC
>JAQGOE010000143.1 GCA_028293725.1 Gammaproteobacteria bacterium | reverse complement strand
GTCGTAGCCGCCGCCGCCCATCTGCAATGCCTTTTCGTTCCAGTGCGAAGGCAAATTGACCTGGAACTCGATATTCGGAGCCGAACTGGAGACGGGGGAGATCACGCCACCCACCACGCAATACTCCCCGCCTGTGGCGTCTCCCGCAGCTGCAGGTACAAGGGCGGCCTTCTCCACGATGGCGCCAGTGGTAGGCAGACCGATGGCGCTTGCCGGAATTCGTAAACCCACCAAGGTCACACACGCTTGCTCGATTTTCGCCGCAGGGGTGTCCGCAAACGCACTGGGTGAAACCGCGAGCAGGGCGCCGGTCAGCGCCACGATGCCGAGACCGACCTTCGGGATCATCATGCTGAAAGCTCTCCAGGGGACAGGTTGCTAGTGATTGTCGCCTAAGCGGCAGCTCTCGCGCTCATTCATGTCCAGGCGCGGCCATTTTCAAGGCTCTGCCTCGAGAGAACAATCGGTCCAGCGTTGAATGCGCAGGCCACGCGTGGCTCGTGTTGGATGTAGGCGGACGGACCCGTGGCACGGATTGTTCATTTGGGACGAATTGTAACTTCGGCTGGCGCGGCGCGCCGACTCTGCGGACGTTGATATCATCCTCGCGTTGATCGGTGGCCGTGTTGTAGACCGGCTGCGACAAAAGGACACAGAAGGCAAACACTGATGAGAATGGTTCTCAATAAGGTATCCGCTCTTAGGAACTTGCTCAGGAATAAGCCCCACTATGTCACGACAGTAAAAGGCGCACTGAATCTCCGTGAGCTAACGCTGAGCCCGCAAAACATCACAAATCCTGCGGCGGCGTCGGGAGCGCAGCGAGTCTATTTCACCCGAGTTTCGAGCATTGAGGGGTATTTACGGCACCTGGGGCGTTATCCGGGAAAAACAATTCTGATTCCGGAGGAGTCGCAAAACTACGAGAAGATATATTTTGACGCGGTTTCGGGCGATCACGTCTCCATGTCACCTATTTCTCCAGATGCCAAGGAATGCGTCGTGGACTTGGACGAAGGGGAGCGCAGCGAGCTCGACCACAAGCCCTGACAAATCGCCGGAACCGCTGCTGCGGCCGGCCACGAAATAATCACGGTGTTGGATCCCCGGCCCAATCCCATCCGGATCGACGACTCGTCCGACTTGGTTGGCAGGGATCCAGGCTCGGTCGCGAGAAGGCGCAGGTTGCCCACTGATGCTATCGTTCCTACTCAAATAAGCTATCGCCGAGGGGATCGATGTCACGGCTTACGATCGGCATGGTTCTGGCCCTGCTTGTTCAGACGCTCGCCTGTGGTATTGAGCGTCTGACGGATATGGCTACTGATCACCCGCGGTCACAACTCGTACACGTTTTCCCGGGATCCAACTGTGGCGTTCCCACCATCGTGGGCCACTACCTGATTCAAAGCGTTCCGACCACCCATGGCCTGATCGTGCTCGACCTTTCGAATCCGTCCAAGCCAGTGGAAGTATCGAGGTTGAAAATCGACGACGTCTTCGTGCCCCACTGGACCGGCTGGGACACCAAGGCGCTGCGCCTCGCTGTCACCGGATACGGCGATGAACACCGCCTGTTCATGTCGAAGCTGGATCAGCTCATTCATCCCGACAACGTGCGTTCCTTGCGCGTGGCCCATCCAGGCGCGGTCGTGAAGATAGTTAGCGGCCACTGGTAACACAGCCAGCGGTCAATGCCTTGCTGAAATCGTCGCAAAACCGCAAAGCCTGGACGGCCGTGGTCCTGGTGTTCCTGTTCATGCTGATCAACTTCGCGGACAAGGCCGTCATCGGCCTGGCCAGCGTGCCGATCATGCAGGACCTACGTCTGGATCATCGGCAATTCGGCCTGTTGGGAAGCGCCTTCTTCCTGTTGTTTTCCGTGTCCGGCGTGGTGGTCGGTTTTCTCGCCAACCGGGTCCGCACCAAGGCTCTCATGCTGGTGATGAGCGTCATCTGGGCTGCGGCGCTGCTACCCATGAGTGTGGCAGCGAATTTTACGGTGCTGCTGGCTAGCCGCGTCGTCCTGGGCGCGGCCGAGGGGCCGGCATTCCCGGTCGCCGTCCATAGTGTGTACAAATGGTTTGGCAATCAGCGGCGCGCGCTTCCCACGAGTGTGGTCGCAAGTGGTGCTGCGTTCGGAACCGGGCTGGTGGCGCCGTTACTGACGTGGATCATTCTTCATTATGGGTGGCATGCGGCGTTTGGGACATTGGGGGTGGCCGGATTGATTTGGGCGCTGTTGTGGTGGGTGTGCGCCGAGGAGGGGCCGATCGACCAGGCGACCACTCTCCCGACTGCGACGGTTCCACGGGTTCCTTATCGGCGCCTGTTACTCAGTCGTACCGCAATGGGTGTTTTCATGGCGGGTTTCGCGGCCTACTGGATCATCGCGCTCAACCTCGTGTGGTTAGCCAACTACCTCGTTAAGGCGGTTCACATGCCGCCCACACAGGCTGCATGGGTGATCACGCTGCCTTCGATCATGCAGATGATGCTCGCGCCGCTGTGTGCCTATCTGTCCCTGGTTCTCACGCGTGGCGGCTACTCCAGCCGCATCTCGCGCGGCCTGCTCGGTTCACTTTGTGTCGTCCTCGGCGGCGCCTCGTTGGCCGGTGTTCCGTTCGCGGGCCGCGGCGTGCTCGAAATTGCCTTGGTCGGACTGAGCTTTTCGATAGGCAGTGTCATCTTCACACTCGGCACGACCCTGATCGGTGAGATCTCGCCGCCAGCACAAAGAGGCGCGCTGCTGGGTATCACCAACTCGATCCATACGCTCGCCGGACTGTGCGCCCCTTTTCTGATGGGGCTGCTCGTTGACATCAACGCCGATCCCGTCGCAGGATTTCGTATGGGTTTCGTGTACGCGGGCACTCTTGTAGCTCTGCTCGGTGTCGTGGCGGCCGCCCTGATCGATCCCGAGGCGGATCTTCGCAACCTTCACCTTCATCGGACCCCCTGAAGTGCAACCTATCCATCTCACCTTTCTCAACGGGCCCGATGTCGAGCGCCTCGCGCTCACTGACACGGAAATTCTTGCCGCCGTCGAGCGAGGCCTCGAGGCGCAAGGCCAGAAGCAGGTGGTGATCGAGCCCCGCATGCACCTGGTTCCTCAAGACTCTTCCATTGGACACTTCAACGTGCTGCGCGGAGCCGTGCTGCCCCTCGGTCTCGCGGGAGTCAAGGTGGTCGGCGACTTCGTGAACAACTACAAGATCGGCCTGCCCTCCGAGCTGGCCGTACTCAACCTATTCGACCCCACCACTGGCGTACCGAAAGCGATACTGGATGCAACATCACTGACGGATATGCGCACGGGCGCGATGACGGCACTAGGTGGAAAGTTTCTGGCCCGAAAGAACAGCAGAATTCTCGGCCACATCGGTGCACGGGGCACTTCCTATTGGAACATCAGGCTGCTCAGCCACTTCTTCTCGTTCGATGAGATCCGCGTTCACTCCAGGCGGCCCGAGAGTCGGACGGCATTCGCCGCGAGGCTTTCCGTAGATCTGGGCAGGCCGGTGGTCGCTGTGGATAGCTGGGAGGAATGCGTGCGCGATGCGGACATTGTCGTGGAAGCCTCACGTCTCCCCGAACCGCAGCCGTTGCTGAAAACCGAGTGGATCAAGCCAGGTGCACTGGTCGTACCCTATGGAACGATGAGTGCGGTGGAATTGTCCCTGACCGACATCATGAGTAAGGTAGTTGTCGACGATTGGGGACAATGTCGCAAAGGGCTCCCCTACGGTGCGCTGCGCCGTCACGTCGATACTGACAAACTCAACGAGCACAACCTGCATGCTGAACTGGGCCAGATCGTGGCGGGTATAAAGCCTGGGCGCCAGAACGACCAGGAGACGATTTTGTTCTGGCACCGGGGGCTGAGCTTGAGCGACATCGCGCTCGGCCACGCGATGTTGGAGAAGGCCAAGGCGTTGGGGGTGGGGCAGACGCTGCGGTTTTCCTAGGGTTTCACCACGGGGCGCCGAGCGAGCAAAGTTCCCCGCGAGGTGTGCGGGAGGCATAAGATGGCCGTCGCCGGGCCACAAGAGGAGACGAGCTATGTTGGGCTTGATGCAACGCCATCCGCTGCTCATATCCTCGTTGATCGTGCACGCCGCCCGAGCGCATCCGCATGGCGAAATCGTCTCATGCACGGCCGAGGGGCCGCTCCATCGATGCACCTACGTCGATATTGAGAAGCGGGCCGGGCAGGTTGCGAGTCTCTTGACCTCTCTCGGTGTGGCACAAGGCGAGCGTATCGGGACCCTCGCCTGGAACGGTCACCGTCACCTGGAGCTGTTTTTCGGCGTCTCCGGCATGGGGGCCGTACTGCATACCATCAACCCGCGATTATTCCCTGAGCAGCTCGAATACATTATCAATCACGCTGAAGACCAACATCTGTGCTTCGATGTCTGTTTCCTACCGCTGATCGAGGAACTCGCGCCGAAGCTCCAGACGGTGAAGACATTTATCGCCCTGACGGATCGTGACCACATGCCGGTGAGCACGATCCCAAACCTGTGCTGCTACGAAGAACTACTGCAGAGTCACAATCCAGGGTATCGATGGCCGGACTTCGATGAAGACTCCGCTTCATCGCTGTGTTACACGTCCGGTACAACTGGAAATCCCAAGGGCGTTCTATACACACATCGATCGACGATGTTGCACTCGATGATGGCGTGTACGGTCGACGGCTTTGGGCTATCGGCACTCGACTCCGTATTACTCGCCACACCTATGTTCCACGTCAGCGCCTGGGGTATTCCTTACGCTGCGGCCTTGTGTGGCGCGAGCCTCCTATTACCCGGGCCGACCCTGGACGGCGCCAGTCTCTACCAGATGTTGCGCGACGAACGCGCTACGGCCGCGACCGGAGTTCCAACGGTGTGGTTGAAGTTACATCAGTACGTGCAGGCGCAATCCCTCCAGCCGAGCAAGGATCTCGTATTGAAGCGGGTTTTGGTGGGTGGCACTTGCGCACCGCTGCCCATGATCGAGATCTTCGCCAAAGAGTTCGGTACTCGCGTTCTCCACGCGTGGGGTATGACGGAAACCTCGCCGATCGGCACTGTCTGCCACCCGCTCAAGAAACATCGGGATGCCACCGAGGCGGAACTCATCGCATTACAAGCCAAACAGGGCCGCGCGCCTTTCGGTGTCAGCTTGAAGATCACAGACCCTGAGGGTACCGCTCTGCCTCACGACGGCAAGGCCGCCGGGCAGTTGCTGATACGCGGCCACTGGATTACTTCCGCGTACTTTCTCGGGGAAAGCGACTCCAATCTCGACGCGGATGGATGGTTCGACACCGGGGACATCGCGACCATCGACCCTGACGGCTACATCCAGATCACCGACCGGGCGAAGGATGTCATCAAGTCCGGTGGCGAATGGATCTCCTCCATCGAGTTGGAAAATACCGCCCTGGGCCACCCAGCCGTGGCCGAAGCGGCCGCCATCGGCATCGCGCACGCCCTCTGGCAGGAACGCCCGCTTCTGATCGTCGTCAAAAAGCCCGGCCGTGAGGTCAGCAAGGAGGAACTGCTGGCCTACCTGACACCCAAACTCGCGAAGTGGTGGCTACCCAACGATGTGGTGTTTGTCACCGAGCTTCCGCACACGGGGACGGGGAAGGTACAGAAGAAGGTGCTGCGGGAAATGTTCAAGGGATATCGATTTGAGGTATGACGGAGGGCGAGATCATTTCGGCTGCCGGTTTTCGAGTAGCGGCAGACTCATCGGACTTTCCCATCGTCGTTCCGTACGACGACTCCCCCCTTCATCACCATCCCGATGGTGCGCAGCGCCCCGATGTCTTTCAGCGGGTCGGCGCTCACCGCGATGACGTCGGCGTATTTGCCGGGCTCGAGAGTTCCGGCGTCCTTTTCCATGCCGATCATCTGCGCGGAATTGACAGTGGCGGTGCGTAACGCTTGGAGGGGAGTCATGCCCGCCTTCACGTAGAGCTCAGCTTCAGCGATGGTGGCGGTCGTGCCGCCGTTGGGCTCGAAGGGAAACTGATCGGTGCCGAGGGCGATGTTGACACCCAGACGGATGGCGTTCTGAAGCATGGCCCAATGATCGATTCCCGTGCTTTTCACACGCTCCAGATACCACGGCGGTGAGCCGATCTTGTGATAAAACTCGAGCGCTCCGGGTTGACTGACGACGATCGTCGGCACCAGCCAGACGCCCTTGGCTTTCATTTCCTTCAACACGGACAGGTCGAGGTGATAGCCGTGCTCGAAGCCGTCGATCCCGAATTTCATCGCCTGGTGCGCGGCCACACTCGAGCCGTTGTGGGCGGTCACCTTGACGTTATTGCGGTGAGCCACTTCGATGAGCGTGGATATCTCCTCATCCGTCATGGGCGCGGCGGAAATGTCGCCGTGCGAATCGGAAATGCCACCGGAGATGGCGATCTTGATCCAGTCGGCGCCCTGTTTGATCTGCTCACGCACGACATGGGCGAATCCGTAGGGACCGTCGGCCTCCATCGAGCCGTGGCCACCGGTCGGAATGATGACTTCGCCCGCTGTTTTGATACGCGGGCCCATGACTTCGCCGCTGTCGATAGCCCGGCGTAGAGCGAAGTCCGTGCCGTGATCTTCGCCCACCAGGCGCAAAGTCGTGACACCGGAAAGGAGCGACAGCCGCGCATTGCCGGCCATTCGCAGCACTTCCTCCACGTCGGTCTCATTGGTGAGCGAATCGCCCGCAGCCCCCGGGAGTTTCAGACCGAGATGGACATGCATGTTCATGAGGCCTGGTAGCAGCCACTTGCCGTCAGCGTGAATGACGTCGGCGCCCGCGGGGACCGATACCGCGCTCGCCGGGCCAACAGCGGCTATCCGCTCTCCCTCAATGACCAGCACGGCGTTGGGAATTGAATGTCCGTTGGTTACATCCACGACGGTTGCCCCGACGATTGCCTTAGTCTGGCCCGCCGCCCACGAGCTGGCAGCGGTGGCCACTCCGATCACGACCGTGGTTATTACCGCAAGAAGGGGCCGGTGAACGAATCTCATGGAGTCTCCTGGGGATGCGCGAGCCAGCGCTCGACCTTCTGCTCGAGCGTCGTGAGCGGCATGCTCCCGCCGAGCAGAATCTGATCATGGAAGGTTTTTATATCGAAGCGCGGGCCTAACGCGGCTTCCGCGCGGTGGCGCAGCTCGAGGATTTTGAGCTCGCCCATCTTGTACGACAGTGCTTGTCCCGGGTAAGAGACATAGCGCTCTACTTCGGCGGTGGCCTGCGCCTCGCTCATCGAGGAGTGCTCCGTCATCCAGCGCACACTCTTCTCGATGCTCCATCCCTGCGCATGAATGCCGGTATCGATTACCAGCCGGTTGGCACGCAGGATGGCGTAGTTGAGATGTCCGTAGTAGGCCCAAGGGTCCTTGTAGAAGCCCATTTGTTCGCCAAGGGATTCGGCATACAGCCCCCACCCTTCGACATAGGCGTTGGTCAAGTCGAACCGGCGGAATGAAGGCAGGTCGGGACGCTCTTGTGCCACCGATGTCTGCAGATGGTGTCCCGGTAATCCCTCGTGCAGGGAGATGGTCATGACGTTGAATTTATCGCGTACGCCCGCGGCGTAGATGTTCATCCAGAGAATGCCCGGCCGCGAGCCATCCGGCGCCGCAGGGGCAAAGTAACCATTGTCCAGAGAGTTGCGCGAGGACTCCGGCAACGCGCGAATGTCATAGGGCGCTTTGGGTAGCACATCGAACAGGGCAGGTAACCGCGGCAGAATCTCTTGTCGGGCGGCCTGAAAGGCCGGTACGACATCCTCCGGCCGCTCGAAGTGCTGCGCGGGGTCTTCGCGGACGTGCACGAAGAAGTCATGAAGGGTGCCTTTGAACCCGACAGTCTTTTGCACGGCCGCCAACTGCGCCGTGATCCGATCGACCTCGGATAGTCCGACCGCATGAATGCCAGCCGGACTCAGGTCGGTCGTCGTGTGGTACCGCACGTAATATGCATAAAGTGCAGCACCACCGGGCATCTGCCCCAAACCAACAGACTCCCGCGCGTGAGGCAGATACTCCGTGCGGAGATAGTCATACAAGCGTTGAAAGGCCGGCTGGAT
The DNA here is from genome assembly GCA_028293725.1 of Gammaproteobacteria bacterium. The sequence continues at coordinate 12,244 of JAQGOE010000143.1, read as the reverse complement.
GACCGTACCAATCTTACGCCGATAAGCCGCGGTAAGACGCTCACGATCGGCTGCAGGGACTTCGGCGGGGAACGACTCGATTACGCGCCAGAATTGCGTGTGGTCCGGAGCAACTCCGAGATGGGCCTGTAGTTGAGGCAGCATTCTCTCGACGACGATCCGTGGGAGAACCACCCTTTGTGCAACACCCTGCCGCAACCTCTGGATGACATCGTCCGTCCAGCGCGAATAGTTGTCCGCCCGGGTAAGAGCCTTGTCGTAGTCAGCGACGGTTTTAAAGGGATAGGCACCCGATCCGGCCGCCTCGGCCGCGTAGCCGATATGCAGACCCTGGAACTGGTCGATCGGCATCATGCGCGCGACCTCGAAGAGGTGGCTCCCGTAGAAGCCGAGGTCCCTGTCCAACCGATAGCGCAACATGCTGTAACTGACGCGGTCGTCGACCGACAGGTGCGCCGAATCGAATCCGGTCAGTGCCGCCGAGTAACGCTTCAGCGTCTCCAGCATCCGAACCCGCCAGGAATCCTCCAGGGAGTCGTCGAAGAGTTCCTGCGATGAATAGTTGCCCACGGAAAGTGCGAGCGCCGGATCGAGGCGCAGGAGATCCGTCCAGTAGGACTCCAGCAGCCTGTGGAACTGCAGTTGAGAATCCTTCGCGCCCGCTACCGAGGAGGGTCCCTCCCGATGATCGAGTGCGTAAGCGCCGGTAGCGGCCGCAAGACCAACGGTCAGCCCAACGACAGCCAGAAGTCTCACGGCGCAGCAGCCTGCCTGGAGGCTATCCAACGAGTCACCCGCTCCTCCAACGCCCACAGGGGGAGATAGCCACTCTCCAGCGCGACATGATGATATTCACGTAGATCGAACTTCGGCCCGAGTGCCTGCCGCGCCCGCTCCCGCTCAGAAACAAACTTCTGCATTCCGACGGTGAATGCGGTTGCCTGCCCTGGTACGGCAATGTAGCGATCGACCTCTCGCACGATCGTCCCGTCCGGTGCCGCGGAGTTCTCCTGCAGGTACCGGATCGCCTCCTCGCGTGACCAGTGCTTGTAGTGCAAGCCGCTGTCGACGACGAGACGACACGCTCGCCACAGCTCTCCGGTGAGACGTCCGAGGTCAGCGTACGGATCCCGATAGAACCCCATGTCCTTGCCGAGCCGCTCGGCGTAGAGACCCCACCCTTCGACGAATGCCGTGTCCTGCCACCACTCATTCACTTTGCGGAGCTTGGGAATCACCGCGTCCGTCTGGATCGTGGAGATTTGCATGTGATGACCCGGGACACCCTCGTGATAGAGCAGATCCTCCAACTCGTAGAGTGGCTGCAGGTGCATATCGGATAGATTCAGATAGACAACACCCGGTCTACGGCCGTCCGTGCTGCCGGGCTCGTAGAAACCTCCGGGCGCCGAAGCCTCCTTGTAGCTGTCGACGCGACGGACTTCGAGCGGCAAAGGAGCCGCGGCCTGGAAGGCCTCTGTAATATGGGACTGCATAGCAGCGGCGATCGCGCGCGCACGCGCTAGAAATTCTTCGCGACCCGCGTCCGTGTTGGGAGCGTAGAAGCGCGGATCCGCCTTGGTTTTAGCCATGAACTCCCGGACCGATCCGGTGAATCCCAGTTTTTGCATCACCGCGGCGATTTCACCGTGGACCGCCTCGACCTGCCGCAAACCGAGAGCATGTACATCCTCGGGGGCCATGGCAGTCGTGGTGAACTGTCGGATCAGAAATGCGTAAAACGCGGGGCCGTCCGGTATCTGCCACACGCCAGCCAGGATCGGTGTGCGTTCACCCTGGTCTTGCAACACCCCAATGAGCTGCTCGTAGGCAGGCTGCAGATCGCTGAGCAACGCTTTGCGGGCCCCCTCTATCCAACGCGTCTTACGCTCAGGAGGAATATCGAGCAGCCCGATGCGGCGCTTGAAGTCGGCGAAGATCTGGCCGTCCGGACCAGTGTCATGCGGCGCGCCGGTAATGACGTTCCTCGCCCCCTCGATCAGCAGAGGGTACACAGGCTTGGGCATGAAGACGCCCCGCTTCGCCTGTGCCCGGAGGTGTTGCACTAGTTGGCCTATTGCAACTTTTGCCGCCGAGATCCTACTCACGTAGGCCTGGGCGTCCGCCTCGGTCTCGAGCGGTTGAGGGCCCGTCAACGTCCCCGGTATGTCGATGTGCAGGCCGACAATCTGATTGAGCGCGTAGAAATGATCGCGCCAGCGGTAGCGGTCCAGCAGCAACTGCTGCTCATCCAGGAAAACCCGATACTGCAATTGGGAGGGCGGATCGAGGCGGGCGTAGTCGAACTGCGCTTTGGCCACGCGGATGTTGGCTCGAATCCGCGCCGCGTCTTTGGCTAAAGCGGCCTCCGACGTGTCGTCCCACCGATCGTAGCCCACCTTCGAGCCCGCCTCGGTCGCCCACTGCGGGCGACTCGCGAGATTCTGCTGGTAAGCTGACTCGAGGAAGCCGGCGAAGCGCTGCGACTCCGATTCGGTTGCGCACGCCGCGCCGCCCGGCGCCCCCAAGGCGCAGACGACCAGCGCCGCCCGCAGAAGACGCACCGCCAGTCCTTCGCGGCCTCCGCCGATCATCGCTTTAGTCGATCCACACGGTCACCCTCAAACCGGCACTGCGGTAGGAGGGCTCGATGAACATACCCGTCGCGAAAGCCTTTTCGTACGCATTGGTGTAGTACTTTTTATCGAGGAGGTTCTCGACAAACGCCGTGACGCTCACGTTGCGCCGGGTGAAGCCCGCCCGGAGATTTGTCACGTTATAACCAGGTACTTGCCACGGAAAGCCGGTGTGAAACTCCGAGTTCTGATCCGGCACGATACCCCCCTTGTAATACCACTCCAGGCGCCCGAAGGCCGATATGCCGGCAGAAAAATTGTGCGTGTATTGGGTATCGGCATGCAAGGTCCATTTCGGCGCGTTCGGCAAGGTCGCGCCAGTCAGGTCACCCTGGGTACCCGTACCCGTCTGTGCATCGTGGTAAGCCAGGTAGTACGCGCGATCGTAGCCGGCACCGGCATCGAAAGTCAGACCCGGCAGCAGGAGCGCCGCTCCTTCGGCTTCGAATCCATAGCTGCGGGCGCCAGTAGCGTTGGCGATGCCGGTGAGAAAGAACACGCCGCCATTGTTCGGCAGTTGCTGTCCGATGGAGTAGTCGGCCTGAATGTCCTTCCAATCCATGTAGAAGAAGTCGGTGTTCAGGCGGAAGCGTTTGTCCGCCGATTCACTCTTCATACCGACTTCATAGTTCGTCAGCGTCTCCGGCTTGTAGACCTGGGTGCCGCCGCTCGAGTTGCTCTGAGCCTCGACGCCACCTGCCTTGAAGCCGCGGGAGATCGTCGCGTAGAGATTCACCTGGTCGCTGAGCAGGTAGAGCACGTTGGCCCGGGGTGAGAAATTGTGGAAGGTCGCGTCACCATTCACATAGTTCTCGACCAGGGAGCCGGACGTGTTGTATCCGTCGTTATAGACCCGCTCGTGGGTGTAGCGCGCGCCGACAGTAACCGTGAGTTTTGGATCGATGTGCCAGGCCCCCTCACCGAAGAGGGCATAGCTCAGATCCGATGAATCGGACAACGAAGAGGTGACTTCAAACCCGTTGGGAAGACCGAAGGGGTTATCGGCACCGGAGAAGGTGTACTGGGTCGAATGACCGATGTCGTGACCGACATAAAGGCCACCCGTCCAGTCGATCATGTGTCCGGGCACAGAGGCGACCCGCAACTCCTCGCTGAACGAGCTGCGCTTGATCGACTCATGCTCGTAGAAGAGGTCGAGACTCGAGCCGTCGATGTCACCGCCCTCGAACTCGTTCGAATTCAGGTAGCCGACCACGTTGGTGATGCTGAACAGGTCGGTGTCGTACTTGATGCGATTGGAGACGTAGCTGAGGCGGGTGCCGTCGTCCTGGGGACGATTGAAATTGACCGAGTTGGTATTGTGTGGCCAGAACCCGACGCCGTCGGGGATTGCAGCGCCGTTGTACGGCGGTCCGCTGTATAGCACACTCGCGGAGAAGTCGCCGAGCACGCCGGATGGCACACCGTTGCGCATGCCGACATGCTCGTTGCTCACCGTACCGGTCGTATCGATGGTCAATTGGCTCGTCGGCGTGTAACGGACAATCGCTTTACCGTACTGGTATTTGCTGTCGTTGCCACCGCCGATCGCGTTGATGTTCTTGATATTACCGTCGCTGGTCTCGTCGCGGCCGACCATGCGCACGGCGAGAATATTGTCGATGAGCGGGACGTTCAGGATGACGTGACTGTCAACGGTGTTGAAGGACGAGTACTGCGAGCTCGCCTCCGCATAGAAATCGTTAGTCGGCTTTTTGGTGGTGATATTGATCGCGCCGCCGACGGCGTTACGGCCGAAGAACGTACCTTGGGGACCGCGCAACACTTCGATACGATCGATGTCGACGATCTCGGGGTTGGAGGTGCCTTGCGCGACGTTGAACTCGTCGATGTAGAAACCGAAGCTGCCTTCCTTGATGTTGTTGTCCGGTGAAAGCTGGTCACTGACGCCGCGCAGGGCTAGCTCCTTGCGGTCACGCGTGCCTTCGCTAGTGAAGCTCACGTTGGGCGTCTGAGAAAGATAGCTCTCAACACCCTGGAAGTTATCCTGCTCGATCTGCGCACCCGAGAATACAGTCAGGCTGATTGGCACGTCGCGGGCGTTTTCCTCGCGTCGCTGCGCCGTGACCGTAATTTCCTGCAAGCCCTCCGTAGCTGCATTGTCCGCGTCGCTGTCCGCGGCGAGCGCGCTGCCCGCATAGGATGCGGCGAGGGTCGCGGTGGCGCTGCACAGGATCAAACTAGCGCGACGCCGGCGCGTCTTCGGGGCTCGAGTCATACAGATCTCCAATTATTTTTTCTCGGCGCCGCTCGTCACAGGGTCGGGGACGCTCACGAAGTTGATCAGGGAAATCTTGCCGTCCTTGACCACGGCGAATCCCATGACGCGCTCACGGCTGTCCTTCCCGTGCTCGCGGGCTTTGACAAAATGGTGGGTGAAAATCCGATCGCCGGCGGGCGACTCGAACTCATCGATGAAGGGCAGCTCGATCTCGACCATTTCCGTGCTCGCCTGAATCTTGCGGAAATGCTCGGCCCATTCAGCCACCCCCTTGCAGCGATCAACACCGTTGACGCGCAAGACGGCATCCGGGGTGAAATACTGCGAGAATGCGGCCGAGGTGAAGCCATCCGAGCGCTTGTAAGCGGCGTTCCACCAAACGAACATGTCGGTGAGGGCATCGTGATGAGTCGCGGCGACGCAGAACTGCCAGGGCAGCGTCAGCAGGCATAGGGCGAGGCTGGCAAGCACCTTCCCGTTCGAGACACTCATACTATTTCCTTCTTGAGGAGGAATGCGGAAACCGTTCCCGCGGCGTCTCGATTATCGGCATAGGGTCCGGTCATTCAATGACCGCGCCGCAGGGAATCGTTGCTTTGCGCGCAACGAGCCCACGCATCAACTATTCAATTCGTACTTCATGATGCGGCCGTGCCGGCCCTGTCGGTCCCGCTCGAGAGTGAAGACGTCACCTGTCGGGCCGGTCCGCAAGGCCGTTACCGCTTCCAGGGCCTGGTGCTCTTCGCGATCGAGGGTGATAGTGCCCACCCGTGCATTGGCTTCCCGATGTGCTGCATCGACGGCCCCGACGATCACCGCCGCGACACCGGGCCGGGCGAGCATCGCGCTGGAGGCAACGGTAGCGATGTCGCACCCCTTGCGGTTGGCGATCTCACGCAGCACCGACAGCAGCCTCTGGAAGAGCGGCCAACCGCCGAAATCGTCAATGATCAACTTGTACTTGATCAGGGAGCGGTTCTGCGGTGTTGCCGTCGGCTCCGGCTGGCCCAGCCAGCGATCGGATAGGAAGCCACCCGCAACGGTGCCATAGCACAACAGAGAGATGCCCAGAGAGCGGCATGTTTCGATCATTCCACCTTCGGGGCGGCCGTCCAGCAGGGAGTACTGCAACTGGTGTGCGACGATCGGGACGCCGGCTTTGGCGATCTCGACCAGGTGCGCGACGTCGAAGTTGGTGAGCGCGAGGTGAGCGATCTTCCCTTTCACACGCAACCGCTCGAGCGCCAGCGCGGCTTCGACATAGCCGGGGACCGCGAAATCCCACCAATGGAACTGTACGAGATCGAGCCGATCGGTGTGCAACCGCTCGAGAGAGCGATCCACGACCGCCTCGACATACCCGGCATTCACCTGTCGTAGTGAGTGCAGATTCGGCACGAACTTGGTGTGAACCTGGGTACGGGCCGCCAGTTGCGGTTGTCGCGCCCGAAAATCCCCGATCAGTGTCTCGACACCGGTATAGATGTCGGCACAATCGAACGTCGTGATTCCCGCTTCGACAAACAGGGACATGTCGCGTACGGCCTGTTCGCTGTCCACGGATCCATGATCGCCCGCGAGTTGCCAGCCGCCTTTGATCACGCGCGAAATGTCGTAGCCGGGAGCTATCCCGATGCGGGGAATCGTCACGCGGTATGGTTTGCGGCCGGTAGAGTCATTCCACAAGCATGCGGGAGCGCGTGCGCCGCTTCAATGACACGGCGCGCCGCGATGCTTGCGGTTTCCGCAATGACTAGCCGGTGTCGGCGCGAGACACCCGGGCCGGTCGCTGCGGTGCCGGTGACGGGCCGGCTACCGGAGACAATCGTGATCTCTCCAGACAGCGCTCGTAGCCATTGAGGTAGGACATCAAACTGTTCAACAGACGTAGCGGCGCGGGGGTCAGGTGGCGCCCGAGGCGGCTGATCAGATGAACAGAAGTCTCCTCGAGAGCCGTGCTCTGTACCGGCACAGCCGCCAAGGCACCTCGCTCGACCTCCTCGCTCACCGCCAGCATGGGAAGCAGCGTCAGAAGATCACCGGAGCTCAGGAGAGTTTTCAGCAGCGCCAGCGAGTTGGAGGTCACACTGGGCTGGAGAAACACACGCTCCGCGACTTCCGCCACCTTGATGAGTTGGCGGGTTCTGAAAGACGACTCTGGCAGACACATGGGATGCAGGGCCAGTTCCTCGAGCGTCACGCTCTGCTTTTTTGCCAACGGATGCGTGGGACGCATGATGGCGCACAAGGGATGACGGACGGAGGCGAGCACGCGAATGCGCGGATCGTCCGAGGCCTGGAAGGCGAGGCCCAGGTGAGCCTCGTCCTCCAATACCAACCTCGCGACCTCGCTCGAGGAGGCCGTCACGCGGATATCCAACAGAATTCCCTGGTGTTTGGCGACGAAGCGCGAGACCAGGCCCGCGAGCTGCGCGCCGATGAAACCCTCGCCGATGGCCAGACTGAGGCGGCCGGTGCGCAGTCCTTTGAGGTCGGCGAGCCGCGCCTCGAAAGACTCGCGATGAGTCATCTGCTCGCTGTAATAGTCGATCAGAAGCTTACCCGCTTCGGTGAGCAGCAGACTGCGACGTCCGTGCTCGATCAGGGCGACTCCGAGCTCCGCTTCGAGCTGGGAGATCTGGCGGCTGATCGAGGAAACCGCGACGCCCAGCTGATCGGCGGCGGCCCGCATGGAGCCGAGTCGGGCCGCTTCGTACAGGTAACGCACATTGAGGTCTTGCAAGGGACTGATCTCCAAAAAGGTGCCTCGCAAGAACCGGCGCAGGCGCAGGCGCCCCGCTAACTTCACTTCCAACCGGGACGCATATTAGTGCCCAGCGCTGGCTTCTGCAAAGTACGTGCCGTCATCCGAGTGTGCGCTTCTCGAAGGGGAGCCGGCCGCGGCGCATCCATGCGGCACACAAACGGTGCATGTCGCGCTCACTTGCGCTCAAATCGCACCGGCGGCGAAGGGGCTTGCGGAAACTGGCGGCGCCCAGGGTGTTGGGAGACTCCGCCTCATCGCTCCTGCAGCGCCAGTCGCGCACCCAGCGCAAGGTAGATCGAGCCCACTACCTTGCCCTGCCATTTGCCGATACCACGATGGCGTGAGATCAGTCGAGCGAACGCTCCGGCACCCAGCGCGATGAGCGATGTGTAGATGGCACTCATGCAGGCAAAAAGCAGCCCGAGGGTTGCAAGTTGCGCGACCACGGGGCCGTTGCCCCGATGAACGAACTGCGGCAGAAACGCCACGCCCGCGTACTTGACGACCTGGAAGGCGAGCGCGGATGTCATGAGCAAAGCCGACAGCCCGAACGTTGCGATGGCGGCATGGCCTAAATCGCCTGTAGCGACTCCGAGCCCGGTCGCAACGCCTACGCGGCGGCCGCCGCTCGCGGCCCTTCCAACGGTCATCAACACCGCGGGGCCCGGAATGAGAAACAGGCCTAATACCACGGCGGCATAGGTCACGAGGGTCTTCAAATCGATCATCGGGCGCCTCTCCTGAAATTGCGGCTATCCAAAATGAAAGACCGGCAGTTGCCAGTTATATTGGAGCGCCAGCAACCGGACAACCACGGTTAATGCGATCCCCCCGCAGTAAGCCCAGCGGCGCTCCATCCCGAAATGCCGCACCAGGAGATACGTGGATATGCCGATAACAGCCGCGCACAAGGATATCGGCAGCGGATCGGATACATCACCGACAATGAACAGGACGCGGGACGCGACCGTTAGATCTCATTTCGCTTCGCGAAGTCCCCCATGTGGTGAGCCGCGCGGAACGCGAGGGCCTCGATCGTCATCGTCGGTTGGCCGCGGCCGGAGGTTACGAAGCTCGACCCGTCGCATAGGAACAGGTTCGGGACGTCGTGGGTGCGGTGATACTTGTCGATCACCGACTTGGTGGGATCGTTTCCCATGCGACATGTGCCGAGCAGATGCACGCCGCCGCGGCGCTCTGTGATCGGGGCACGCCAGATCTTTACGGCGCCGGCGGCATCCATGATCTCGGCTGAGCGGTCCTGAATGAAGTTGGCGAACTTCAGGTCGTCCGGGTGATCCTTGTAAGTGACCCGCATTGCGGGCACGCCCCAGGCGTCCTTGAGGTCCGGATCGATGCTGACACTGTTGGTCGGTACCGCGAGCGATGTTGTGTGACCCGCACACACCATCGAGCGCGTGAATCCGTCGAGCCGCTCCTTCAGAGCCGCGCCCCAGCTGGGCAAGTCTCCGCCGGAAGAGATAGCCCAGCCCGCCGGCACGGATCCCATACGCGCATCGATGCCACCGCCACCGTAGAAGCCGCGCTTCGGGTCACTGTTGTAGAAATCGTGCAGCACACGAGTGACCTGGACGCTCTTGTACTCGTTGAGCTCGTGCTCGAACATCGCGTGCACGGGGCCGCCCTGGTTGAACATCAGGTGTTGTCCGACCATGCCGCTAGAGTTCGCCAGTCCGTTCGGGAAGCGGTTGCTTTTCGAGTTCAGCAGCAACTTGGGTGTCTCGGCGCCGTTGGCCGCTAAAACAACCGCGCGCGCTTTTTGAAAGTGCTGCCGCTCGTTGGTATCGAAATACTGCACACCCGTGGCGCGGCCGGCGGCATCCGTCTCGACGTGAAACACGTAACTCTCGCTACGGATCTCACATTTGCCCGTCGCCTCCGCCTCGGGAATCATCGTGTAGAGCGAGGAGGACTTGGCGCGCACCTCGCAGCCGAAGCCGATGCAGAATCCGCAGTTCACGCAAGCCGGACGACCGCGATAAGGCTGCGAGACGATTGCCATAGGCGCAGGGAACGGATGGAGTCCCAGCTTGCGCGCGCCCCGCTCCATCAACACTCCCGAGGACTTCACCGGCAGCGGCGGCATCGGATATGGCTTCGAGCGCGGCGGATCGAACGGGCTCGCGCCTGCCAGGCCCGAGACACCCACTTCCCATTCGACCTTGGTGTAGTACGGCTCGAGTTCCTGATAGCTGATGGGCCAATCTGCAAGAGCGGCTCCAGGAATGTCTCCGAGCAGACTGCGCTCGTGAAAGTCCACATCGTGGAAGCGCCAGAAATTCGCAGTGAAGTGATTACTGCTGCCACCAACGATACGGGCGTAGATCAATGGATTGGCGTGGCCGGGCCTGACGGCGGTCTTCGTCGAGTCGTCGCGGAACGTCTGCGGTGAGGTCTCGGGGCTGTTGGTGATCCCATGCAGGAGCTGGTACTTGAGCTCATCATGCTCGAAGTCACCGGAGTCCATCCGCGGCCCCTGCTCAAATACGAGAACGGTGAAGCCAGACTGCGAAAGTTCGCGCGCGATCACTCCGCCAGAGGCGCCCGAGCCGACGACGACGAAATCGACAGTCTCGTCCGGTCTGAAAGTACGACCGCTCACGTGGACTTCTCCGCTGTGTACGGAACGAATCCGGTGTACTGCGCGTCGTAATAGCCGAACGGCGGAGTGAAGACGTGTTCGTCAACGAAGCCAATCGATTTCCAGCCGATCTCGTTGAAGTTCCCGCCGTACTTGGGCGAGGAGAACATGCCGAGTAAGGTCAGCTGCCGTATCGTTTGGAAGAATTCAGTGTTCTCAACGGTCTTGAGATACGCGATCTGGGCGTCTGAGCCCAAGTGCGCGAAAGTGCTGGCAGCCGGTTGCGCCGTTCGGAAGGCGCTTTGAAACTGCACCAGGCCCGAGCGGAAGTGTTCCCCGCTCCAGGAGAAGAAGGTTGTCATCGCCTGGTCAATGAAGTGAGTGGCATGCGCCTCACGAGCGCCGGGTGTTTTGCCGCTCGGCACGATCTGTGCGGTGATGGCATCGACGTCGGCAACCTCGGCGGGCTTCAGAAAGCTGAAGGTCTCAGGCTTCGTCACCGCAACGTGGTGTGAATGTTCCGCCGCTTTGACGATGGCCGGCCAGTTCGTCGCCAGCCAGGCGCCGGTCAGCGTCGAGCCACTCGAGAGTAGAAAAGTACGGCGGGAACGCGCTGACGACTCCATGACTTCTCCTTGATTTCGCCCGATCTTGGTTCAGTTGTTTCGTGTACGTCAACACGAAGTTGATGCGTGCACCCGGATGGGGCCTCGCGCTACGCATGCACTCGAATGTGCGATGGCTCGAGCGCTTCAGCTCGGTGATACTGCCGGGACCTTTGGCCTCAAATAGGTTTTTATGGGCGCCGTTTCCGGCAACTGAAACAGGACGACGATGCCGATCACGACGCCACAGAACATATACCACGCGGGAGCCAGGGGGTTGCCAGTCGCTCGTATGAGCCACGCGATGAAAAACTGCGCGGAGCCGCCGAACACCGAGATCGCCAGGGCGTAGATGATCGCTATTCCGCCCGAGCGAACTCGGCGCGGCAACGACTCGGTAATCGCGACAATGATGGTCGCGGAGGACAGCGTCGAGATGCAGGCCAACACAGCGCAGGCGCTATAAAGTGCGGCCGCGGTCCGCAGCCGCTCGAGCATCCAGAAGCAAGGGAACACCGCAACGGCAAGGACCAACCAGGGCACGATCATGATCGGCCTGCGGCCGAACCGATCCGAGAGCCACCCGCCGAGTGAGTCGCAGATGACACCACTCAGGCCGATCACCGCCGTCGCGCCGAAAGCGATTTTGGACGACATGCCCAGTGTTACGTTGGCGTAGGTCGTCATATATTCGAGCAGGTAGTTGACGGTAGTTGCCGTGCTCAGCAGGAGGAGACCCAGTACTACGATCTTCCCGTAGCCACCCGGCGCGGGCTCTTCTTCCGCTCGTACCGGCCCATCAAGAGTTTCATGCAGTGTTCGGCGCAACACCAATCCCACCGGAATGATGGCCGCGCCAAACAACAGCGCCACGCGCCATCCCCAGGCGTCGAGTGCTGGCGCATCCAACACGCTCGCGAGACCAACGCCGACGAGACCGGCGATGCAGACCGCGAAATCCGCGCTCGTCGCCTGAAGCGAGACATAAAGACCACGTCTCAGTGGGGGTGCGGCTTCCATGAGAAAGGCTGTGCTCGGCCCCACCTCTCCGCCGAGCGCAAATCCTTGCAGCAGGCGAAACACGATCGCGAGTATCGGGGCAAGTATGCCGATGGACGCATACGAGGGAATGAGCGGCAACCCGACTACACCCACGCCGATCAGAGTGAACGATAAAAGCATAGCCGGCTTACGACCGGCGCGATCGCCAAAACGTCCGATAAAGAATGCCCCAAGTGGACGCGTCAGAAATCCAACGCCAAATGTGGCGAGCGAGGCCAGAAGGCTCACGCCAGGTGTGTTGGACGGAAAAAAAGTGCGTCCGATCTGCGAAGCGAAAAAAGCGAAGGTGACGAAGTCGTAGTATTCGAGGCCGTTGCCGACGACTACGGC
>JAQGOE010000137.1 GCA_028293725.1 Gammaproteobacteria bacterium | reverse complement strand
ATATTCAAAGACATCGTCCTGCGGGGCGCGGTGGCGCCGACGGGAATGGAGCGGTTCGACGATCTGCTGACCGAAGCTGACGTCGAGGCCATCCATGCCTACCTCATCGATGAAAGTTGGAAGGCCTACAAGGCGCAGGAGTCGGGCGCTGCGTCGCACTGAAATCGGCATTACCACACTGACCCCGGCCGGTGCTGTAGCTCGAATGAGTGTGTTGCGGACCGGCCGGCGACCCTATACCTTGCGGGGGCGCCTGAGGCTCCAACCTCCAACACAAGCTGGCGCGCGCCGGACATCCCGCAAGGAGCCTCGTGTCAGTAGCCTCGGACAACACAGGCGACACTCGCTTTCCCGACAAGGCGGTGGGCTTCGACACCGTTATCAGGGCGGAGATGCGCGTCCTGGGTGTAGATCTTCCGGCGGGTGAGTTGCCGGCGGCCGTGGATGACAGCGGGGTCGACTTGGCCGCGCTGTGCCTGTCCGGCGGAGGAATTCGCAGTGCCACCTTCGCGCTGGGCGTGCTGCAGGGCCTGGCACGCTTCGGTCTGTTAGACCGCTTTCATTACCTGTCCAGTGTGTCGGGCGGCGGTTATATCGCGAGTTGGCTGACCGCCTGGCGCCATCGGGCCGATGACGCGAAAGTATTCGAAGCACTCAACATTTCCATGGCCACGGGCACGGAGGCTGCGGAAGTCACCGGTATCCGCGCGGACAGCAACTACCTGACGCCCAAGCTGGGACTGTTGTCGGCGGACACCTGGACGGTCGTGGCCCTGTACATCAGAAACCTGCTGTTGAACTGGTTGCTGTTCGTGCCCTTTTTCATGGGCTGCCTCATGATTCCGCGCGTGTGCGCGGCGATCTTGTCGTATGTGGCGGCCGAAGCGCACTCACTGGGGATGTTTCACGGGACGAGGCTGGCGGGCGCCGCTTTCACCTTGTTCGGCCTGGGTTGCAGTGTCTATGGTCGATTTCGTAAACAAGACATGTGGCTCACCGACGCCCGATTTCGCTCGCTCGGGTTGCTACCGCTGGTGATATCGGGTGCGCTATTCACGATTGCCGCGGTGGCCGCCGGCACGTCCACCGACGACGCCTCCATGACGGCCGCCTCTGGGGACCACTTTGGGACTGGTGCGCTCTGGGGCGCAACGGTCTATTTCCTGGCGTGGCTGATCGGCCGGATGTTGTCCCTGCGAGCGACGGATCCAACCGAGAGAAAGATCGAGCCGCTGGATGTCGCATTCTGGACCCTGTCCGGTGCACTGGTCGGAGTTATAGCAACAAGAGGCATGATCGCCATCGAGGCGGGCTATTCGGGCGCGAGCCCGGCGGACGCGACGCGGCTGAGTGTGATACTGGGATTGAGCGGTTTCGTACTCGCCTACCTGATCGGAGAGCTGCTCTACGTGGGTATTGCGAGTTTCTCCCGAAAAGGCGACATGGACCGGGAGTGGCTCGCCCGTTCCTCGGGATGGCTGTCGGCGACGGCGGTGGGATGGACTCTCTTCAGTGCTGTGGCTCTGTACGCACCCGAAGTACTGCGCTCGGGATGGAATTGGCTGGTCGCGGCCCTTGCGGGAGGTGCATCCGGCCTGGTCACGCTCATCCTGGGGTCCAGCGGCGCGACCGCGGCCACCAAGGCGACTCAGACATTGAAGAGCATGCCACTCATGCGCATCGCCAGCGCCGCCGCCCTCGTCTTCGCGCTACTGCTTGCATCGCTGCTCGCCCTGCTCGACCAGATGTTGGAAGGTGTACTGTTGGATGAAGATATCCCGTGGCTGGGCTCCCAACTCGCGATTGACGTATTCCTGGTGATCGTCCTGATCGGCATTGCGCTGCTGCTGTCCACCTGTATCAACGTCAATCGTTTCTCCATGCACGCGTTGTATGCCAACCGGCTGGTCCGGGCCTTTCTCGGTTCGGCGCGGGCGGGGGACCGCCAGCCGGATCCCTTTACGGGCTTCGATCCAAAGGACGATCTGCCCCTGGCACAGACTCAACCCGCGGACGGCGCCGATCGCCTGTTCCACGTCATCAATGCGACTCTGAACGTGGTGTCGTCGCAGAACCGCGCCTGGCAGGAGCGCAAGGCGGAGTCCTTCACAATGACCCGCCTCTACTGCGGCAATCCCTACGTCAACTATCGTCAGACCGCGAACTATGGGGGCCGGGACAAAGGCGGCCTCTCCCTGGGAACTGCGCTGGCGATATCCGGGGCCGCCGTCAGTCCCAACCAGGGATATAACTCCTCGCCGCTGATCGGCTTTCTACTGATGTTGTTCAATGTCCGGCTCGGCTGGTGGCTCGGCAGCCCGAAAACCACGACCTCCTCGCTGGAAGGGCCGCGGTTCTCGCTGTCGCCCGCCTTGCGGGAACTGGCCGGCGACACAACCGACGCCTCAAAGTGGATCTACCTCACGGACGGCGGACACTTCGAGAATCTCGGCCTGTACGAGATGGTGCGGCGACGCTGCCGGATGATCGTTGTGAGCGATGCCGGCTGCGACCCTCACTCCACTTTCGAAGATCTCGGCAACGCCGTCCGCAAGGTCTATATCGACTTCGGTGTCAGTATCGAATTCGAGAAGCTCGAGATCGCGGCCCGGCAGAATCCTCCGGTCCCCGGCCTGCGCTTCGCCATTGGAACGATCAAGTATCCGGGCTCGACGCGGCAGGGCTGGCTGTTGTATCTGAAGCCCACTTACCAGGGCACCGAGCGGGCCGACGTGCGCAGCTACGCCTCCGGACACACGGAGTTCCCGCACGAAAGCACCACCGACCAATGGTTTAGCGAGTCGCAGCTCGAGTCATACCGCGCCCTGGGCGCCAGCATTGCCGAATACATCTGCAGCGGCGGTACCGGGGTCCCGGCCGGCAAAACGCCAGCGCCGCTGGACTTCGAGGCTTTGCAGGAAGCCGCGATACTCCTCATGAGCCGCCCGCTCTCAAAGCCACGGACCGGCGACTGACGCGGAAAGATTTGCCGCCAGAGAGTCCTGTGGGAGACTCTGCGGCTATGAGAATCGCAACCTTCAACGTAAACAGTATCAACGCGCGGCTGCCCAACCTACTGCGCTGGCTGGCTGAGACGGGGCCGGATGTCGTGTGCCTGCAGGAGCTGAAGGCGCCTCAGGAGAAATTTCCGGAAGAGGCCATTCGTGCTGCCGGATATGGCGTGGTCTGGCACGGACAGAAGAGCTGGAACGGCGTGGCCATTCTCGCTCGCGGCGCGGACCCGGTGGAAATCACTCGCGCCTTGCCCGGAGATCCCGACGATCTGCACAGCCGGTATCTCGAGGCCACCACACATGGATTGATCGTCGGATGTCTCTACCTGCCCAACGGGAATCCGGCGCCGGGCCCGAAGTTCGACTACAAGTTACGCTGGCTCGAGCGGTTGATCGTCCACGCTGCCGCACTCGTCTCCCGCGACGAGCCTGTCATTCTCGCCGGCGACTACAACGTGATTCCTACGGAGCGTGACGTATATAAGCCCGAGCGTTGGGTCGACGATGCGCTGTTTCGAATCGAGGTGCGCGAGGCGTTTGCGCGCCTGACCCGACAGGGGTGGATCGATGGGATACGCGCGCTCCATCCGGATGCGCAGATTTTTACTTTCTGGGACTACTTTCGCAATGCGTTTGGGCGCGATGCGGGGTTGCGCATTGATCATCTTTTGCTCAATCCGGCGGTCGCTGGGCGGCTTGCGGATGCGGGAGTCGACCGGAACGTGCGCGGGTGGGAGAAGGCGAGTGATCACGCGCCGACGTGGGTTGAGTTGCGGGACGTGACGGCGGAGTGAGACGGGGACGGGGCGGAATGTGAAGCACGATTAAGACCCAATGGTATTGGACATAGAGTGAGTTGCGAGGTCCATCTGTACTACAGGGAAGCGTCACCTGAGGTTTCTGAACGAGAAATTCGGACGTTCGTCAAGACGCAGATTCATCGCTGGATCCGCAGCAACGGAAAGGCGTTTCTTGTCGAAGAGATGGAGGTCTGCTCGGGCCGGGCTCGGATCGATCTTGCGGTGATCGCCGATCGCTTGATCGGTATCGAGATCAAGGGTCCGAAAGATGACGTAACGTAACCTAACCTCCTGACAGAGTCGCGAGAGCGGGACTAGATCACCGTAGCACCGGGCGAGCGGTTTCGACCCCAAGCCGCCCTTGGTCAAGGTCTGCTTTTCGGCATGATCACGCAAGTGCAGCCTTAGGACTCACGCGCTGTCGGAGACAGCCCATGAAGTCCGCAAGATCACGTTCTGAAAATGCTCGCTTCGGAACAGTTATGTACAGGGTTGGTGCTAAGGAGAGCAGGACGACTCCAGTTCCTTACGTATGTCCATCATGGTGGCACAGGGCTGAACTCCGCCGGTTCACCCCAGCCTCGCTGGAGGTGGACTCCAGCTCCTCGAACTTCACCTGCCGCCGGGCACTCGCCGTGCCGCGCATATTTCGCACGCGGCGCCTGGTTTGTTGGAGAGCACGGCGCCGGACACGAAACGTAATTGTTGGTGACGCCAGTCTGCACGCAGCACGTCGATCACGGCGTTCGGGGCCGAGCTTGGGCGAGCGCATCGTCAAGCATCTTGATCAGCGC
>JAQGOE010000064.1 GCA_028293725.1 Gammaproteobacteria bacterium | reverse complement strand
AGATCAGAAGATCTCCGGCGTCCTCACCATCGGCGTGGCCACCCTTAAGTAAAATCGCGCGACTACCGAGTCCGAGGAGCCTCAGCCCCTGTTGCACCAACCCGGCCTCGTCCGTGGCGAGCGCTTCGCCCAGCAAAGCAGCGGCCTCGGGCACATTAGGCGTGACGAGCGTTGCCAAAGGAAACAATGCCTCGGTTAGCGCCGTCCGCCCGCCCGCATCGAGCAAAACACCGCCTGATGTTGACACCAACACCGGATCCACCACGATCGGAACCCCGTGGGACGGACCCTCGCGGAGCCGCGATTCGCCGGGCTGCGACCCGCTGGGAGACGACCCTCCGACCGACAGACCTTCGCTGGGCCACGATCCACCGGGATGCGATCCGCCTGCCATCAACCCTTCAACAACCGCCTCGACAGTCGCCCGGTTGCCCAACATTCCTATCTTGATCGCTCCAACCTGACGCGTCGCCAACGCCGCCGCGATCTGCGCGCGAATGACATCGGGTGGAACGTGATGAACCGCGGTGACCTTCTTATCAGACTGTGCCGTTACCGCCGTGACGACGCAGAGTGCGTCGACTGAGAAATCGCTTAGAACCCTGACATCGCGCGTTAGCCCAGCGCCACCGCTCGAATCGGTGGCCGCGATCACCAGGACGGCAGGTCGTGCCACCGCCTACCCTCACTCCCCGAACGCGATGAGTGCCACATTCGTGTGGCCCAGCCGTTGTAGTGCACGGGCCGCGCGCCACGCACGAACGCCCGTCCGGCAACAAAGCACCACACGCGGCGCGCTCGGCAGACGCTCTCCCGCACTCCCCTCGACCGCATCGACTTCAATGCGTAATGCCGCCGCGATGGGCGACACAGGCGCCTCAGCCAAAGTCCGCAGATCGATCACCAGATCCGTACTGTCGACCTGATCGGCCGCGATGAACGGGATTGCCACGCCGCCGGGCTCGCCGGCTCCCGCGAAAGAGAACCCGCCAAACCGTAGCGTTTTGAAATCAACCGTGACCAGTTGGCCCAGGGCGGTTGGCTGGAGATCGAGCAACAGTGAGAGAACCATATGCGCCTGCAGCGTCCCCATGACGCCAACAGCAGAGCCCAGCACTCCGGCGGTAGAACACGACCCCGCCTGCCGCGGCATCTCCGGAAACACAGCCCGATAGCTAGGCGCGCCCCCGCAAAAAGCTCCAACGTATCCCGACAGCCCCAACACCGAGGCGCTGATCAGCGGCTTCTTGACACGCCGACACTCGTCGCTCACCACATACGTGACCGCGAAACTATCCGCCGCATCGACTACGACATCGACGCCAGCGACCAAGCGTTGCGCATTGGCGGGGGTCAATCGTTCGCAGATCGCCTCGACCCGCACCTCGGGATTAGCGCCCAGTAAAGCCTCGCGCGCCGCCTGTGCTTTGAGAGCTCCAACATCGCTCATGCGATAAATGGGTTGCCGGTGGAGATTGGACTCCTCGACGCGATCGTGGTCGACGATGGCAATGTGTCCGACGCCAGCCGCACAGAGATATTGCAACACCGCCGACCCGAGGCCGCCGGCCCCAATGACCAGCACACTGGCGCCCCGCAACCGCGCCTGCCCGGCCGACCCCACCTCGGGCAGGATCGTCTGCCGCGAATATCGATCAATCGTTGGGCCGCTCACGCCGGCCGCTCCCGATTAACCGCCGCCCACACCCGGCCGTTCATGCCTCTCCCTCCGCCGTAGCCAACCACTCCCGCGCCCGCGCCTCCGGGTCCTTGTTGCCGACAATGTCATTCACAACAGCCGCAACATCCGCCCCCGCGCCAAACACCCCCGGGAGTCGCTCCACAGTAAGCCCGCCAATCGCCACGAGTGGAATCTCTCCCACCCGCCGTTTCCACTCAGTGATGCGCTCCAACCCCTGGGGAGCCCACGGCATCACCTTGAGAATCGTCGGGTAAACCGGCCCGAGCGCGACATAGTCCGGTGCGAGCGTGAGCGCTCGCTCAAGCTCGTCGTGACTATGCGTACTGATGCCAACCTTGACACCCTCACGACGTAAGGCCGGCACGTCCGCCGTATCGAGATCACCCTGTCCGAGGTGCACGAAATCACACCCTTCCGCCACGGCGAGCGCCCAGTAATCGTTCACGATCAATTGCGCTCCAGCCCGCGCACAGAGCCCTTTCGCCTCCCGGATCTCCTCACGAAGCTCCGCGTCCGATCGCTCCTTGATGCGCAACTGCACCAAGCGCACACCCACC
Organism: Gammaproteobacteria bacterium; assembly: GCA_028293725.1. The sequence continues at coordinate 3,112 of JAQGOE010000064.1, read as the reverse complement.
GCCAACAGCCGCCGCACCCAGGCGGCACTGTCGACAATCGGATAAACGCGCGGCAGTTTGATCATCGTGGAAGCCTCGCCATCGCAGCAGTCGCATCATCGGGAAGCAGCATCATTGCAGCAGTCTCGTCATCGCGGCAGCCTCTTCATTCCGGCAACGCAGCTCACTTGAGAAACGCCGTCCCAATGACAGGCGTCGACGGAGCCGCCAGATCCCGGGGCTCCATAGGCCCAGCCAACCGGCCATCACACCCAGCCTCCACAGCCTGCGCAAAGGCCGCCGCCATCCGCACCGGATCCGCAGCCTGCGCAACGGCGGTGTTGATAAGCACCGCGTCGAACCCAAGCTCCATAGCCTGCGCCGCGTGCGACGGCACCCCGATACCCGCATCGATAACGAGCGGCACGTCGGGGAAATGTGCCCGCAGTGCCTTCAAACCGAACAGGTTATTGAGCCCGCGCCCCGAGCCGATCGGCGCGCCCCAAGGCATCAACACCCGACAGCCGGCCGCGAGCAGCTTGTCAGCCACGACCAGATCCTCGGTCGTGTAAGGAAAGACCTCGAACCCGTCAGCCGCCAGAATCCGTGCCGCTTCGACCAGCCCAAACACATCGGGTTGCAGCGTGTCATCCTCGCCGATGACCTCGAGCTTGATCCACGAAGTACCAAACACCTCACGCGCCATCTGGGCGGTCGTCACCGCCTCCTTCACGGAATGACAGCCAGCGGTGTTGGGCAGCACCCGCACACCCAACTCACGAATGATCGACCAGAAACCCTGCCCGGCACGCTCACCGCTCGATTCCCGACGCAGCGAAACAGTCACCACCTGCGCCCGCGAAGCTTTAACCGCTTCAGACAACACAGCCGGTGACGGATAGCGCGAGGTTCCCAGGAAGAGCCGTGAGCGCAGTTCAATGCCGTAAACCTGCAACATCAGCCCCCCTGCATCGGAGCCAGAACTTCGATGCGATCACCATCGGCAAGGCGGGCTGCCGGACGCAAGCCTGCCGGAACGAACTCACCATTCAGAGCCGTAGCCACCACGGCCTCGCCGTAGCCCATCTCGTGTAGCGCAGCCGCCAGATCGACGGCGCTGGTATCACGCCAGGCGCCGTTCACCAGGATCTTCATCCTGCACCTCTGGAAAATTGCGCTCTTCCAGCAGAATGCCGGCCACCCGGCGCGCCAGTGCTGGCGCCAGCAGGAAGCCGTGCCGGAACAAGCCATTGACATAGAGCGTGTCCCCGTACCAGCGGATCCGCGGCAGATTGTCGGGGAAAGCCGGTCGCACGCCCGTCCCAATCTCAACAATCTCAGCCTCTCCGAACGCGGGATGAAGCGCGTAAGCCGCACTCAACAGCTCGAGCATGGAGCGTGCGCTAATGCGAGTCGGCTGATCGCTCTCGATCATTGTCGCGCCCACCATGAAGAGACCATCTCCACGCGGCACGATGTAGAGCGGCATGCGCGGATGTAACACCCGCACCGGCCGCGACAGCGAGATGTCGCGCAACCGGAGGATCAACATTTCTCCTTTTACGCCTCGCAGGTCGGTGAGCACATCACGAGCGGACAGGCCGGTGCAATCCACAACCTGACGTGCACTGGAGGATGTTCCCCAGCAAGCAGGCGCCACCGCCACGGTGACACCAAACCGCAGAGGCACTCGCAACTCCTCCAGTCGCCGCGCCAGGAAAGCCAACGCGGCACGCGGATCGAGATGCCCCTCGTCCTTGAAAAACAGCGCCTTATTGAAGCGACCGTGCAAATCGGGCTCCAGAGAGGCGACCGACTCGCCGTCGAGCCAGTCAAATTTCTCCGTGCGGCGACTGAAGTTCGCCAACTCGCCCGTATCGCGGCCGTGAGCGACGACCAGACTCCCATTCAGGACCGTGCCCGGAAACCGCTCACGCCACCACGCGATACTCTCGGTACCCAACTTCGCGATCAGAGGCTCGGCACTCTCCAGCTCGCACCAGGGCGCCAGCATGCCGCCGGCGTACCAGGAGCAACCCGAAGCACCGAGTTTCTCGCCCCGATCGACGACCTCGACATCGGCGCCGCGCTCGGCAAGCTCCACGGCGCAGGCGAGCCCTGCGACGCCGGCGCCCATGACGGTGATCTGCATGACTCAGCTGTTCTCAGCGGTCGGCACGTAGATTTCGCTGCCAACCGCGCGGAACTTCTCCGACATCTCACGCATACCCTGTTGCTTGGCAGCCTCGGCCCGCACCTCGTGCGAAATGCGCATGGAGCAGAACTTCGGACCACACATGGAGCAGAAGTGGGCGACCTTGTGCGCTTCCTTCGGCATGGTCTGATCGTGGAACGCGCACGCGGTATCAGGATCGAGCGAGAGGTTGAATTGATCCTCCCAACGGAAATCGAACCGGGCCCGGGATACGGCGTCATCGCGATCGCGTGCGCCCGGATGGCCCTTCGCCAGATCAGCGGCATGGGCTGCGATCTTGTAGGTGATGACGCCGACCTTCACATCGTTGCGGTCGGGCAGACCCAGGTGTTCCTTTGGAGTGACGTAACACAACATAGCCGTACCGAACCAGCCGATCATCGCGGCGCCGATCGCCGAGGTGATGTGGTCATAGCCGGGGGCGATGTCGGTCGTGAGTGGCCCCAGGGTGTAGAACGGCGCCTCGCCACAGTGGGCGAGTTGCTTGTCCATGTTCTCCTTGATCTTGTGCATTGGCACGTGGCCCGGGCCCTCGATCATGACCTGGCAGTCGTGCTTCCACGCGATCTGTGTCAGCTCGCCCAGCGTCTCGAGCTCGGCGAACTGAGCGGCATCGTTGGCGTCGGCAATCGAGCCGGGACGCAGGCCATCGCCGAGCGAGAAGCTCACGTCGTACTTACGGCAGATCTCGCAGATTTCCTCGAAGTGCTCGTAGAGGAAGCTTTCTTTGTGATGCGCGAGACACCACTTCGCCATGATCGAGCCACCGCGCGAGACGATGCCGGTAACACGGTTCGCCGTAAGCGGCACATAAGCGAGACGCACGCCCGCGTGAATGGTGAAGTAGTCGACGCCCTGCTCCGCCTGCTCGATGAGCGTGTCGCGGAAAATCTCCCAGGTGAGGTCTTCGGCGACACC
>JAQGOE010000034.1 GCA_028293725.1 Gammaproteobacteria bacterium | reverse complement strand
CGGTTGCACACTGCGGTCTGGCACATCTGCGTGATCAGCGACTGCGTGTAGCGCAGCAGCAATAGCTGCATATCGCCGTTGCGATGAAACTCATCCTTGAGATGCTGGCCGATCAGACGGTAAGCGTGGCCGGCGCTCTGCACGATTGCCCGGCTCGGGGTGGTTTCACCTCCCATGAACAGCGCGATGCCGATGAGACCTTCGTTGCCCACGACAGAGATTTCCGCCGACGCGCCGTCCGCCAGCACATACAAGAGAGAAATGATGGAGTCAGTCGGAAAGTAAACGTGCCGCAGGACGTCGCCGGACTCGTACAAGACCTTGCCGAGCGGCATCGTGACGAGCTGCAGGTGCGGGTAGACCCGCTCGCGCTCCACTGCTGACAGTGCAGCTAGCAGGTAATTTTGCTGCGGATCGTGGGAGCCGGGCATGACGTGTCACCATTGCCTACCACACCGGGTAGCACGTCTTAGTGTAAATCAACCGCGCCCCATTTGCGCGCTACCGCACACAGCGCCTCGAGCCAAACGCAAACAAGTCGGTCATCCATGTGATTCAACTCATGTAAGCGGCTCCTATGCTCGCTACCGCACATAAGTGACGTGGAATTCGGCTCAGACTGTGCGGCACCGGAAAGGAGCAGGCGTGACGGCAAAAAAGAGGGCGACCCCGCTACTTCTGTCCAAAGCGGCGACGGGTATCCTGGGGTTTGACGAGATCAGCCGTGGCGGACTGCCCCGGAATCGGACGAGCTTGGTCATGGGCGGACCGGGCGCGGGCAAGACCGTCTTCGCTCTGCAAGCTCTGGTCAACGCGGCACGGGAGCGCAAGCAACCCGGCATCTTTGTCGCGTTCGAGGAAAGCCCCAGCGCGATCTTCGCGAATGCCGCCACGTTCGGCTGGGGTCTGCCTGCATTGGCCAGGAGCGCGCTGTTTTTCCTCGACGCCCGACTCTCACCCACCGTCGTACAGTCTGGTGACTTCGACTTGAGCGGCATGCTGGCGATTCTCGAGGCCAAGAAACAGGAACTCGGCGCCGGTTGGATTGTGTTCGACGGAATCGATGTGCTGCTGGCGCTGCTGCAGAACCCGGCTGCCGAAGTGCGCGAAATCTACCGTCTGCGCGACTGGTTGGCGCGCAATGACCTGACCGCCATCATCACGGCGAAGATGGATGGCGATAACTCCGGCCCAGCAAGCTACGGCTTCATGCAGTTCATGGTCGATTGTGTGATCCGTTTCGACCGGCGCCTCGAGCAGGAGATTTTGGTGCGCCGGCTCGAGATTACGAAATACCGTGGGTCGGATTTTGCACCCGGAGAATTCCCACTGAGCTTCGGCCCGCACGGCATGGACGTGGCGGCCCCGGGCACCGCGGAAATCCTTCCAGACGCACTGACGGAACGAGTGTCCAGCGGCTTCGGGGGCCTCGACGCGATGTTGGGCGGCGGCGTGTTCCGCGGCAGCTGCACGCTGATCACGGGTGCGCCCGGCACCTCCAAGACGACTCTGGCGGGGAAGTTCGCGGAAAGCGCCTGTCGGCGCGGCGAGCGGACACTGTTCGTGAGTTTTGACGAAGGCGGCGAGGGGATCCAACGCAATCTCACATCGGTCGGGATTCACCTTGCGGGGCATGTGAAGTCCGGGCTGCTGCGCATGTATTCCGGCCGCACCGACGTGAACAACCCGGAAGAGCACCTGATTAGGATCGCAGCTCTGCTTCTCGAGCATCGACCGCGTTGTATGGTGATCGACCCCCTGTCGGCCATCGCCCGGACGGGCGCGCTCAGCTCGGCCCGCGCCATAGGCAATCGCCTCATCTACAAGATGCGCGACCACCGTGTTACCGCAATCATCACCTCGCTCGTCGACGGTGACGATCCGCAGGCTGAGGCCACCGAGCTACGGATTTCCACGATCGCGGATACCTGGATCCATCTCTCGTACCAGGTTCGAGGTGGCGAACGCAATCGCGCGCTCACCATCGTCAAATCGCGGGGCACACAACACTCGAACCAGGTGCGCGAGCTCGTGTTGAGCGCAGCGGGGCCGGCGCTCGCGGAAGTCTACTCCTTCGGCGGCGAGGTGTTGATGGGCACGCTGCGCTGGGAAAAGGAGGCCGAGGAGAGAACCCAAAAGCGGCAGCGTCATGCCGAATTCGCCCATAAACGCCGCGAGTTGCAGTTTGTCGAAGCAGATATCGCCGCGCGGATAACGGCCTTGCAACTCGATCTGAACAAGCAACGGGCTGAGCTGGCGCTGTACACCTCAGACGACGAGGCGCGTCATGTGTCCTCGGACGAGCGGGAGAACGCACTGCGTAAAATGCGCGGCGCGGACCCGGCGGATACAGTGGCGCCCGTGCCCCGGAAGCGCCACGTCACCCGCATTTCCGCAAGGTCGCGCACCAACGGTGCGAAGGAGCCGCGACGTGGCACGTAAGCGAGCGAAGGCGGATGCAACCGAGGCGCCGGTCACTACTGTTGTGGTCATGTGCTTGTACGTCGCGGGCCGAGCACCCAACTCCGTCAAAGCCATCGCCAACCTGGAGGCGATTTGCCGGCAACACCTGCAGGACGGTTACAAGCTGGAGATCGTCGATGTCTGCGAACATCCGCACCGGGCATTGACCGATGGCGTCCTCGTCACGCCCAGCCTCACCAAAGTGTCGCCTGGCCCCGCCTCGAATGTGATTGGCAACCTCAGCGACACTGGCAGCGTGTTGGCGGCGCTCGGATTGCACGCGGGAAGTGTTGAATGAGCCCCGATGCGGTGGTGGCCGTAAGGGGCGCATCCGACGTGCAGGCGCAGGCCGCGTTCAAGGACTGGGTCCGACGAGTCGTCAAAGGGACTGCTGAACTTCAGGCTTTCGAAGCGGGCCAACTCGACGCCGTCATGGATCCCGCGACCGGCAGCGCGATTCTGCTGCCCGAGGCGCAGGCCGCGCTGCAGGGCTCCAGTCGCCTCGCTCTGAGCGCCCTCGATGCACTGCCTGGCGATGTCTGCGTGATCGACGCAGCCGGGACGGTCGTAGTGACTAACAGGGGGTGGCGCACGTTTGCCGCCGCGCATTCCGGCGCCGGCCTCGGTGTCTGCGAGGGTGTCAATTTCCTCGCGGCGTGCAGGGGCGCTGACGCAAGTGAACGCGCCTGCGCCAAGGAGGTCGCGGAGCGGGTCCGCCAGGTGTTGGCCGGCGAGCGCGCGTTGTTTCGTTGCCAGTATGTCTGTGGCTCTTCGGGTGGGCATTGCGCGTTTGTCTTGACCATCGCGAGTATCGCCGGAAACGGCGCGGTGCACGCGGTCGTTACACGCGAGAATGTCAGCGAGCGCAAGCGCGCCAGTGCCGCAAGTAGGTTCCGACACACGAAGGCGAGCCGAATCGCGGCGATTGCACAGGCAGATGCTCCGAACCGTCTGCTCGCTGCTCTGCCCGCCAAAGAATATGAGCGGCTGCTGGCAGGCTTCGAGCCGGTCAATCTCACTTACAGTGAGGTGCTCTACGAGCCCGGCGAACAGATGCGGCACGTCTATTTTCCCAGCGACTGCGTGGTGTCTTTGTTGACGGTCGTCGAGGGCCACCGGGCTCTGGAGGTCGGACTGGTCGGCCGTGAGGGCATGGTCGGCTCTCGCCTCGCACTGGGCATCACGACTGCGTCGGTTCGCGCCTTGGTGCAGGGAGCGGGTACGGCCGTGCGCATCAAGTCTGCCCGCTTTCTGCGGGAATTACACCACAGCCCGGCGTTGCAGCGAGCGCTGCTCCACTTCACCGATACTTTGATGAATCAGGTTACCCAGACCGCGGCCTGTAACCGCTTCCACTTGGTCGAGGCGCGGCTCGCACGTTTGTTACTGATGACTCACGAGCGCTTGCCGCCCGGCGAATTCCATCTCACGCAGGAATTCATTGCGGACATGCTGGGTGTGCGACGGGCGGGCGTGACGGCGGCTGCCAGCGCGCTGCAACGCCGGAAACTGATCCGCTACCGACGCGGCACAATCGCGATTCTCGATCAGCAGGGTCTCGAAGCCTCTTCCTGTTCCTGTTACCAACACGTCAAGATCATGGGGCTCGCAGCAGCGACCTGATCGGCGTCATTCGCGCGGTCGCCTGTGTCTAGCCCCCGAGCCACTATGCGCTCCACCGTACAGAAGAACTTCCGGCGCCGGTGCACCGTGCGATCCTAGAGGGGGGTTCGGCGCGGGCCAGTACTCCTCGCCGCTACCTACCTGACCAGCCGATATTGCAACGGGAGGGTCTATGAGCGATGTGAGATGGTGGGGCCAGCAGGCGCAGATCAACGGCGAGAGCGTCCATAACATCTATCCCCCCAGGTACGCCAGAACGATAGACAGCGCTGTCTGCAGTAATGCCTCGTACACACTGTGCCAGGCGCGATTGCGAGTGGAGGAGCTGACCGTCGCCAACCGCCGCAAGGACGAGTTTCTGGCGATACTCGGTCATGAGCTGCGGAACCCCCTTGCGGCGATCCACAATGGTATCCGTCTTCTGAGCCATCGGTCGGAGGGCACTCCTGCACCGCAGACGATAGAAGCGATGATCGAGCGGCAGGTCCGCCGAATGACCCGACTCGTCGATGACCTTCTGGACGTATCCAGGATCACTCACGGGTGCCTGCACCTGAAGCGCGAACGGATAGATCTGCGCGACGTCCTGAACAAGGCAATCCAAACGCTCGAATCGGACATCGAACAGCGTAATCACCGACTGGCCACCGCGTTCCCGGACGGGCCCGTGTGGTTGTACGCCGACCCTGGGCGGCTGGAGCAGGTGTTCGTGAATCTGCTCGCCAACGCATCGAAGTACACGGACATGGGTGGCGAGTTGACGGTAACGGTGCATATGCGAGACGGTGAGGCCGTCGTTCGCGTCCGAGACACGGGGATCGGTATCGCGCCGGAGGTGCTCCCGCGGTTGTTCGGTTTTTTCAGGCAAGCGGATGAAGCAGCGCCGCGCTCTCAATCGGGGCTCGGCATCGGGCTTGCGTTGGTTCGCAACCTGGTCGAGTTGCACGGGGGAAGCGTGACGGGGGCGAGCGCCGGACTCGGGCAGGGAAGCGAGTTCACCGTTTGTCTGCCCATGGAAACTTAGAGCGTCGTTGTGGCCGGCGCCCCCGCGGTGATTAGTGCAGCGAGCGCGGTGTCTCGGAATATACTTCTCGTCCTGGCGGACGCCGCGGAAGCCAAGGCCGTTCGGCGCTCGCTGTCCGACTCACGCGACGGTCCATTCAACGTCGAATGGGTCAGTCGATGCGCAGCCGCTATCGAACGATTGGGCGACCCACGGGAAGGGGAAATCGCAGCGATCGTGGTCGGCCTTTTCCTCGCCGATAGCCGGGGAATCGAGACCTTCGACACGCTGTTCCGTACACGGCCGGACGTTCCGATCCTGGTCTTGAGCCGCTCGTGCGACGAGAATGTCGCGAGGCTTGCGGTCCAGCGCGGAGCGCAAGACTATCTGCTGGAGGAGCGACTCGACGGTTATTCGATGCCAAAGGCCCTGGCCAGCATGCTCGAGCGGTCAGCCAACGCCCAGGCGCTGTTCCTGGAGACGGAGCGTGCGCAGGTCACGCTGGCCTCGATCGGCGATGCGGTCATCAGCATCAACGTCGCAGGCAACATCACCTATCTCAATCCGGTCGCGGAAAGTATGACGGGCTGGTCGCGGCAGGAGGCATCTGGACGGCCGCTGCAGGAGGTGCTGCGGCTCATCGATGGTGACAGCCGCGAACCTGCTTTGAATCCTCTCGCGATGGCGATCCTGCATAACAGGACCGTCGGCCTGAGCGCAAATTGCGTCCTGATCCGCCGCGACGGGTATGAATCGGCCATCGAGGATACGGCTGCTCCCATTCACGACCGGCGCGGCCAGGTGATCGGCGCCGTGATTGTTTTCCACGACGTGAGTGCGGCGCGCGCGATGTCGCTCAGAATGTCATATTTGGCCCAACACGACTTTCTGACCGAGTTGCCCAACCGCATGTTGCTGAACGACCGGCTGACGCAGGCGATGGCATCGGCACACCGTCATCACACAGCACTTGCTGCGCTATTTGTGGATGTGGACCGCTTCAAGCACATCAACGATACCCGCGGTCATGCGATCGGCGATCGGCTTCTAAAGTCAATCGCACAACGTCTGGTGACTTGCGTGCGCAGCTCGGACACTGTCAGTCGTTACGGTGGGGATGAATTCGTGGTGCTGCTCCCGGAAGTTGCTCATAGCCAGGACGCGGCCGTGAGTGCACACAAGATACTCGCGTCTCAGAGCACACCCCATCGCATCGAGCATCAGGAGTTGCATGTCACGGTGAGCGTGGGCATCGGTGTATATCCCAATGACGGTATGGATGCCGAGACACTCTTGAAGAATGCTGACACTGCGCTGCTCAACGCCAAGGCCCGGGGGCGCGGCAACTATCAGTTTTTTCAGCAGCTCACACCCTAGACTGACCTATAAACACCCGGCGGCGCGGGTGCGTTTTTGCTGTCACAGGACAATTCGGCACCGATGGGGTATCGTTTGGGGTTTTAGACTCGAGTGTGAGCCTCATGGCCCAGGATTGTGCGTGCGAAGTCCTCATCATGGGGGGCGGCCCGGCGGGCAGTACGGCGGCGATCCTGCTGACCCGGCTGGGCCGCAAGGTCATCCTGCTGGAGAAGGCCCACCATCCACGCTTTCACATCGGCGAATCGCTGCTGCCGATGAACCTGCCCTTGTTCGAGCGACTCGGGGTACTGGACAAGGTCCAGGCCATGGGCGTGTTCAAGCCTGGCGCCGATTTCGAGGCGGACAATGAGCGCGGCTACAACACATTCGCATTCAAGCGCGCCATTGGAAACAGTCCGCCACACGCGTATCAGGTGTGGCGCCAAGACTTTGACAAGATGTTGTTCGACCATGCACGTGCGACAGGCGCGGATGCGCGGGAAGGCCACGAGGTGGTTGCGGTCGAGCAAGTTGATTCTCGCCGGAGCAACATCGAAGTCCGCACCGAGGACGGACACAGTTACCGGATTACGACCCAGTATGTAGTGGATGCTACGGGCCGCGATACTTTCCTGTCGTCCAAAAAGCGTTTGCGCCGTAAGAACGTCGAGCACCAGAGTGCTGCAATATTCGGGCACTTTCGTGGGGCCGAGTGCCGTCCGGGCGAGGATGCCGGCAATATCAGTATCTATCGCTTCGACCACGGTTGGATGTGGATGATTCCACTGCCGGATGCTGTCATGAGCATCGGGGCAGTGTGTCGTCCTGCCTATCTGAAGCAGCGCAAGGGAAAGGCGGTCGATTTCCTCCTGGAAACCCTGAAAGAGAACGAAGGCGTGAGGAAGCGAATCGAGCATGCCGAGTTGATTGGTGACGACGTGCGCGTAACCGGCAATTATTCCTACGACTCAACGCAGATGGGCGGCCCGGGATGGGTGATGGTCGGCGATGCTTTCGCGTTTCTGGACCCGGTGTTTTCTTCTGGTGTTTATCTCGCCATGAGTGGGGCCGAGCAGGCCGCCACGGTGGTCGACACCGCGCTTCGTGAGCCGGCGCGTGAGGCCCGCCTGCTGCGCAGACTCGAAAGGCGCCAACGGGCCGGTATGGCACGATTCGCATTTTTCATCTATCGGTTCAACAGTCCGATCATGGGGCGGATCTTTCGGCAGCCACGCAATGTCTGGCAGATCGAGCAGGGTGTGATCTCGATGTTGGCGGGCGATTTGTTCGATTCGCCGCAAGTCGTGCGGCGGCTGCAGGCGTTCAAGTTTGTCTATGCCATGACGGCATTGCGCCACTGCATAAGCTGGCTGGGCGAGCATCGCTACCGCCTGCAACAGGCCCGGGCGCAATTCACCGGTGGCACGACGCCTCTCGATCGCCAGTAAGCTGCCGGGTGAAGACGTTGAGCAACGGGCCTGTCATCACCGTCGTGACGATCGCCATGACCAGGAGCATGGTGAACAACGGTGATCTTGAAAGCTGTGGCCGATTCTGAATCTACTAAGACGACTAGGACTTTTTACTTGCACGGCTTTGGGCACACGCTCCTGAGGCCATCGATGTGCTCATGAAGGTCGGAGCGGATCGTGGACCACATCGGATCGAGTACGAAATCGATTCCCTCACGGCGCGCGAGTTTCGCCGCCGGCACAAAATCCGAATCACCGGAAATTAGAATAAGCTGGCTGATCTGGCCCTTGTAGGCGAGGGACGCGATATCCAGTCCAATGCGCATATCGACTCCCTTCTGGCGAAGGTCGAGTCGGAAATCGTCATCGCTGATGCTTATCCACTCGCGTCGGCCGTCTATCAGCGCTTTGAGCGAATCCTGCTTGAGTTGCCAGTGCACCCGTGTCGCTGGTATGTGCCCAAGGCGCAGAGCGACCTTGCGTAGACTCCTCAAACATTGATGGAATGTATGTCGCCATTGAGCCGGATCTGAGCGCCCATAATCCACGGATTGCTTGCTGATTGGCCTATGACCTCTCCATTCCGCCGGTGGCGCGTCATAAACGAAGATACGGTATAGGCGCGCGACGCGATGTCCGTGTTCATCGTTGAGATGGTCCAGGGCAATGCGGTGCAACTGCTTCGCCACCACCTCGGGCGTTTGGTGGCCATAGATGCGGGCAGCCCGTTTGAGGAAAAAACCCGCGTCTACCAGCACGGCCGTCAACGTCAGGCTACTGTGCCGCAAAAAAAAGCCCCAGGGTTCGGCAAGCTCTGAAGAAGTGAGAGCAGGCGTACTGCCAAGGGCGGATCTATTGCTGATCATAGGCCTTTTTTCCAAACCCCGTCAATGTTGAATAGAGCCCGCACTCAGCGCGTAGGTGTGGACTCCTTCCGTGGCTGGTTGCGTACGATTGGCAGTGGAGATCTCAAACATTGCAACACAAGGTCTGTCTTCACACAACTGCAAATCCCCGGAGACTAGTCGTGTCTGGCACAGACGAGCACGTCTAACTTCGCGCGCCACATTGACGTCGGGTTAACCGTGTTTTGCACCCGTGGAACCCGCCGCGTGAGGATCGCTACCGAGGCCGCCGTGCGGATCGGCTCAGGGGAATCGCCGATAACCTCGATCGATTTTTGCGTGTGGGTACCCGCGCGCGAAAATGCGTGGATAGCGCACGTGATGGGGATCTGCGGGCAGGTCTGTGCGGCCGCTTGACGGAAAGCCGTTGACTAACTTCCAGCTCGGCCCCGGCGCTCATACGTCGGAGGTCTACGCACCAGTCATCAGTCCTCGCTGGTGCTGCTGACCTCGAGGACTCGCGTGCCCCAGTTCCTGAGGCCGTCGACGGTTTGTCTTGAATGCGGTGGAATGTACTCGGTTGCCAGCCAAATGCCGTCACCACTCGGATCGAGGATGGCAAAAGAGTAGTCACCCCAGCGCGTGGCGCTTGGATCATAGGCACCGCTGCCGACTGCCGCGACTTTGATTCGGCCGAATGAGCTCCCGTCTTTAGGCATGCGTGCATACGCGGCACTGGGGAAAAAACTGGGACCCGAGAGAGTGAACACCATTGCGGCGCTTCCATTCGGGCTGACCTGAATCGCAGGGTAGGACAGGAAATTGCCAGCTGAAGCTACGTATCCTTGCCTCGTTATGTCAGCCTTGGTGATTTGGCGATCGTGCACTCGCGGATGAATTTCGAACCAGGCATTGGCCGAAAGCTGCGTGGGATCGCCGGGCAAAGTGAGCGCTGTGTTCAGCGCACCCCACAATTCCCCCCCGATGAACTGGACTTGCTGCATGCGATCATCGCCAGTGTCCAACAGGCTCGTGGAGCCCTCTTGCACTGCAGGGGGCGGGACGCCATACACTTCCGAGGTGATCACCGTATTCGTTAACGTCGGAATTCCGCCCGTGGATACTTTCTCTTGATCGGCCAGTGCCCAAACGCCGATGTGGTTGTCGAATGTTCCCGTGGGATCGAGTGACGCCAGAAAATATTCGGGGTCCTCGCTGCCGTTCCCCGGTTGCGTGATGGCGGGCTGCACTGAAAAAGCTGGATTTCCCGCAATCGTCAGATTTTCAAAATGAACGAAGTGAACGTTGGTCGCGCCCTTGATCAGGTCACGCTTCGAAACCGCATAAATCTGTGCACCGTTTGCTTGCGGCCCCAGGATCGAGAACTCATTCGTGGAGATGTAAACATTCTGGCGGTCGATCCCCAGCAGCGGTTGATCGCCAAGACATGGGCAGCCAACGTGAACGGGCGTGCCACTGGTGCCGTCGTCAGTCGCTTCGAGGTGGTAAACCCTCCACGGCGTGGTGGGATCGCCCGATGAATTTATTGCGATGTCCGTGCGCGCCTCCGTATTGTCGGCGGAGATAAAAAGAATGATGGCAAACCATGTGTGCGTCGCCTTGTCAAAGTAGCAGCGCGGATCGCTCGTGAATTCCGTCAGCCCCTCATTGAACAGCACGTTCACATTAAACGGCCCGGTAACCACGGAACCGTTACGCCTGTAAATCGTAAAAGCCGAGTTCACTGCCTCGACCACGAATCCATTCCCGACGCAAAGTCCCTGGTCAGGCGGCTCAAATTCGGCGCCGAAGTTAGTAACGGCGCTGTCGAGACTGCTCACGCCATCGAAATTGCTCAGGATGCTTTTGGAGTGCTCGAAATCAACTAGTGTCAGAGCAGCCTCTTGCGCCTGGGGCGATCGGCCTGCAGCGAGCGCGAGGCTGGCTTGCGCAGAGTTGGGTGAAGCAGAGTTCTTTGGGTGACGCAACCGCGCGCCCCTTTGCCGGGGAGCCACGGGTGCAGCGGGTGTTAGGCTCAGGGGAGCGGACTCATGGAGCAAATCAACCGTTGCGCTGTGTGTGAGCGTTCCCGTTCTCGCATGACCAACAGATTGCTGTGCGACGAGCGGCAACGGGACGGACAGAAGAGCCAGCAGTATTGACGTGACCGTGATGGTTCTTTTCATTTTGCCTTCCCTCTTTACCCGACAAGCTGGGTTGGAGGTATACGCCTTTCGCCGATCAACGTCGAAAGCTTTTTCTGGCAACAGGGGATTGAGAGCTCACGAGCAGGAGAACCTGCAGCTGGACGGTTGGGAAGGCCGCTGGCGTTCCCAACGCTACTCGACCTGGTCCGGAATTAACCGGACACAGGTCGAAGTTGGTACGCGTGCTTGCGGACAATTACCGGAGGTCAAAACGATCCAGGTTCATCACCTTCGTCCAGGCCGCCACGAAATCGTGCAAGAACTGCTCCTGCGCATCCGAGCTTCCATACACTTCGGCGAGGGCCCGCAGCACTGAGTTAGAGCCGAAAACCAGATCGACGCGAGTGGCACTCCACTTGAGATCGCCCGTCTTTCGATCGTGGCCTTCGAACGTTTCCTTAGCGTCGGACATCTCTTCCCACTCCGTACGCATGTCGATTAGATTCTTGAAGAAGTCGTTCGTCAGCGCTTCCGGCTTATGGGTGAAGACGCCGTACTTTGACTGCCCAACATTGGCGTTGAGCACGCGTAGGCCACCAACTAGTACAGTCATCTCCGGCGCGGTCA
>JAQGOE010000378.1 GCA_028293725.1 Gammaproteobacteria bacterium | reverse complement strand
GTCTCACTCCGTAGCGGTTCGCACCGTTCGCGTCGGCCCCCGAGCGCAATAATTGCCGGGCGGTATCAACATCCTGCAGACGCACGATCCAGTGCAACGCCGGAGTGCCATCATGTCCGGGAGCGTTACTGTCGGCGTGGTGCCGGAGCATCTCGCGTACTGTCTTGACATCGCCTTTCTCCGCGACATCCGCGATGTTGACATTGCCAGCACGCTCGCCCCCGACCTCATCCGCCAGAGCCTCGCCGGCCCACAGCCCCGCGACAGCGCCCGCGGACGCCAATAGAACCCAACACGCGAGTCGCGTCTTCATGGGCACGGCTTCTTATATCTCGACCACGCCGGTGCTGTCCCCAAAGGACTCCGCCGGCACATCAAGTTTGTGCAGCATCGCCAGCAGAAGATTCGACAGCGTCCGCTCGCCATCCATGTGAATGTGCCGGCCGCCCTGCAATTTGCCGCAGGCGCCGCCCACCAAAACGATGGGCAGCGGCCGGTGGTCGTGCTGGTTGCTGTTGCTCATGCCGCTGCCGTACATGATGAGCGAGTGATCGAGCAGGGTGCCGTCGCCGTCCGGGGCATCCTGCAGCTTCTTCACGAGGTACGCGAACGTCTTAGCGTGGTACTGGTTGAGCTGCACCAGCTTGTTGATGTTTTCCTGAATGTTTGAATGGTGCGACAGGTTGTGGAACGGCTCGCGGATGCCGCTGGCCGGGTAGATCGCATTGCTCACTTCCTTCGCGAACATGAGCGTCGAGACGCGAGTAACGTCCGCCTGCCAGGCAAGCACCTGCATATCGAACATGATCTTGATGTGCGTCTCGAAATCGTCAGGAATGCCGCTCGGCGCGGTCGGCAGCTTCATTCCCGCCGGCACCTGTTGCGAAGCCAGGGTGATGCGCCGCTCGACTTCCCGCACATCGGTGAGATAGCGGTCGAGGCGTGCGCGGTCGGTGGCCGGCAGCGTCTTCTGCAACGAGGACACTTCCGAGGTGATCGAGTCGAGCAGGCTGCGCGCCTCGACCCGCCGCGCCGCGCGCTGCTGCGCGGTTGCGCCATCACCGAACAGCCGCTCGAACACCACCTGCGGATTGTTCTCCATGGGCAGCGGCGACTTCGGCCCCTGCCAGGAAATCGTGTTGCGATAGGCGCAGGACAGGCCGGCGCCGCAGCTCAGGCTGCCATCCTCGATGGACAGCTCCAGAGAAGGCAGCGGCGAATCCTGCCCGATGTGTTTGGCGGCAACCTGATCGACGGTTATCCCTAACTCCGCTTCCGAGCCGGTCCCGGGGGAAGCGCCCGCTAGATACACGGCGGAAGAGCGGGTGTGATTCGCGCCGGCGGATGCATCCTGACCGTATGCCAGTGGCAGAGCGAGTCCGCTCACCACATTCACGCGATCGCGGAACGGCTCGAGCGGCATCAGAATCTCCGGGAACTCGAAACCCGTGCCCACCTTCGTCGGCGTCCAGTGGCTCATCACCGCGCCGTGCGGCACGTAGACACAAGCCAACCGTGCTCGCGGTGTGGCGGCACTGGCGTCCGCGGCAATGGCCCTTCCCGCTGGGATCATCGATTCCAGCAGGGGCAATGACAACACCGCGCCGGCCCCTTGCAGGACCGCGCGGCGCGACAGGTGTTTCTTCGTGAGATAAAACATGGTTGCCTCGATGAGCATCTGGCCGTCTTAAACGGGTTGCAGCTCCATGGTGAGTCCGACCGGGTCCGTGAACAGCAATCCCTTGCGCGATTCGCGCGTGACGATCGCGCCCATTTTTTTTAACTCGCGGGCGACCATCTTGTGATCGAACGACTGAACCTTGACGCCGATGCGATCGATGTGACCCATCTCACCGGTCGGCACCTGCTCCAGGCCCAGGCGTGTCTGCGCGATCTGGAACCACGCCTGCTCAGAGTGATGTTTGTTGTTCTCTTCCTTCCCGAGAAATCTCCGATAAAACATCAGAGACTTCTCGATATCCGTAGTACGCAACACCACATGGTCGAGGTGCACCGGCTTCACCAGCGCTTCCTCGGGCACGATGCGTCCGGCCGGAACAACTGTCTTCGCGAGTCCGCCCGGCACACCCAACAACTGGAAGCCGCAGCCGTCCGGGTCCGGGATGATCCCGAACTTGCCCGGCGGCAGCCCTTCCGCCTTGAGCTGCTCCGCCATGGCCTTCGGGTCGTAGTTCTCCACCAACGCGCAGAAATGATCGAAGTATCCCTTCGGCGCAGAGCCGTGCGTACCCAGCGCGAGATAACCAACACCGAGCGTTACGTAGTAGCGCAGCGGCGGGTCTTTCTCCTTGAAGATCTCAGGATTGAAGAGGCGCCCATAAAACTTACCCGCGGCTTCCACGTCCGGGACGATGGTGCCCATGTGCTCGAGGCCGGTCGTCTTCAGCGGCAACTGCGACACCGCGGGAGCCGCGCCGTCGCCAGCCGCCGCGGCGGCGGGAGCGGCCGGCGGAGGCGGGGCGTCTTGCGCACGGCTGCGCGCCGCCACGAGCGGCGCAAGCGCTGCGAGACCCATCCCTTCCAACATGGCACGACGCGAAAGCAACGTGGGATTCTTGTTCATTCTTTCTCCTTCACCCTCATCTGGAATGGCGCGCTGCGAACAATGCCGAGGACGACCGCGGAGAAACGATAGTTCTCACCACGGGCGCCGCGCGTTATCTCGCGGATCGAGGGCTCGTCGTAGTACTCGATCCGCCGTCCGAGTGCATAAGTCAGGAGTTTCTCGGTGAAACTCGTCATGAAGGCATCGGAGCGCGAAAGCAGTGCGGCACGCAGATCCTTCACCCCATTCAACGGTGTTCCATCAACTAGCTTGCCGGACGCGTCGATCGGCGAGTTGCCTTCGGTGGTGCGCCAGCGGCCGTCGAGATCGAAGTTCTCCAGCGAGAAGCCGATCGGATCCATGATCTGGTGACAAGCCGCGCATGTTGGATTTGCGCGGTGCTTCTCGAGCCGCTCGCGTACGGTCACGGGATGCCCAGCCGTGGGGTCCTGGTTGAGGTCAGTGTTCACACCCGGCGGCGGGCGAGGCACAGGAGCGCCAAAAAGCGTCTCCATGACGAACGCGCCACGCTGAACCGGCGACGTTCTGTCGCCCGCGGAAGTGATCGTGAGAATGCTGCCTTGGCCGAGAATCCCCAGGCGCGGCGAGTCCTTCTGCAATGCGACGCGGCGCATGTAGCTGCCATAGACACCTGGAATGCTGTAATGCCGCGCCAATCGCTCGTTCACGTACGTGTAGTTCGAGTCGAGCAGGTCGATGACGCTGCGGTCCTCATGCACAACGCTGCCGAACAGCATCTGCGTTTCCTGCTCCAGGGCCACGCGCAGGTTGTCATCGAATTCCGGATCGGCAGGCTGCGAGCCGTGCAGCTCGCGCAGACGCAGCCATTGTCCCGCGAAGTTCGTCACCAACTCATTCGAGTGCGGGTCCGCGAGCATGCGCCGCACCTGCTGCTCGAGTACCTTGGGCTGGCTCAACTGTCCGCTGGCGGCGAGATCCAACAATGTGTTGTCCGGGATGCTGCTCCAGAGGAAAAACGACAGACGCGAGGCCAGCTCGATGTCGCTGATGCGATAGATGGCACCGTCCGCAAGCTCTGGATGCTCCGCCTCGACGCGATACAAAAACTGCGGATCGGCCAGCAGCCGCGCGACCGCTTCCTGGATACCGTCCTCGAAAACTCCCGATTCACGCCCCGCCTGATAGAACTGCATAAGCGTCTCGACGGCAGGATCGCTGGTCGTCATGGGCCTGCGGAATCCCCTGGTCGCCAGGCGTGTCAGGATCTGGCGCGCGCAGCGTTCCTCCTCCTGCGCTTCCTTCGGATAACACGCGAAAATGGCGCGGCGGCTCGGTGTGTCCCCGGGTCCGATGGGGTCGTAGGGTCCATTGATCGTGTAGTTATCGATGGTGGCCGGGCGCGCCAGCGCCTTTGCGTAGAGCTCATCCACGCCCGCGGAATGGCGCCTATCGATGATGGCCACGCCGATGACGCGCGGTCCCGCCTTGACCGGGATGCGGAATTTGCTCGTGTCCGTTACCTTCACCTGCTGGCCGTCGATGGTGATATCAACGGGCGAAGGGCCGTCTCCGCCGAGTCCAATGGGCAGGCCCGGGCGGCCGGTGCGGATGCGGAACTCGTACTCCGCATCCAGCGGAAAATAGTGGGTGACCAAAATGCCGCCGCGCGTACCGAGAGGCAAACCCTCGATATGCTCGTCTTGTGACAGGCCGGGAGGCGCGGAATACTTCACTAGCGTGGGCGCTAGCGTGCGATCGCCTACGGCCCAGCGGCTGATTTTCATGGCCGCCGATATGTAGCTCTGGATGAGCGTGGGCGACACGCTCAGTACGTCCGCAATGTTGTCGAAACCCTCTGCGGCATCGTCGGCGGGCAACAAAGTCGACGCATCCACGTCAAACGACAGGAGGTCGTGAACAGCATTCGCATATTCGGTGCGGTTCAGGCGGTGTAGCGACTTGGCACCCGGAAGGGGACGCGGGCCGGCCGCGTCATCGAGCCGCGTCGCGAGCTCCGTTGCGAAGCCATCGAGCACGGCTCGCGGGGGACGAGGTTTGCCGGCGGGCGGCATCATGCCGGTCCGAAGCTTCCGGATCGCCTTCTCCCACGTCTGCGCATCGGTGGGAATCTCAGCCGGGCTCAAGGCATCGAACGCCACGCCACCGGCCCAATCCTCGGTGTTATGGCATTTGACGCAATACTGGGCTAATACCCCCCACTGTTTCGGGGGTGGGGGCGTCTTTTCGGCGGGCATCGCGCCCAGACACACGGCCGCCGTTGCTGACAGCAGGGTCAAGCAAACGGCCACCGCGGCCGCCGGAAAGTCACGCTTCGACAAACAAGCCCCCTCAAACGTCCCACGCGATTCGACGGGGTCTTAAGTACGACGATGGATTACTATCTAAAAGTGCCAAACGGTTAGTGCACCCGTGGCAACGTCGTTAGTAACGTGCACTTAACCGCTACGAGCCTCCATGACTGACGTCGACCCCGCAGAGGCCCGGACCCACCTGGAAAGGCTGCTCGCCTCGGAGCAGCTCGGTAAATCCGAAAGCGGCCGCAAGCTCCTGGCCTACCTGTTCGAGCGCTCCCTGCGCGACGACGCGCCGAAGGAAACGGAGATCGCTCAAGACGTTTTCGGCAAAGATGCCTCCTTCAACGGCGCCGAGGACTCGGTGGTGCGCGTGGGAGTGCGCACGCTGCGGCAGAAGCTCAGGGAGTATTACGCGGGCGGCGGCCATAGCGACCCGCTGCAGTTCGCGATTCCCAAGGGCGGCTACCGGCTCACTTTCGTTAAACAAAATCCAGCCGCGGTAACGACACCCGCTACGGGGATTGCCCCACCGGGTAATGGGTCCTTATCCAGTGGTGCCGGCGCCTACTCCGCGGCGACCTCGAACGGCGGAAGCCGTCCCTGGATGTGGACCGCCGCCATCGCGCTGGCATTGCTGGTCCTGTCCCTGGCGACGAACGTCCACTTCTGGAGCGTAAGCCGCAATGTGACGGTCGATGCGGCGACCCGGCGCGTCCGCGAAAGTCCGGTCTGGGCGAACATGGTGGACAGTCCCCGGCCGCTCACCATCGTGCTCGGCGATTTGTTCATGTTCACGCAGATCGATCCGAAAACCGGCCATACCCTCACCGTGCGTGATGCGGAAATCAACTCCAGCGAGCAGTTGCGCGCCATCCTCGCCGACAACCCTGCGTTCGCCGCGGAGCGCGGCCAGCGCTACGTGTCGATGATCCAGAAGAGCGCCGCTATCGGCATGTCCGCCGTGCTGCGTATCGTCGACACGCCCGGCCGGCGCGTGGAGGTCGAGGTTCGCGACGATCTGCAGGCGGACGACATCCGCCGCAATGACATCATCTACGTAGGCCCGATCGTGGGTTTGGGTCCGCTGGCGGGCTACTATCAACTCCGCTCGCGTTATCGATTCGACTCCGCAGGCCCGCGCCTCATCGATCTCAACACGCAGAAGGTATTCATCCCGGAAGGCTCGCTCGCCGGGCAGCGGATGGATTACGCCCTCTTCGCGAAATTCCCGGGTCCCGCAGGCAACCACATCATGATTTTCACTTCCGGGCTGAGTAACGCGGGTCTGCTGCAGAACGTGCGCACCCTGACTTCGCCCGAGGGACTGGCGAGCCTCGCGGCGAAGGTGCGCGCGAAAACCGGCGGCGCGCTGCCCGACTCGTTCGAAGCACTCATCACGGTGACGGGCTTCAGACAGACTGACCTGGCAACCGACATAGTCGAGGTGAGCGCGCTGCCGGCGATGCGTCGACAAGAGCACACCGACGCAACCTCCCCGCCACCGAACACTGCCCAGGCGGGCTCGGCCGGCCCGGCTGCTCAATAAACCGGCCTCCTAGCGGACACGACTAGCTCAAAATAGGCACCCCCGGAAACACCCTGTGACGAAACGAGCCCGCGCCTCCGCAACCCCCGCCGCACAAAAAACCATGACCAAGTTCCTCGATGCAGCCGAGGAAGTGTTTGCCAAGCACGGTTACGAGGGCACCACGATCCGGGCGATCACGGCGCGCGCACGCGTGAATCTGGGCACCCTCAAGCATTACTGGGGCAGCAAGCGCGCCCTCTTTCGCGAACTCTTCGAGCGACGGTTCCGGCCGCTACGCGACGAGCATATGCGCCGCATGCGGGCATTGGAGGCAAGCGTGCCGGAGGGTGCGCGTGTGGACGCATTGGAGGTTCTGCGCACTCTGATCGAGTCGACTTTCTTCATTGGGATCTCTCCCGATGCTTACGGTCCCGATATGGAGAGCCCCACGGGTCGCAAGCGCTTCCGGCTGCTCTACGGCCGCGCGCTGATGGATCCTGCACCGCAGGTGATTGCCGAAATGTCGAGAATCTTCGACGAGCCGATCAAGTTGTTCCTGGCCCTCATGCGCCGGGCCTGCCCGGGGCTGTCAGCCGCCGAGCTCGATTGGCGCATCAACTGCGTGATCGGCGCGCAGGTGTTTTCGCAGGTCTACGGCGAGCGCGTCGGCCGTTTCTACCTCGGCGAAGCCGACGTGAGCGAGCCGGTCGCCTCGAGCTGGATCCTGCATTTCCTGATGAACGGCGTGAATGCCGCGCCTTTCGCGGACTCGTGAGGCGCGGGAGCGCATTGTCCGCCAGTCATTGACAGCCACGACCCGAGTTTATACTCTCGTATAAAGTCAGTGCCGAGCAAGCGGCTCGCGCGCGCAGTTGCGCGCCGGAGGGGGTTGTCGAAATGGCGGATACCGGTGCCGGACTGTCAGCAGCGCGACTGCTGAAGCTCAAAGCCGCGATCGAGGGCGACATCAGCAAGCGTCGCTACTTCGGCGCGGTGCTCGCAGTGGCGCGTCACGGCAGGGTGGGCCTGTTCGAGGCGTTGGGACATGCCGATCGCGACAGCCGGCGTGCGCTGGAGAAGAGCTCTGTGTTCAGCATCTTCTCCGTCACCAAGGCATTCACGAACGTCCTGCTTTTCAAGGCGATCGAAAGTGGCGAGTTGGCCTTGACGACGCGGGTGTCGGCCATCATTCCGGAGTTTGGCGGTGGCTCGCGTGAGACGATCACGTTCTACCACCTGCTCACACACAGTTCCGGCCTGCCGGCGGTGTTTACGCCCCGACCCGGTATGTACATCGATCAGTTGCCGGAAATCATTACGGCGATCTGCGAAAACGTCCATAGCGAGGCGCTCCCCGGCGAGCGCGTGACCTACTCGCCCATGGCCGCGCACGCTCTCATCGGTGAAGCGATCCGTCGGATCGATACGCGACAGCGCTCATACCGTCAGATCGTCATCGACGAGATTCTCGAGCCCCTGAAGCTCAAAGACACCGCCATCGGCCTTCGCGCCGATCTGAAATCGCGACACGTCGTGCCCCACTTCATCGACCCCATGCCGATCGATCATCTTGGGCACAGTAACCTGGGTCCGAACGGCGCTTTTGAAGAGCCAGACGCACAGATGCCGTGGGTCGGCGCGGTATCCACCACGGGCGATCTATTGAGATTTGCCGAAATGTTACGTCAGGGCGGCGCCCTCGATGGCGTCCGCGTGTTATCACCCGCGTTACTCGATCAGGCGACGCTCAACCGGACGGGCGATCGGCCGAACGAACTCTACAAACAGCTCGCCCTCTCGCGAGGTTGGGCACCCTACCCCGCCTACATAGGCCTGGGGTTCTCGCTGCGCGGTGACGCCATCTGCCACCATCAGTTCGGGACACTCTCCTCCCCACGCACCTTCGGACACGCGGGCGCCGGTAGTGCGCTGTTCTGGGTGGATCCGAAACTCGATCTCACCTTCGTTTGTCTCACGGCCGGCGTGATGAACGAGGCAGATAATGTCGAACGCTTCCAACGCCTGTCCGACCTGGCGATTGCCGCAGCGGAGTAAGCACATGACTACCCGACGTGAGTTCATACAGGTAACACTCACCGCATCGGTCGGTGGCGCACTGGCGGCGACGGCGGGCGAAGTACTCTCGCCACAACGGTTACAGCCGGCACAACCCGAATACGCAGACACCGTACACAATTTCCTGCGCGATTCCCCACGCCTGCCTCTCTACGCCGCCCTCTTTGACCGCAGGTTCTCCGACAGCAGGCTATTTTCATGGGCCGCGCAACAGCGCGAAATTGCGATCCGACCGATTTCCGGTGATGTCACCGACGTGTGGTATTCCGAGTTACATCCACGCTGGAAAGAGACCGCGGTGCCAATTGCCGGTGTCACAACGTACGGAGCCCTCTTCTGCCTGGAACGCCTCGCGTGGGACCACGGCATGCGCGTGGTCTACCGCGGTTCGCACCAGCGCCGCTCGGATCGGACGATCGAGCATCGCCTCGAAGTAGCCGCGCAACAGCCCGAAGCCACGCCGCGCAAACTGAGCGGTCGGGACGCGTGGCCGGTGGAAATCGCAGCTTTGATGGCCGGCATCTCACCCCTGGCGAAACCCGTGCCGTTAAACCGCAACGGCGTATCAACCATAACCTGTGTCGGCCAATGCGCCCCGACCGCCAGCGAGCCGAGTGAACCCCTGTACTCCTGGGTCATCGCCCCCAGCGCGCGGGCTTGAGAACAGCCGTGTCCCAGCGGAGCACCCCGAAGTGTGGAGGACCTGAATGAGAACACCCCCTGGATTGCGCCCGTCTGATTTTGCAGCAGCAGTCAGTCAGTTCGAGACCGCAATCGGCGCAGAGTGGGTCTTTACGAAAGAAGAAGACGTCGACCTCTACAAGGATGCCTTCTCACCGTTCCTCGGCGAACCCGAAGAGCGCATCGCCTCGGCGGCGCTGGCACCTGACAGCGTCGAACAGGTCCAGCAGATCGTCAGGATCGCCAATCAGTACAAAGTTCCTCTCTATCCGATCTCGACTGGGCGGAACCTCGGCTACGGCGGCTCCGCGCCCGCCTACTCCGGCAGTGTCGTTCTCGACCTCAAGCGGATGAACCGCATCCTGGAAGTCAGCGAGGAGAACGCCACCGCGCTGGTCGAGCCGGGTGTCAGTTACTTCGACCTGTACCGGCATATTTCCGAGCGCAAACTCAAGGTTTGGATCGACTGCCCCGACCCGGGTTGGGGCAGCGTCATGGGCAATGCGCTCGATCGAGGCGGCGGCTATACGCGGCCCCAATTCCGCAATCACTTCGACGCCCATTGCGGAATGGAAATCGTCCTCCCCAACGGCGAGCTCATGCGCACCGGGATGGGCGCTCTGCCCGGCGCGAAGACCTGGCAACAGTACAAGACCGGCTTCGGTCCCTGGGTGGATGGCATGTTCTCCCAGTCCAACTTTGGCATCGTGACCAAGATGGGCTTCTGGCTAATGCCCGAGCCCGAAGCCTACATGACCGGCACAGTGTTGGCCGCCAAGCGCGATGACCTGCACGAGCTCGTCAGACTGATGACCTTGCTCGAAAACAGCGGTGTCACGAACGGCATACCGGATTCCTCGAGCCCCCTGCTGGGCATCGTCTCGATCGCGGAGCAATCGCGGAGTTTGGCAGTAGATGTGCCCGAGCCTACTGTTGACCCCGAACTCCTGGCCCTGAGGGACAAAGCCGAAGCGGGCCAACACGAGGGACTGGAGGCCTACGGCCAGCGCCACGGTCTCGCCTACTGGTCCTTCACCCTGAAGTTCTACGGACCCGCGAAGGCAATCGCGGCCCAGTGGGAATACTGCAAGGACAAGCTTTCGGTCATCCCGGGAATCAAATTCCAGGATGGCGACTCCTATCGATTCCCGCTCCCGAACGAAGCCCACGACTCCGCCCGTTTGCCCGAGTTCGGCATGCCGAGCCTGAACCTGTTCTCCATCGGCGCCCGCTCGAGCAGCATGCCCAACCCCTGGCACGGGCACATGTGGTTCTCACCCATTATTCCACGCAGCGCCGCGGCGATTTTCGAGGCTAACGAAGTCTTCGCCGCCGCGGCGCGCGAATTCGATCTGCCGCTGCTCCGGTTCGCGCTGCCCGCCTGGTATTGGGAGCGCGCCGCCATTTTCATTTTCGGCTTCCCGGTCAGCACCGATATCGAGACCAACAAGAAGCACCGCGCCGCCTTCTACAAAGTCATCCAACTCGCCGCCGAAAAAGGCTGGGGTGAATATCGCACCGGCCCGGCCTACCAGGACGCCGTCATGAATGTCTATTCATACAACAACCACGCCCTGTTGCGCTTCCACGAAACCATCAAGGATGCCGTCGACCCCAACGGCATCCTCTCGGCCGGCCGGTATGGTATCTGGCCGAAGCATTTGCGGGAAAAACGATGAGCACTGCAAACGCGCGTCCGCCCCGCGTGGCCCTCGCCTACATGAGCCTGGCCTTCATGACCCTGCTCGTCGCCGCCATGCCCGCGAGCTCCGCCGACGTCCCCCAATACATCGCCTGGTCGCGAGCGACAATAACGCCTCCCCCAGGCGCTCCAAACGGCTACCTTCAATTTCAAAACTCCTGCGCAGTCTGTCACGGCCCCAGCCCTGAAAGACCCGGCACCCGCGCCCTGGCCGCCAAGTACAAGGGCGCCCTACCCGCCCTACTCGAACAGCGAACCAACCTGACACCCGACTTCATCAAGTACACGGTTCGTCACGGCGTGTCCGTCATGCCTCCCTTTCGCAAGACCGAGCTGAGCGACGCCGACCTGAACGCCATCGCCGCCTACCTGACGCGCAAAAAGCGCTAGCTCTCGAGACTCGAATGCACCACCGCCTCGTTTTTACCGCCTCGAGCTGCGAGGACCCAACATGAAGGCCGTTACCGGCAAGGTAGCTTTCATCACCGGCGGAGCCAGCGGCATCGGCCTGGGGATGGCCCGCGTTTTTCTGCGCCAGGGTATGAAGGTCGTCATTGCCGATGTCCGTCAGGATCACCTCGACCACGCGGCCCATGACCTCGGGCAGGACTTCGGGACTAAAAAGGAGGTGCTATTCATCCAACTCGACGTATCCGATCGTGACGCGATGGCGTCCGCCGCCGTGGAGGCCGAACGGGTCTTCGGCAAGGTGCACGTCCTCTGCAACAACGCCGGCGTCGGCGCGATGGGCGACGTGAAGCGCACGACCTACTCCGACTGGGATTGGATACTCGGCGTGAATCTGGGCGGCGTCATCAACGGCGTCCACACCTTCCTCCCCCGGATACTCGCCCACGGTGAAGGCGGTCATATCGTCAATACGTCGTCCATCGGCGCCGTCGTGCCGATGGCGGGCGGCATCGCCTACATCACGGCAAAGTCGGGGGTCATGGGGTTGACGGAAGCCCTGCGGGCGGAACTCGCTGACGATAATGTTGGGGTTACGCTGTTGAGCCCAGGCCCAACCTTAACCAACATCCACGAAGTCGCGCGCCTGCGCCCCCCGCAGTTTCAGGACACCGGCCTACGCGACATCGAAGCCGAACTCGCTATTCGCACTCCGCCGCCCGCCTGGATGGACCCCGTAGCCGTGGGAGAGCGGGTTCTCGACGCCATCCTCACGAACCGTTTGTTCGTGATGACCCACAACGAGTTCAAGGCAGGCGCGGAAATGCGCTGTAAGGCGCTATTGACGGGCTTTCCTAAAGGACCCGTGGACGAGGCCAAGGTTCGGGCTTTAGGCTTTCCGGTGGCCAACCCGCTCTATGCGCAGATAGTCGAGTCGGACGACTGAGGAGAGACTCAC
Organism: Gammaproteobacteria bacterium; assembly: GCA_028293725.1. The sequence goes on along the minus strand of JAQGOE010000378.1, from coordinate 23,587 downwards.
CGTTTGCGGGCGAGATAGTTCGCAATCGCCTCCACCTGCGCGTCGCTCAACTCCGTTTTCCGAAACCCCGGCATCATCGCAATGCCGTGTCGGATGTAATACTTCACCCGCTCGGCTGTCAGGTCGGTACGCTCCTCCAGCAGCGCTGGCAGCCGTCCACCGTATTTGAACTGTAAAGAGCTCGTCCCCGGCCGATCAGGCCCGGCCCCGTGACAAATGGCGCAGGCGTTCTGAAATTCAGCTTTCCCGGTCTGAGATTCAGCTTTCCCTGTCGAGGCACCAGCCGGCCCCGTCGCCTCCGGAAACAGCTTCCACGACACGGTAGGCGGAGTCGCCAGAACCGCCGCCGACAGAATCGAACACAGTGCCCCGGCGGCCAAGGCAACATGACGCGTCATCGCGCTGCTCCTCGCAAATGCTTCGGCCAGATCCCATAGCGTCCCGCGGACAGGATCCCGTTGGGATCCATCGCATCCTTCAACCTCTCATGAAGCCTCAGAAGTGCGTTGTCGTTGAAACTGTAAAGCCGTACTCCCTTATCCATATAACCCGGATGGATGCGGTACTCCCCCCAACCGCGCGCTGCCGCCACGTCCATCAGGTGTGAGAACCCGTCCCGGGCCTTCTTGTTGGCCGCCGCTTCTCTACCCACCGGAATCGCATAAATGAGGCACGCCGTTCGCGTGTGATAGAACAAGGGCATGCCCCCCAGCGGGACGATGCCCAGCTCGCGGCAGGTCGCCGTGATGAGATTCATCGCGTCGATGATCACGGCGCCTCTCATGGGCACGACCGGAGAGAAGTCGATGTGTCCCTCGAGCGGTGGAGCATCGGGCGCCCGCCGGGAAGCGAAGAAACGGAGGCTCGGAATGCCGATCCGCGCCTTGTCGACCACCTTTACGACCTGTTCGTCAGTCAGGGGAAACCGGAAGAACGCGTCTTCATGGACGGCCGCGCCGGGAATCGCCGCGAAGACCTCTTTGATATGAGCCGCTTTCGCCCGGATCACCGCCTCGGGCCCATACAGCACAAAGGGTGCCGTCCAAAACGGGACGCCCTTGCGCGCCGCGTACGCGTCAAGACCCCGACCGCGCCCCGCCTCCGGCGCACTCACCAGAGATTCCAACTCCGCATCCATCGGTCCGTGCAGGATCGGGCTGATGATCTGCGTTTGCGAAGTCACCATATCAGCGTAAATGAGGCTGATGAGCGTGTCGATGAACGGAGCACCGTCATCGTACTGAAATGCCTGCGCGTTAAGTACGAGCGCGGCTTCGGGTTGCGGCATGAGCCAGAAGCCCATCTTGGTCACCACCCCAAAGTTCGACTGTGCAAACAGCCCGTCGACCAGGGGCCCCATGCCGTACTTGAACTGCTGCCAGGTCGCGGCGTTGGGTAGCGCACCCATCCCCGTCCGAACGACATCGCCGTCCGAGAGCACGACCTCCATTCCACAGTGGGCGTCAAAATGATCCCGGTAGGGCACGCTTGTGTAGCCCGCCCCGTGATCGAGGGCGTTTCCCACAGGACTCCCCCAACCCGGATCGGGACAGTCGATCCACAGTTTGAGCCGGTGCTCGCGAATGTAGCGGTACAGATCGAAATAGCTGACACCCGGCTCGACGAGCGCCGAGGCATTGACCTCGCTCACGTCGAGGATCTTGTTCATCCGCTTCAGATCCAGCACGGCGCTTCCAGAGTACGCCGGTGCGGAGCCCCCGTAGGTTAGATTCCTGCCTGTCGAAATCGTGTAGAGCGGAACCTTGAAGCGGTTGGCTGCGCGTACCACGGCCTGAACGGCCTCCACGCTCGCCGGTGCCACAGCAGCCGAGGCTACCCGCTCTTGCGACTCACCCCAGAACGGTGAATACGCGTCGCGATACAGATCCAGATCCTCCTCCAAGGTAAACACCCACTCGGGGCCCACGATCTGGCGCCACTCGTGGAGAACGGCGTCGAAGTCTTTGGCCGACACACCGGGAGGCACTCTCATTGGAGTTTTCCTGTCAGGATCATTCGGGGACGGGCTCGCAGCACCATCGCCAGCGACGCCAGGCTCAACACACCGATCACGATGCCCATCGATCGGCCGAGCAAATCCGGGAAAAAGCCGACGCAGGCACTACCGATCGTGCCGAATACAAACTGCATGACTCCTACGAGGGCTGAAGCCGCACCCGCCTGCGGGCCGGCCGAGGAGATTGCGCCGGCCATGGAGTTGCCCATGACGAAGCCGATGGTGGAGATCAGCACGAACAGCGAGGCGACCAGCCCCGATACTCCGCCCCAGCCAGAGAATACCGATGTCACCAACGCGATGGCAGCCAGCAGGCCCAGCACCACGGCAGAGTTCATAATGGAATCCGGCTCGACCCATCTCAGCAGGAGGGCATTCAACTGGGAAGCACAGGCCGTACTCACCGCGATGAGACTGAAGAGCAGCCCGGTTGTTTGCACGGAAACCCGATAATGCTCGATGAGCACCGCTGGCGCGCCCGTGTTGTAAGTGAACTGGTAAGCCGCCGCCGCGGCGCTGATGGTGGCAAATGTCGCAAACTTACGGTTGCGCAACAGTGTTGCGTAAGTTCCGAATATGTTCCGAAAGTGCGTCTCACTGCGGCGCCCGGCTGGCAAGGTCTCCGGCAGGCACAACGCTACGGCCCCGAGCACGGCCAGCCCGAAAACCGCCATGGCAATAAAAATGGAACGCCACCCCAGGTGAACGAGCAACTGTCCGCCGACGCTCGGCGCGATCACGGAAGCCAGCGAGACCATTGTGACCGCTGTCGAAAATACGCTGGCCGTGCCCCGCAGGTCGCAAACGTCAGAAACGGCGGACCGTATCAGGACCACCGCGATTCCCATGCCAAACGCCTGAAGCAGTCGCGCGCAGGCAAATACGATCAGGTCAGGCGAGAAAGCCGCGAAAACGGCACCCGCGCAATACAGCGTGAGTCCGGCAAGAATCATCGGCCGGCGGCCGTATCGATCGGCAATCGCACCGATTACGAACTGACTCAGGGCGAGGCCCAGCAACAGGAGTGTCAATGTCAGCTCGACATGCACACTGGGCGTGCCGATGTCGTGCTGTAGGGTAGGCATCGCGGGCAGCGACAGGTCGACCGTGACCGGCCCCACCGAGAACATCAGTCCCGTGAGCACGGCGAGCAGACCGGTTCGCACCTTGATTGAATTCACGACGCGCTATTCTTTTCAGGACGATGGAATCCTTGCGGGTAGAGATTATACACTTGTATATTATTGAGGCGCCACCGTAGAAGGGGTACCCCGCGCCGGCTCGCTTCGAACGAAGGAGGTAATGCGTGCACAGTCTGAACGGTGAAGTCGCTCTTGTTACCGGGGCCGGCCGTGGCATCGGCCGTGCCATTGCATTGACTCTCGCCGCGGCAGGCGCGAAGGTCGCCTTGGTAGCGCGAACCGCAAATGACATACATCAGGTTGCTCAGGACATCCGCCATGGCGGTGGCGAGGCGCTTGCCGTGGCGATGGATGTCACCGACCCAAAGGCAGTCCGTAGCGTTGTCGAGGAAGCGGAGAAAGCGTTTGGCGCTCTCTCCATTCTGGTCAATAACGCAGGCGTACCCGGACCCTACGGTCCGATCGATGTCGTTGATCCATCGCAATGGTGGGCGGCACAGACCATCAACGTCATGGGCCCGTTTTTGTTCATGAACGCAGTGATTCCCGCCATGCGACGCCTGCAGCGCGGCCGAGTCATCAACATCGTCTCGAATGCCGGCCTTCAGCCGGTTCCCCATCTATCCGCCTACGCGGTGAGCAAGTGCACCCTCACCCGGCTGACAGAAACCGCGGACCTGGAACTGCGTTCGAGTTCGGTGCGAGTCTTCGCATTACATCCGGGGAACATCAGAACTGACATGGCGCGAGGAACGCTAGCGTCCCCCGAGGCCGAGCGCTGGCTTGGGGTCGGACTCGCCGTCATTCGGGATCGAACACCTGAAGAGTCCGCGGCAGACCTTGCCCGGTGTTGTGATGTCGTCCTGGCCCTGGTTGCCGGACGGCACGACGATTTGGGCGGCCGGTATCTGGGTATTTATGACGAGGCGTTGGCAGCGATAGCGCAGAGCGCACCACAGCAGTCCGGAGGTCAGTTATGTTTCTGAAGAGTTGTTGGTACGTGGCCGCCTGGAGCCGGGATCTCGGGGCAGATCAGCTCCTTGCAACGGGCTCCGCATCGCGGCCGAGTCGTCAACATCGTCTCGAGCGCCGACGGCCGAGCAGTCCTGCCTTCGCCCCACGCGCTCCTCTAACGGCATCCAGTACCGTTGCATAGGCGGCATCGCGCTCCGCCTTTGTCGAGAAGCGCCGCAGGAGTTTTGCGGCTCCATTCACCACCTCGGCAACCCGGACGGGATCAGTCAACCCCATCACCAGACCCTGCGCCAGGCCGTGAGCATCTGGCGTAGTCAAAATGGCGCACTTGTCATTGAGAAGTTGATTGTGGACCAGCGTGTCGGTGGCCACAACCGGCTTTCCGGACGCCAGATACGAGAGCAGCTTACCCGGTGGATTGATGCCCTGGGTTCGCGGTGAGACGAGCGCGTCCGCGGCGGCAAGATAGGCGGGAATGGCCTGTTGCGGCAGGCTTCGCTCGAAAACCACATGATCCGAGATGCCTAACCGGCGCGCCTGTGCGCTCAGGGCGTCGATCTCCGGCTCTGTGCCCCCTACCAACAGGAATGACGTGTTAGGGACTGAGGTGAGTAGCTCGGGAATAGCTTCCAGCAACAGATCCAACGCCTGCAAGGCGACGAACGATCCCGTATAGAGCACGAGCTTGCGCTCGAGAGGGATGTTGTAACGAGTCCGAACGGTCGCTATCGCATCTGGGGGTACCACCTGATCGACCACGAAGTGATTGGCGAGAACGACACAGGGCGTGTCAGGTCCCGCGAGATTCGCGGCGCGCGCGACCGCCGGGGAGATCGCCACCACTGCGCAAGCACCGCGGACGCTCAATCGCTCCACCCAGCGAAACAACGCGATGACCGAAGGGCGGCTACTGAACTTCCAGTCGGTGATCTGCAGCGGCAGACTCGAATGCATGTCGTATATATAGGGTATGCGGAAGAGCGCGCCGGCCAGCCGTGCCAGCAACGCGCCCTCTTCGTGCGCATAAAGGACATCGTAGCGCCCGCGGCACAGGCGGACGAGGAGGTTCACGAACAGCAGGCAGTCAAACCAGATCTTCAGTCGCGAGGGGCCGGCAGGGATTGTCCGCTTGAAGTGCGGCCCGCGCGCGCGAAAAACGCGCACCGCGAGATCCGGAGGATCAGCCCCAACCCCATAGGTCAGGATGTCGACTTCGTGACCGTGAGCGACGAGCTCGCGCGCGCGGTGGTAGGCGCTCAGCGGTGTGCCCCTCGGCGAATAGAACGCTTGCGGCACGATTTTTAGAATGTGCATTCATTACACCTGCCAATAAGACACCAGCTGTGCACGACTTACCTTCAGGAGCTGACGAAAGCGATCCGACAACAGATACTCGAGCTCTTCGGGACGCCGGTGGCTGCTAGCCTTGCCCTCGGCGTCCGCGGAAAGTGCGGGATGGCAACACAGCTCAACGGGTCCATGGGGGTCCGTCAGTGCTGCGGGCGAGCGGTTCGGCGGGCCACCTGGCAGTATTTGCGTGAGGTCGACGGCGCGTACGGGAGAACGTAGACCCGCCCGACCAAACACCCGCGCGGCACGCCACGCGGCGAGTTCCCGCAAGGCTGTCGCGAATCTGCGGGATGTGGTGAGGCTCCCCGTCCGCATCAGTCTCACCCGCCTGATATCGAATCGCGGCAATACCTTCGCAACGACGACACTGACGAGTGGCAGCTGATGAAGGTGTTTGTGTCCATCGACATGCGAGATTGCGACGCCCGAATCTCGTACGAGCGCGATTTGCGCCGCGATTTCGGCTTCCAGCTCGCGCAGCGAAAGCTTTCCCAACACCGCGCGCTCGATCAGCGCGCGCTTGCCATGAAACTCGCCGTCGGGACCGACCAGGCTGAGGCCCTGTGTGAGCGGCCGCCCTTCGCACAGATTCAGGTGTACTCCAAAGCTTGCGCGCTCCGCGAGCGAGCGCACGCGCTGTAGCGCGTATTGCGTCGCGGGCATGTTCGCCACAATGGACGTGCTGGTCACCACGCCGGCCTCGATGCCCTCGCAAATCCCGTCCGTGATTTCGGCCGTCTCGCCGAAATCATCCGCGTGAACGATGAGCGGATACCCATTCGATGGCCGCGTCTGCATATGTGAGGAAAGATCAGGTGCCAGAGACACGTACCCACGTTCATGGCGCGAGGTCGGCGTCGTGCTCATGATTCAGGCTGAATCGGCATAATGGCCCCGCCTCCCGGTGCCAAATCGACATGTCCGTGTGTTGGCTCCATCGAAGAGCACGATTCGTGCCGCGTGCACGCTCGTGCTTGAGCCGAGCGTGAACTTTAACTAGGCAATTTCAATGTCGCTACACATCGCTGCGGCACGTCCTCGCCCCAACTCCGGGTCTGCATATTGCAAGGATAAAACGCCGCCTCCAGAACCTTTCATGCCGCTTTCATGATGTTGACTTCGCTATACAACCATCGCGGCGAACTGCGGTCCGCCACTGTCGGGCGCGCCGCCCGGGGCCTCAGTCACATAGCGAAAACACGTTATCCCCTGTTTTTTTTGGGTTTTCCGCTGGCGCGCACCGATCTTCCCATCTTCATCTACCACGACGTCTCGACGGAGGCGTTCGCGCGCGACCTGGAGTTTTTGCGCGTGAATGGTTATCGCACCATCGGTCTGGATGAGTTTATGGCATCGGACAATCGCAAAGCCCCCACCCGGGAGAGGCGAGTTCTGCTCACTTTTGACGATGCGAGAAGCAGTTTTTACGAAGCGGCCCTGCCTACGCTGCGGAACTTCGGTGCGCGGGCCACGCTGTTCGTTCCCTCGTATTGGATGAGTGCGCCCGCCGCCACCGCCGGCGGACTCTTCATGAGCTGGGACCAGGTGCGTAGCTGCGCCGAGTCGGGTCTAGTCGATGTGCAATCGCACGCGCATCGCCACGCGCTGGTCCCGACGTCCGGCAGGCTGATCGCCTTTGCCACCCCGCCGCTACTACAACAATACGACATCTACGACTGGCCCATGCGGCGCGCCGCGGACGGAGACATCCTCGGGAGGCCCCCATTGGGCACCCCTGTCTACCGGGCTGCCCCGCTGCTTTCCGCACCGAGGCGCTTTCTGGAGAGTCCCGGGTTCACGCAAGCCTGTGTCCGACTCGTGGCCGAATCCGGCGGCGAGGCTTTCTTCTCGCGTCCGGACTGGGTGGGGCAACTGCGAAGGCTTTACACATCCCGCTCGTCCATGCCGCAAGGTGAGTTCATGAGCGAGGTGGCGTTCACCAACCTCGTGGCATCGGAGTTCGAGCAAACCCGGGCCGACTTCCTGACACATTTGGGCTACGCACCGAGCTGCGTGGCCTACCCATGGATGCTCGGCTCGCAACGCTCCTTGTACCTGGCGCGCCAGCATGGATTTCGATGCGCGTTTGGCGTGGCTTTGGATTACCGGCGCGCTCGCGATCAACGGCATCCGTTGACGGTCTTCGGCCGGCTGAAGTCCGACTGGTTGCCGCTGCTGCCCGGCAAGGGTCGCGCGAGCTTCCTGCGTCTCGCGGCGCGCAAAGCGGCCGCCTTCTCGAAGATGCAGCCTCTTGCTCATTGACCTACGGAGTACCCAGTGGGGAACCGCACGATTGGCGTGATGGCACGTGCCCTCGATCAGGGAGATGGTCTCGGCCTGTACTGCCGCCAGCTACTACAACATGTGCTGACACTCGACACGCGGACCCGTTATGTCATCTTTCTCGCAAGTGAGCAGCCACGCGGCACGTTCAAAGAGTTTGCCAACGCCCATGAGCACGTCATCCCATCACGGAGCAAGCTGGTCTGGGACCAACTGCTCGTCCCCCTCGCCGCGCGCCGGCTGAACGTGGATCTGCTGTTCAATCCTAAGTTTTCACTGCCGCTTTTGAGCGGCACCCCCGGTGTCTTCGTCCTGCAAAGCTGCGACTGGTACGTGAACCCTGGGAATTATCCCTGGTGGGACAACCTGTATATCCGCTTGATGTTGCCGCTGTACTGCCGTCGGGCCAGTGGCGTGCTCGCCATCTCGCGCGCCACCCTGGATCAATTCGTCAAACATACGAAACTGAAACTGCCGCGCGCCGCGATCACGCATGCCGGCACCGCTCCAAACTTCACCGCCGCAGCCGACCTGGAGGCACAGAAGCGCTTCCGCGACGAGTATGGGGTCCCCGAGCGCTTCATTCTCACCGTGGCGCGTGTGCTGCATACCGGACACAGGGGCCTACCCGACTATCCGGGCGGCAATAACGAGCGGCTGCTACGGGCCTATCGATGCTACCGGCGAGAGTCACCGGATCCGTTGCCCTTGCTCGTGGCCGGGCGCGATGTGGAGCGATACCTGCGGGCGCGCGGATTCACGAGTGTCGACCTCGACGGTGTCAGGTTTCTCGGATTCGTGCCGAACGATCAGCTGCACGCGGCGTATCAACTCGCCGACTGTTTCGTGCTCGCCACCCTGTACGAGAGCTTCGGGCTGCCGATTCTGGAGGCGCTGGCGACGGGTTGCCCGGCCATCGTACCCGAGACAGGCGCCGGCCCCGAGGTGGCGGGAGCGGCGGCGCGCCTGATCGATCCCTATGACGAGAGTGATATCGCGCGGGCGCTGCTCGAAGTGACCGCCTCCGCGGCGCTGCGCGAGCGCATGAGGCAGGAGGGAGTTGCACGTGCGCGCGACTTCACGTGGCAGCGGACGGCAGCCCGGGTTTTGGAGGTCTTCGATGAGATCTGTCCCCGTGCGGGCGCACCAGCCGCGATGTCCGCCGTGAAGCTCTGACGGGAGACTTAGACAACATGTGCGGCATTTGCGGATTCAACTGGGCGGACGAGCATCTGATCGAACAGATGAAGGGATTGCTGGTGCATCGGGGTCCCGACGATCACGGCTCGTACGTCGCCGACGGGGTATCGCTCGGACACCGGCGGCTGAGCATCGTCGATCTGAGCGAGGGCGGCCGGCAGCCGCTCTCGAACGAGGACGGCTCCATCTGGGTCACATTCAACGGCGAGATCTACAACCATGCGCAACTGCGTGCGCGCCTGGAGAGCAAGGGACACGTGTTTCGAAGCCGTAGCGACTCGGAGTCCATCGTGCACGCCTACGAGGAGTATGGGCTCGACTTTGTAAAACATCTCACCGGCATGTTTGCCGTCGGGCTCTGGGATCGGCAACGCCGGCGGTTGGTGTTGGCACGCGACCGGCTGGGACTGAAGCCGCTCTACTACACGGTCGAGGGAGCGCGGGTCCGCTTCGCCTCCGAGATCAAGGCGCTGCTCGCCGACCCACTCGTGCCGCGCAAACTGAACCCCCAAGGGCTGTTCGACTTCATGGGGTACGAATTTACTCCAGCCCCGGCCACCCTCTTCCAGGGAATACACAAACTGCTGCCCGGGTGTCTGCTGGTGGCCGAGGCCGGCAGCACCCGGCTATCGCGTTATTGGACGCTGGAATTGCAGGACGTCGATCCCAGCAGCGAGGCCCTGCTCGATCTCCTGGAGCGCGCGTGCGCTGATCATATGATGAGCGACGTGCCGATCGGTGCCTTCCTGTCGGGTGGGATCGACTCGAGCACCGTGGTTAGTTTTCTGCGCCAATCGACCCCCGCCGCGCTGCAGACGTTCGCGCTCGGTTACCGGGAACAGTCCTTCAGCGAATTCGAGTACGCGCGTCAGGTGGCGCAGCACTTCGATACGACGCATGCCGAGTTGTTGATCCGCCCCGTCGACGCCGCCGCGATCGAGCGCTCGGTCTGGCATCTGGACGAGCCCACCACCGACCCCTCCAACCTGCCATTCATGCTCATATGCGAGGAGGCGCGGCGGTACGTGAAGGTCTGCCTGAGCGGCGACGGGGGTGATGAGCTTCTGATGGGCTACGACCGCTTCAAAGCGAGCAAGGCCGCCGCGGCACTCGAGCTCGTGCCACTGCCTTTCCGTTCGCACCTCTATCGCGCCATCATTGACCTACTGCCGGACGACAGCCACAAAAAAGGGCCGCGCAACCTACTCAAACGCTTCCTGCAAGGGGCGGTTCTGCACAACGACGGAGCCCACATTCGCTGGCAGTATTTTCTGGCCCCGGAGGATGCGGCACAACTGTTCAATGCGGACCTGTTGCGTAGCGTCGACGCCGATCCCTTTGCGCCCGTAAAACGCTGGGCGCGGCTCGCTCCGCGAGAGCGCGGCCCGCGCGAGCAGTTCATCGAGCTGAATACCGTTCTCCCCGACAGCGTCCTCATGAAGGTGGACAAGATGTCGATGGCATGCGGGCTGGAAGTGAGGCCGCCCTTCCTGGATCACCGGGTGGTGGAGTTTTGTTATTCCCTGCCGACGAGTCTCAAGCTCCGGGGCTTCACATCCAAATGGCTGTTGAAGCACGCCATGCAGGAGCGCCTGCCGCCGGGAATCGCCACCCGCAAGAAGCAGGGTTTCAGCATTCCGATGAAGAACTGGATTCGAGGTGAGCTGCTGCAGCTCACCCGCGATGAGGTTTTCTCCTCGCCACTCGTCGCCCAGTACTTCCACAAGGAGGCTCTGGAGCGCCGCTGGCGCGAGCATCAGCAGCGGCGGCACAACCACAGCCACCTGTTCTGGGGCCTGTTGAACCTCAGCCTGTGGGATCGCCGGCTCCTGTCGGGACCTCGGCCGGTACCCGCCGACCTTCCCTCGAGCCCGCTGCGTGGGGATTCATTCCCGCCCGCGCGGACCGCGGCGGCTTGATGTGGCGAGCACTCTTCAAGTCCCAGTCCCTGCGAGCGGCCACGGCGCTGGGGTTCGGCGGGGTTGCTTTTACGCTGAGCAATCTCGTTCTCGCACGAATACTCCCGTCGCCAGAGTACGCTATCGTCTGCCTCGTCATCGGCGTCGTGTCGGTTGCCGGACTGGCCGCCCCGCTGGGACTCGATCTGGTGTTGGGACGCCAGGGCCTGCGCCTCGATGCCGCTTTTCGCCGGGCGGTACTGGGCATCTCTACCGCAATGGCCGTACTGACTACCGTCGTTACGGCGATCGTCTATCACCTCGAATTCTCCCTCCTGATGTGTGTGTTCGCGGCGACCGTCGCCTCCGGGGTGACGCAGGCGATCGCCGGTCACTTCCAGGGACAGCGGCAGTTTGGGGCTGCTGTCTGGATGCTCCAGCTTTCCAACTGGACGCTGTTGGTAGCCGCTTTGCTCACGGCGTGCTTTGGCGAGCGCACCGCGTTGGTACCTTGTGTCCTGATCGCGCTCGCGGGGATGCTGGGCGCCGTGGTTGCCTGGAGGCGGGTTGCTCGGAATCAGGATGTTGGCGCGGGCGGTGCTCAACCGAGGCCGGCCAGCCTGTTGGGCGAAGCCTTATCCCTAGTCGCGATTCACACTTCGAATTCGGTGTTCCTGCAGCTCGAGAGACTGCTGCTCGCCCCGCTCGTCGGTGTGCAGGCGCTCGCCTTGTTCGGCGTCGTCGCGGCGCTCGTAGGGTCGCCGTTCCGCATGCTTCAGGCAGCCGTGCTTTTTACCCTGACACCCAACCTTCGGGGCGCGAGCAGTGTTGCCGAGCGACGTAGGCTCTTGCGTCGTGAGGCAATCCACGTCACGGCAGTGATCGGCGCGGGCTCCTTGGTCATCTGGCTCGCCGCTCCCCCACTGGCGCACGGGCTTCTGGCGGGCCGCTACGACCTGAGCGTCCCCCTGATGATGGCAGCGCTCACCGCCGGGATTTTGAAGGTCTGCAGCGCGTTCGCGACTGGAATCGTCATTGCGCTCGCGCAGGACAGGAGCCTACGCGTGCTGAGTATGGTCTCCTGGGTGACGATTGGAGTCAGTGTCGGTGCCGCGTTCGCGGCGGCGCCGTGGGGTCTCGTCGCGGTGTTGTATGCGATCTCGACGGGCTGGCTGCTCCGTGCTTCGATCGCTGCGTGGATGGCGATCCCCCACCTACGGCAGGGGCTACCGCAAGCCGGCAGCAGCCCGGCGCACGCCGCCAAGTAGCTCAGTCCGCGGATCGAATCCAAACGCCTGGCGCGCCGCGCCAATATCGAACGCATTGTCGTTTTCGAAAAACGCCAACGTTCGCCTCGAGACGGGCGGCTCCCTGCCAAGGACGGCGCCGAGTTGCTCAGCGGACCAGCCGACGGTGAGCCCCAGCCAGCGTGGCGCGTGCAGCTTAGGCGGCCGCACCTCGATGGCCTCTGCAAACTGGGTTACCATCTCCTGCACCGTCATCCAGCTCGGGCCCGCCATGTTGAATGTGGCTCCCGCGATCTCGGGGCCGGTCAACGCGGCCTGCTCCAGGCCGGCGAGCAGATCGTCGACATACATGGGATGGCGCAGATTGCTGCCTTTGCCGATGTAGAAGAAACTCCTCTTGCGCAGAGCTCGCAGCAGCTTTGCCGTCCGCGGGCAGCCCGCGCCATACACCCATGACGGCCTCACGACCACCAGATCAAGTCCGGTGCGCACAGCCGCGGACCTGGCGGCCGCCTCCCCCGCCGCCTTCGTACGCTCGTAGTCGTTCTCCGGATTGAGTGGCGCGTCCTCTTTTGCAGGCGGGGAGACAACGTTGCCGTACACTCCGACACTGCTCACTTGTACGAGGCGCTTCACCCTCGCCGCGGCGCTCAGTTCGACCAAGCGCCCCAGTGCTCGGACATTGACAGACTGGAACTGCTCGAAGCTCGCGTGCACATCCAAATGCACACTGGCGAGGTTGAAGACATAGTCGACGCCTTCGAGCGCCGCACTCAGGGCCGGCTCGTCGCGAATATCCTGGATTCGATATTCGATGCCGCCATCGAGCCCAACCGCAGGCGAACGAACGTCAATCGCGCGCACGGCCCAACCCTGCATCGCGAGATGACGCACAAAATGACAGCCTATGAACCCTCCCGCTCCCGTTACCAACGCGCGCGTGGTTGTCATCCCGGCTTCCTGGCGGCGACCGCCACTGCATAACCGCCACGGCCGGGGACCAACTTGTCGAGGAGTGAAAACAGGTACATGAAAGGATAAATGAGGGAGTACATCCGGTACTCCTTCCGTACGGCTTCGAGCTCTTTTCTCGACGTCGGCGCAATCGTGCCTTCCATGACCGGAGGATGCTCTTTCTTCTTCGCGAGAATCTTAACGTAGGCGAAGTTGATGACGAGCTCCGCGAGCTCGGTGAAGAAGCGGGAGTAACCTCCCGAGCCTACCGGCTGCATCCCTACGGTCCGTAGCATCTGCTCGAGCTCGCGCACTCTGTATCCCTGCACGACATGCCCGTACGTCTCGGGTCCCATTCCGATGACTCTCTTCAGGGCAGCCACGGGCAGGCGCGTCTCGCCGTTGGGTGTCGTGACGATCGCCAGGCCGCTTGGTGCCAACACACGAGCGATCTCTCTGTTCAAGCCCTCGGTGTGGCGGAAGTGCTCGTGCACATCGATCACGATTACCACATCGAACGCCGCGGCGGCGAAGGGAAACCGGTCGATGTCGACGTGCGCGACAGGATCGCCAAGAAATTCCGACATCTCGGCGATGCCTTGGGGGTAGACCTGCCCCCAGCTCCACTGGCCGCCGGCAGCCCGAAATTCGTGGTTCATGGCCCCGTTGTTGTCGTGGCCGGAGATGAGCAGGCAGCGCGCGCCGTGCGGCTGCCCCATCAGCCTCATGAGCAGGTCGACCTTCTGCCGCTTCTTCAGCGACTTCCGGTACATCTGCAGCTGCCACGGCAGCTCAGGGGCGGGCGGCGGCTCGAGGGCGTCGGGTGTCTTGGGGAGCGGATTACTCTGGACTGGCATGACCGTCTCCGTACCTAACCTTCATTCGCTATCAGGTGGGGGTCGAGCACGGATCCCGCTCGAACCCATGGCTGTTGGACTGCGGCGAGCTCGGCTTCGACTTCCTCGACTTCCGTGATCATCTCGCGCCGACTCCAATGCAACTCGCGTGCCATGGCCGTTGCACAAGCGAGCAGCGCGGCGTGATCGAGCTCATTGCTCAAGTAGAGCGGGAGCCGGCGCTTCACCACGTCTTGCAGATGTAGCGCCATCTCGTCGCGCACGGCGTATACCACCTGCCCTATCACCACCGGCATGTCAGGTACGACACGCTCCCCGAATCTCGGGTCCTCTCTCAGCAAGACGATGACCTGACTCCTCGACGGCCCGTAGATGTCCTCGAGGTGCCCCAGCAGAGCGGGCTCGAGCTCTGGCATCCCTTCTGGTCCTTGGGTCCGGCGGACCGGGCTGCCGCCTTCCTCCAGGGTTCGCGGTCGTGTGGGTTGCTCTGGCTTTCGCAACATCCGGCAGGCCAGCGTGGCGCCCCGCGCTCCCACAGCGCATGCCGTCGTCCATTTCACACCGACAATGGACAGTAGGCCCCGCATTCCGTCCTCGGTGTGATCAATGATATGTGGGGCGCGCTGGAGGGCAACATCCGGTCCGGGCGTTCTATCGGCTTCCGGCAGCAGCCCGGCATAGACGTGGTACACATCCGAGCCGCTGAGGCGATTCCCGCCCAGAACCGTGTTGAGATCCGCGACGAACTCGAGTACTTCCTCACGGGTCACCCGAGCCGAGCGCGCGGCGTGATCACAGCGCAAATGACGAGTACCCACCAGGGAAAAGCCGTTCCAGGGAATGATGAAGTACGTGTTGGCGCGGCCGCCGGTTGTACGGCTTCGCGGGGCAACGGAGAGTCCAAGAGCGTCCCGGAAGGGCAGCGGCCGCGTCAGCAGGTTGAAAGCCTTGGACGCCCGGAACGCCGGGGTGGGAATCCGGTCCCAAGCCTCGGTCAGCCATTCGTCGATCCAAGGTCCGGCGGCATTGATGACTATCGGTGCGCGTAGATCAAACTCGCGGCCGTTCAACTCGTCACGGGCGCGAACTCCGCAAATGGCGCCCTCCGCCACGGTGGGACGGAGTGCTCGCACGTAGTTGGCGACCTGTGCGCCACAAGCCGTTGCGGCCCTGACGACGGCGAGCTGCAGTCGCTCGGTATTCAAACAGACGGCGTCATACCAGACGGCCGTCCCGTTGCAGCCGGTGACGGGCAGTCCGGGGCAGGAGGATTGCAACTCGCCGGGCCCTAGCACCGAGCCCCGCGGCAGATGCCGGTCCTCGCGCACCCCTCCATTCCGATCGGCGCCGACGAGATCATTGATCCATAGCGCGGCTCGCATCACTCCCGGCCCCCTGACGCCGTGCCCGCTCGTGGGGAGGAGGAAGCGCATGGGCCGCGTCAGATGAGGCGCCAGGCGTAGCCATTCCCGTCGCGCACGAATCGACTCGCGCATACGCGCGAAATCCATTCTCTGCAGATGCCTCAAGCCGCCATGCAGGGTGCGTAAGCTGTTGCTGGAAGTTCCTTGGCCGAAATCGCCCGCCTCGATCAAAGCGACCTTCAGTCCGCGGCGTGCTGCCTCCCAGGCTGCGCAGGCACCGTGGATGCCACCGCCCACGACGATCACATCGTGGAGCTCTGTGGCCATACGTGTCGGGTCACGCCACATCGAGCGCCATCTCGCGGCGGGCACCTGCCGAAGCGAACCGGTCCCGCCACAGTTGGAATACCATGAGTGCCCACAACAAGTGACTGTGATTGTGGGTCCGGGCCTCGTGCTGTCGCATGAGTTTCTCGACGTGGCGACCGTCGAAGAATCCGTCGCGCGCCAGATTCGCGGCGCTCAGGAGTTCGTGCATCAGCGGGTTCCACTCTTTGTTCAGCCAATTCTTCATTGGCATGCTGAAGCCCTCCTTGCCCCGCTGGAGGATCTCCTGGGGCAGTCGCGCGGCAAACGCCTCGCGCAGAATCCATTTCCGCACCCCTCGGCGCACCTTCAGACTGGAGGGAATCGACAGCGCGAGATCGATGACTTCGTTGTCGAGATAAGGCACACGGGCTTCCAGCGACCCGGACATGCTCATCGCATCGACCTTGGGGAGGATGTTTTCCGCCAGGTAAAAACGCAGATCACACTGCATCTGGCCACCGAGACGGTCCGGATTCCCGGGCTGAGTCGCAGACCCCTCGCGCAGGCTCGCCAGGATGAGCTCGCCAGTCTGATCCTGAACGGCAGCACGAAATTGCGGCCGATACAGTCGCGTGCGACTCTGCGCCTGCAGGAAAACCATCCAACGCATATGTTGCCAACTCGCCGGCAGAGCCGCGCCTTCGAGAAAGCGGCGAACCTGGTTGCCGACACCGCGCTTGCCCGTCCCCAAAGGCAACAGACGTGCCAGCTGGTCGAGGCTGGCGCGCAGCGGCTGCGGCAGCCAGTCGAGCAGGCGCGCGCTGTAGCAATCTGCCTGATAAGCATCGTAGCCGCCGAAGAGCTCATCTCCCCCATCGCCGCCGAGCACGACTGTCACGTGTTTGCGTGCCATGCGCGACACCAGCAGCGTCGGGAAGACGGAGAAGTCGGCTATGGGCTGGTCGAGTTGCGCCACCACGTCCGGCAACATTGCAAGATAGTCCGGCGCGAGCAACTCTTCGTGGTGCCTTGTGTCACAGTGGCGGGCTACTTTGCGTGCGAAAGGCAGCTCGTTGTAAGAGCTGTCCGAAAAGCCAACCGAGAATGTCAACGGAGCCGTCGGGGAAACTTCGGTCATTGCCGCCACCAGAACGGAGGAGTCGAGGCCGCCACTCAAGAACGCACCAAGCGGCACGTCACTCACGAGTTGACGGCGCACCGCTTCCTTGAGGGTGTGGCACAACCGTTCCGCGATTTCGGGCACCGGCACATCGAGCAATGACGCTGTGAGCTCGGCGGGAATCGACCAGAAGCGGCCCTCGCGCATCGTCCCCGCGTGCCACGAGAGCCACGACCCGGGCGCGAGCTTTCTGACGTCCTTGAACAGGGTCGTGGGACTCGATGTGTATTCGAAAGTCAGCAACTGGTCGAGTCCGAGGGGGTCGATCTCGCCGGCGGTGCCGCCCGCCGCGAGAATGCACTTCACTTCCGAGGCGAAGTACAGACTTCCCTTGTGCAGACTGTAGAAGAGCGGCTTGATCCCAACACGGTCGCGCGTCAAAAACAGGGTTTTCTGCCTATCATCCCAGAGCGCTATCGCAAACATCCCATTCAGTAGCGCGATGAACTCCAGGCCGTGCTCGTCGTACAGGTGAGGAATGATCTCGCTGTCGCTGTTGCCGCGAAACCGGTGTCCCTTGGCGAGCAACTCACGGCGCAACTGACGGTAGTTGTAGATCTCACCGTTGAAGACGACATGCACGGTGCCGGCTTCGTTCGCGACCGGCTGCGCGCCTGTCACCAGATCGATCACCGCCAGACGGCGCATGCCCAGCCCGATCCCCGGGGCGATGTACACCCCGTCGCCATCCGGACCGCGATGGCGCATGACATCGCACATCGCCCCGATCAGCTCGCGCGACGGTGTCGCGCCTTTGGTTGCCACCCCCGAAATGCCGCACATCGCTCGCCCTCACGCCCGATGGCGCTTGCGAAGTTGCATGCCGATCTGGTTGCGTACGAACCGCAGTGGCGACTCCAGGACCGCGAAGCGCTCCAGCGGCGCGCCCTGTGATGCCAGGGCACTCATCAGGCTGGCGGCTGGGCGCGCGGGATCGAGGTCGAGCTCCAGGCGAAAGCCCATGCGGCCTACCTTGTTGACGTCGTGGGGAAACGGCAGAGGATCAGTCCCGGGCAGATCGCGAACGCCCAGGCGCGCGGCCTCCCCGAAATGCGCCGGATACCCCCAGAACACCGGCCGCCCACCCTCGTCGCCCAGAAACAGCGTCGGACTACGGAACTCACGCACCAACTCATTGAGCAGCCGTCCCCGCCGGAACAGCCACTTTCCCGCTCCCCACGGAATGACGCGTGGCACGCCCAGCGCCCCGGTTTCCGCCAACACCTCACGGATTGGCAATCCGTCCCGAAACCGACGCCGGGTTCCCAGTATCAGCACTTCCAGTCCTTCGCGGCAGGCGACCTGCCTGCCCGCGACGATGAACAAATGACGCGCACCGCTGGCGGCACTCAGGCTGACCTCCTCCTCGGTTGGAAGCATCGACCATCGTCCCAAACCGAGGCCCGCGCCTGGGGCGGTTCGGGACGCCTCACAGAGCGCGCCGAAGTAATCATCTGCCGCGCATTCGGTCATCAGCAGGAATAGCGCCTCGCCACCCGGTGCATTGCGCACGGCGCCCGTCGGCGGGGCACGCGAGAGGTTCCTATGCGCGTTGTCCAGGAGCTCCTCGAGCTCATAGCACGCGTGGATGTGTACGTGGGCGTCGACGACCGCAGTGGCGATGCTCATGAGGCGCGACAACTCAGGCCGGGTCTGATGCGGAGTTAGTGGACCTAGCAAGTTTCGATCCCGGCCGGAAGCCCCCAGGTGGATCCGCTGGAGAGCGTTCTGGATCGCCGTCGCCGAGACGAGGGACCGATCGCGAGCGCCGGTCCGTTTCAGTTGAAACGATGTCCGACATGGATTCCGTCATCGAGGGTGTTATTCGTAGCCTCAGGCACTACATGCTCGTGCAGGCACCGCTTGTTCGCAATCAAACTGAGGAGAGAGGAGCCAATGCGTTTACCCGACCCGCTCAAAAGTTTACTGTCAGTCATTGCGACGCTCGGCGCGTTGTGCGCCGTCAGTCCGTCCGCGTCGGCTCAACACCCGCGCAGCAGCCCCGCCGCACCAACCGGCGGCCCAGCCTGCCCTCATGATGACAGCGAGCTGAAGTTGCCAGCCGGCTTTTGCGCGACCATCTTCGCTGACGGCATAGGTCATGCCCGCCACATGGTTGTCGCGTCGAACGGCGTCGTTTATGTCAACACCTGGTCCGGCCGCTATTACGGCAATGACACGCCGCATGCTGGCGGGTTCCTGGTTGCTCTGCAAGACACTACCGGCTCAGGCAAAGCCGATGTGAATCAGCGCTTCGGTGCGACCGTCCAGAGTGGCGGCGCGGGTGGTACCGGCATCGGTATGTATGGAGGTGCTCTCTACGCGGAGAGTAACGACCAGATCGTTCGCTACACCGTGCAGGCTGGCTCGATCGTGCCGCAAGTGCCGCCGGTGACTGTCGTTTCCGGACTACCCCTCGGCGGCGACCACCCCATGCACCCGTTCGTGATCGACACCGACGGATCCCTGTACGTCGACGTAGCCACCGCGACCAACGCCTGTCAGCAACAAAACCGCATACCGAACTCTCCAGGTATCGTCCCCTGCACGGAGCTACAGACGCGCGGCGGTATCTGGCGATACGACGCGAACAAGACGAACCAGACGTTTTCGCCGGCGGAGCGATTCGCCACCGGTATCCGTAACGCGGAAGGCTTCGGCATCGATTCGGCGGATCGCCTGTTTGTAACGCAACACGGGCGCGACCAGTTGCATGCGAATTGGCCGGATCTGTACAAACAACCAGAAGAGGAAGCCACGCTTCCGGCTGAAGAGTTGCTGCGGCTGACCAAGGGCGGTGACTACGGTTGGCCGGAGTGTTATTACGACGGGCTACAGCGCAAGCTGGTGCTCGCTCCTGAGTATGGCGGCGACGGGGGCAAGAAGGTTGGTCCTTGCGCGAGCAAGCTCGCTCCCATTGCGGCGTTTCCCGCACATTGGGCGCCGAATGGCATGGCGCTGTACGACAAGCAGCAATTTCCGGCTCGCTACCGCCAAGGTGTATTCATCGCCTTCCATGGGTCGTGGGATCGGGCGCCCTATCCGCAAGGCGGTTACAACGTCGTATTCCAGGCGTTGGCGGGTAATCACGCGGCCGGTAAGTGCGAGATATTTGCCGACGGATTTGCAGGCGCGATGGAGTCACCCGGCCAGGCAGCACATCGTCCCTCCGGCGTAGCCGTTGGACCCGACGGGTCGCTTTACGTTTCAGACGACGTGCGCGGACGGATCTATCGCATTGTCTACAGTGGCGGAGCCGGCAACGAGAGTGGCGTCGCGAAGTTCACACCATGTCCGGGCGCCTCCGCGCCTGCTGGAAAGATCAGTGTAGCTGACGCCAAACCCCCGGAAGGGACACATCCGGATGCGGGTGCAACTGCCAACGCGGCGAGTCTCCCCGTTCCGCCGGGGGCAACGCGGGAAATGGTTGCTCTGGGTGATCGTATCTATCACGGCCAAGTCGGTGGAGCGACCTGCACGGGTTGCCATGGCACGAATGGCGCCGGCACACCTCTGGGTCCCGATCTTACGGACACCAAATGGCTTTGGAGCGATGGCAGCTTCCCCGCGATTGCCAAAACGATCACCACGGGCGTGTCTGAGCCGAAGCAGTATCGCGCTCCGATGCCCCCGATGGGTGGCGCTCAGCTCACCCCCGACCAGGTATCCGCCGTTGCGGCGTATGTTTGGGGGCTGAGTCATCGTTGACAGCACGGAGTGAGGACATATGAACAGCTCATCGACCCGATGGCGATCAAACGGTGTGCGGATCATCCGCCCCGGAGAGTTCGATTCCAACATAGCACAGACGCCGGGTTTGCATCGCGTCGCCGCGGTGACGACGGCGAACACGGGCGCGACGAAGCTCTGGGCCGGCGCGTTCACCGTTGACGCGCAGGCGAAGACCGGCCCCCATCACCATGGCGACCTGGAGACCGTGATCTATGTTCTCAACGGAGTTGCACGACTCCGCTGGGGCGAGCGCCTGGAATTCGAAGCCGAGGCCGCCGCCGGTGATTTTATCTACGTGCCGCCCTACGTTCCGCACCAAGAGATCAATCCAAGCCCCGATTTGCAGTTACAGTGCGTGTTGGCACGTAGCGGCCAGACGGGTCTCGTATACAACCTGGATATCGAGGGCGTCGAGTCGCCTGAGTTGATCCGATGGATCGATGACCTGCATAAATGACCCACATCGGCTTGCCCCCCCATTTTCTATCGCTTCACATGCACAAGTTGGAGTCTACTTATGGCAACGACAGTCACCTTCAAGCGCCCCGACGGGCAGATTATTCAGGGCTACCTGGCCGAGCCGGAGCACGCTGCCGGTGCCGCCGCCATTGTCGTCATCCAGGAATGGTGGGGGGTCAACGAACAAATCCGTGGCGTCGCCGACCGTCTGGCGAGCGCAGGTTACATCGCACTCGTGCCCGACCTCTACCGCGGTAAGTCGACGGTTGAGGCCGACGAAGCGCATCACCTGATGACGGGCCTGAACTTCGGCGATGCAGCCTCTCAGGACGTTCGCGGTGCCGTGCAGTTCCTGAAGGCGCGCAGCGGTAAGGTCGGGGTAACCGGCTTTTGTATGGGGGGTGCGCTGACGCTACTAGCCTTGTGCACGTCCCCTGAGATCGACGCCGGCGTGGTCTGGTACGGTTGCCCACCGCTGGAGTACATCGACGCAACCAAGATCCAGGCGCAGCTTCAGGGGCATTGGGCCACGCAGGACGAGTTCTTCCCGATCCCCAGCATCGATCGGTTGGAGGACAAACTACGCGCAGCCGGCGTGACCTTCGACTTCCATCGCTACCTCGCACGCCATGCCTTTGCCAACGAGACTGCCGTCGGGCCGGGACGCATCCCGCAAACCCAGTACGACCCAGTCTGGTCGCAACAAGCGTGGGATCGCACTTTCACCTTCTTCGGCCGGTGGCTCAGATGACTTCGATTTGCGTTGCCTCGTAAAGGAACCAGACGCGACCCTCGGCCTCGTCGATCCAATTCTCGAGCAGGCTCGCGGACGCAACATCGCCATAGTCGTCGCAAAGACAGTGGGCGACTCTCAGCCGGATCGTCAAGTGCGCATTGTCCTCCAGAAGTTCGACCAGCATGTGCCGGGCGAAGACAAACTCCTTGTCATTATCGACGATATGCTGAAGTCGGGCAATTTGGCCGATCGAACGCAGAGTCACCCCGCCGATCTTCCTGACGCGCTCCGCAATGCCGTCGGTCGTAGCGAGTATCTGCTCGCTCTGCTCATCCAGAAGCAGGTGATAGTCGCGAAAATGCGGCCCCGACACATGCCAATGGAAATTCTTCGTCTTGACATACAGCGCGAACAGATCAGCCAGGAGGGCAGTCAGGGCGGCCGATATCTTTGCGACGGCATCCAGATCGAATCCCGAGGGCATCGACGCCGACACGGGGTTTCGCTGTTGTGTTTCTCGTACCTTCATCCTCTTGAGTCTCCTGTTTCAAACTGTTGATCAGCCTGGAGGAGGACGATTTCCGGCGCATTTCCGCGCGAGCCGTTTTGATTTCAGTTGAAATCCGGCGCGAGTATCCCGTAACCGTGTGGCAATTCGTCCGATGGATAGTCCGCCCTGCCGCGCACGATCCTTCTATTATTTCGCTTATCCCCGCGCGCATTATTCCGGTCTCGAGGAGATTCAACAGATGGACGATTCCGGCGACATCAAGCTGAGTCGGCGTGATTTTCTCATTGTCGGAGCCACGTCCGCGGTAGCGGTGACGCTGCCCTCCACGGCGGCGGCTGCCGAACCTTCCAAAAACGGGTCGCCCGTTGTCTCGAAGGTGACGCTACAGGTCAACGGCAACGCCCGAGAGCTCAGTCTCGATACCAGGACCACGCTGCTGGACGCGCTGCGCGAGCACTTGCATCTCACCGGCAGCAAGAAAGGCTGCGATCACGGTCAATGCGGAGCCTGCACGGTGATCGTCGACGGCCGCCGGGTACTTTCGTGCCTGACGCTGGCGGTCATGCAGGAGCGTCGTGCGATCACGACCATCGAGGGGCTGGGCACGCCGGGGAAATTGCACCCGATGCAGGCGTCCTTCGTGAAGCACGACGGCTACCAGTGCGGCTATTGCACGCCCGGGCAGATTTGCTCGGCCGTGGCGGTGCTCGGCGAGATCAAGGCCGGCATCCCGAGCCTCGTCACCACCGACCTCACCGCGCGGCCGCAGCCGACGCCCGAAGAGATACGCGAGCGCATGAGCGGCAACATCTGCCGTTGCGGAGCGTATTCCAACATTGTCGATGCCATCACCGATGTCCCCTGGAGGAACTCATGAGGGCCTTTACCTACGAACGTGCGGGCTCCCCGGCCGAGGCTGTGGCGGCGGCGGCGCGCACGCCGGGGGCCAAGTTCATCGCGGGCGGTACGAATTTGCTCGACCTGATGAAGAACGAGATCGAGACGCCGATGCATCTCATCGACGTGAACGGCCTCGCGCTGGACAAGATCGAGGCCACCCCGGAAGGCGGGCTGCGAATCGGTGCGTTGGTGCGCAACACGGATCTCGCTGCGGATCCGCGCGTACGGCGGGACTATGGTGTGCTGTCGCGCGCGCTCCTTGCCGGCGCCTCGGGCCAGTTGCGCAACGCAGCGACGACCGGAGGCAACTTGATGCAGCGGACCCGTTGCCCCTATTTCTACGACACCAACCAGCCTTGCAACAAGCGCGCGCCCGGCAGCGGCTGCGGCGCGATCGGCGGTTTCAGCCGCGGGCATGCGGTCATTGGCGTGAGCGACGCTTGCATTGCGACCCATCCGAGCGACATGGCCGT
>JAQGOE010000375.1 GCA_028293725.1 Gammaproteobacteria bacterium | reverse complement strand
ATGCCAATGGCCACGACAGCGATCGATCCCACCCAAATGCCGGGCCCGATCCTGCGCCTTGGCACTGCCTCACCTCCGTCTTACTTCTCGTCCCCGCCAGCGCTGAGCTTAGCGCAACCGCGCGTTTAACAATCATTTACTGCCATGTTTGCTGCAAAGCGTCAGGGGTTGCTCGGAGCGACGCCAGGCAAGGCCGGCGGGCTTCCGCAACGTCTGTACCTGCAATCTCTCCGGCGGCAGGAACATCCCGGACCAGGAGGCGTTGCCTTGTGACGAATGACCGCAGCGGCGCCATGATCAACGATCTCTGGTACAAGAACGCAATCATTTACTGCCTTTCCGTGGGCACCTACATGGATGCCAACGGGGATGGCAGCGGCGATTTCGCCGGACTCATGCGCCGATTGGATTATTTGCAAGGTCTGGGTGTGACGGCGATCTGGCTCATGCCGTTTCAGACCTCTCCGTGCCGCGACGACGGCTACGATATCTCCAACTATTACGAAGTCGACCCGCGCTATGGCACCCTCGGCGACTTCGTCGAATTCGCGCACGCCGCCAAACAGCGTGGCATCCGCATCATCATCGACCTGGTGGTGAACCACACCTCGAACGAGCATGCCTGGTTTCAGGAGGCGCGCCGCGATCCGCACTCGAAATATCGCGACTGGTACGTCTGGTCGGGCAAGCGGCCGGCCAACTCGAACAAGGGCGTTGTGTTTCCCGGCGTACAGAAATCAACCTGGACGCGTGATCCGGTGGCGCGTGCCTGGTACTTCCATCGGTTTTATGACTTTCAACCCGACCTCAACACCGCCAATCCGGAGGTTGTGGCCGAGATCCTCAAGATCATGGGGTTCTGGATTCAGTTGGGCGTGTCGGGGTTTCGCATGGACGCTGTTCCCTTCGTGATCGCGACGAAGGGACCGCAGGTGCGTAAGCCTGTCGAGCAATATGACATGTTGCGTCGGTTGCGCGAGTTCCTGCAATGGCGCAAGGGCGATGCGCTGGTGCTGGCGGAGGCCAACGTACTGCCCGACACGGATATGGAGTATTTCGGGCGCGCGGGCGACCGCATGCACATGATGTTCAATTTCCAGGTCAATCAGAATCTCTTCTATGCGCTGGCCGCCGGCGATACGCGCCCGCTGCGCAAGGCGCTCACATCCACCAAGCCACGGCCCGCCACGGCACAGTGGGGTATGTTTTTGCGCAACCACGATGAGCTCGACCTGGGGCGCCTGACGGGCGAGCAGCGCAAGGCGGTGTTCGCGGCCTTCGGGCCCGAGCCGGGCATGCAACTCTATGATCGCGGGATCCGGCGTCGATTGGCGCCGATGTTGGGGGGTGACCGGCGGCGCCTCGAGTTGGCCTACAGCCTCATGTTCACCCTGCCTGGCACGCCGGTCGTTCGCTATGGCGATGAGTTGGGGATGGGAGACAATCTCGCGCTGCCGGAACGCAACTGTGCACGCACGCCTATGCAGTGGTCGACCGAGCCCCATGGTGGGTTCACCAAGAGCGACCGTCCTGTAGCGCCGGTGATCGACTTCGGACCCTACGGGTATGAACAGGTCAATGCGGCCGACCAGCGCCGCGACCCGGACTCAATGCTCAATTGGACGGAGCGCATCATCAGAATGCGTAAGGAAGTGCCCGAGGTCGGTTGGGGCGATTTCACGCTGCTGCGGACCGGCAATCATTCGGTTCTGGCGATTCGTTATGACTGGCGCAACAACTCGGTCGTGTTCGTTCATAACCTCGGCGCCATGCCGTGCGAGATATCCTTCGCTGTCGGTATTCCAGGTGAGGCGGGCGATGTATTGATCAACCTGCTGTCAAATGATCACGCCCACGCGCGAGCGGGCAAGCACCACCTGATGCTCGAGGCTTACGCTTATCGATGGTTCCGTGTGGGAGGACTCGACTATCTGCTGAAACGGAGCGAGATCGACGTCGGGCAGAAGGCGAAATAGCCTAAGGCTGATGGATCGCGACGCAGCCGCCCGTGGAAGATGCGTCGCGCTCCATACAGCGTGGTTTGTGGCTACGGCTGCGGCTTGAATGCGGCGAGGAACTCGTCTTTGGAGATCACGCCGTCATGGTTGGTATCGACGCTGTCGAAATTAGCGGCAACCGTGGGGTGGACCTGTGCCTGTTGTCGTGTGAGCTTTCCGTCGTGAGTCGTGTTCATCTTGTCGAACACGGAGGCCACATCAACCGATGAGCTCGCGTGTGGCGCCGCTTCAGCTGCAGGCGGCTGCGTGTAGTTGGGTGCAGGAGACCTCTGCGGCTCCTGTTGAGCGAACGCAGCGGTGGAGAGCACGGCGGCCAGAAGGGCAATGGATAACTTCATGAAGTAATCTCCTTGGGTCAGATCAGCGGAATCGAACACACTGCACATACTTAGGAGCGTGAATCGGAATAGGTTCCCGTCGCCAGCATCATCGCGATGTTCCGAGAACCGCATAGCTGTTTGATGCAGGCGGAGAGCGTTGTCTTTGCCGCGCTCGACCTGGGCCTGGAGTTTGGCCTCGCTGCTGTGGGTTCGGGTCAACCCCCAGCTTACGATCTACGGTGCCGCACTACCTTGGGTCGTCCGCGGGTGCGATGCATCGGTTTGGAGCGCATGCACCACTACGTCGCGAGCAAATGCGCACAAAAGTCGCACGCCACTGTTTAACACAACAGGGATCTTGTCAGTCGCTGCATTGCGCAGTAATACTGGATTCGTTCCCCGCGGCCAGTAGTCCAACAGTGAACCGATGACCAAGCAGCCCTCTGCGCCAACCATCCGCGCCAACGTCCTGGCGGGAATAGTGCAGGAACTGCGCAACCAGGGCGCCGCGGTCGATCGTTTGCTCCGCAAACACCTGGGCGACGCCGGCGAGTTCGCCGATCCCTACGAGCAGATCCCACTGGCGCGCTTCGTGGGTTTCCTCGAGGACGCGGCGCATGCCCTCGGGGATCCTTTGCTGGGCGCCAAACTAGGCGCCCGCTCGCGGGCGGAGGACTTCGGCCCTATCGGCCTGATGTTTCTGGCCTCGGCGAATCTGCGGATCGCCTTGAGCCAGTTGAGCACTTTCTTTTCAGTATGGCAGGGCGCGACGCGCGCACAGTTCGATGCTCGCTGCCGCATGCCGGAATATATCTACCAGATTGTCGAGCCCACCATCTGGCCCCGGCGGCAGGACGCGGAGTTGACTCTGGCCGCGACGTGCTCTGCAATCCGCGCCCTACTGGGCCCACGCTGGAGTCCCGTCGAGGTTCACTTCGAGCACGATCGCGCCCCACATAACACGCGGGAGATCGAAACCGCCCTCTTCCGCATTTTCCGCGCGCCAGTGCTATTTGGCCAGACCGTGAACCGGCTGGTCCTGGATCCGGAAGACCTGGTGAGACCGGTGGCATCGCGCGGCGAGGGAATGATTCCCTACCTGGAACGGCATCTCAAGGACCTGATGCGAACCGAAGAGACCACCTTCGACAGCTGCGCCTCGCAGATCTCGCACATCATCTCCAAGCGCATGGGCCGTGCCGATCTCGATGTCCACAGCATCGCAGAAGAGATTGGACTATCCGCACGTACGCTTCAGCGCCGCCTCACACAGGAAGGGACTTCCCTGCGTGATCTCGTCCGCCAGCACCGCTCTCAGGTCGTCGACAAACTGTTGAAGGACCGCAAGACCAAGATGACCGTGATCGCCCACGACGTGGGCTACTCCGATGCAACCACCTTCTCACGTGCATTCAAGACCTGGAGTGGCGAAACTCCACGCGATCACCGTGTCGCCCGCGCACGCCGCTAGAGCCTCGTAAACCTCCACGATCGCAGCTAACACCAAACGCTGATCACGCAGTGCCACGGACCCCCGTGGCGCAAATTGCAATGTTAATGGCGCGATTTGTCGAGCGCCAGCGCAAGCGCTCCGCCAGTCTGATGAGCACCGGCACGATCGAGGGGGACAGTGCCGGACATGTCGACAGACATCGTGGCTTGTCCAGCTTCACAGCCGGGCACAGGGTCCTCCCTGCTCCCGTTCAGCCAGTGCATGCCGGATAACGCTGCGAACCGTGCGCGAGGCTTCGGGGGAGTTCATGACAAAACAAATTTGTACACCACTGGTTTGGGCTGGTTCGCTGGCCTTCATGTTGGCCGCCGCCACTCCGGTATTCGCTGCGAGCTCGGTCGAGCCTGAGCAGAGTGACGTAGCCACGCTCAAACCCAACGGGCCGCATCGCTTCTTCACCAGTGGGTTTCGCGACCCGTCGTTCGGCATCTTCGATGCAGATACCGGCAAGTTGGAAGGCAGCATTCCGGCCGGCTACGTCCCCAACCTGGCAATCGCTCCCGACAACAGTCAGTTTCTGGTGTCTGAAACCTACTGGACGCACGGTTCACGCGGCCAGCGCCAGGATCTGGTGTCAATCTGGGATGCGAAAACGCTGAAGTTGGTCAAGGAAATCACGCTGCCGGGCCGAGCCCTGGTCGGCGGCAAGATCCAGGACTTCCAGCTCAGCGCCGACGGCTCCAAGGCCTACGTGTACATCATGCGGCCGGCCTCCTCGGTGGTGTGGCTCGATCTCAAGAAGCAGGCGGTCGGCGGCACCGTCGAGGTCCCGGGCTGCGCACTGATCTTCCCGTGGGGCGCCTCGGCCTTCGCCTCGCTCTGTGGCGATGGCTCGCTGGCCATGGTCAACCTGAGTGACTCGGGGCAAGCCGCGGTGACGCACTCCAAGCCGTTCTTCGATGCCAACAACGATCCGATCTACGAAAACAGCTTCATCGACCGCAACACGGGCAAGGCGCTCTTTATTTCTTACTCAGGCCTGGTCTATCCGGCGAAACTCGACTCTGAAGCGGCGATCGAGAAGCCCTGGTCGATCCAACAGGCCGCGGGCTTCGCGCCTGCCGGCACGGGCGTCCAGGAACTCGCCTGGCGACCGGGCGGGGGGCAGCCGGCGGCCTACCACAAGGCCAGCGGCCGGCTCTTCGTGCTGATGCACATGGGCACCTACTGGACGCACAAGCAGGGGGGCACCGAGATTTGGGTGCTCGACACCAACACCAAAAAGCTGCTCAAGCGCATTCCTCTGCAGCCAATCCCCACCAGCGGTCTCGCCAACGAGCATCCGCCGCTCTACGGAACCATCGGAGTCTCCCAGGACGCCGAGAAACCGCTGATCTACCTCGTCAATGAAGAAGGCGGCGGCGACGTTGTGATGGATGCCGGCACGGGGGAGATCCTCCGCAAGGTTGAGTTCGCGGCTGGGGACTCCGTCCTGGTGCCCGGCAACTAGGAGGCCGCCATGAACGAGATCGCCCTCGCTATCCGCGTCCTGGTGGCGCTGATATTTCTGACGGCTGCAGTCGGCAAGTTCCGCCACCGCGTGGTGTTTCAGGGCGTGGTGGCCAACTACCGGCTGCTGCCGGAGAGCGCTGTCCCTGCATTCGCACTGCTGTTGCCTCCTGTGGAGGCCGCAGTAGCCGCGGCGTTGTTATTCGCGCCCACCTCCTGGCCTGCCGCGAGCGCGGCAGCGCTGCTGATCCTGTTCGCCGTGGCCATGGCCATCAACATCCGGCGTGGGCGCCGCAATATCGACTGCGGTTGCTTTCAGAGCGCTCTGAAACAAACCCTGAGTTGGATTCTGGTGGCGCGCAATGCGGGGCTGGCCGTGCTGCTGGCAGTGCCGGCGATGGTGCCCGAAGGCGCTTTGTCAGAGTTGGGCGCGGCCGAGGCCCTGCTGACAGGCACCGTGCTGTTCGTTCTGTTGCAGAGTATGAATATTTTGTGGAGCGTGGTGCCGGCCTGGCGGCAGCGCCGTGCGGTTACCACTGGAGCAGAAAAATGACGACAATGATTTCGCTGTGGTTGCTTTGGGGCGTGGTGATCATCCTGGCCCTCACTGTCCTGGCACTGGCGCGCCAGGTAGGGGTACTACATGAGCGCGTCGCCCCGGCCGGCGCGTTGCTCAACGGAGCGGGTCCCGGTGTCGGCGAGGCTTCACCGCGGCTGGAAGTCCACGCGCTGGCTGGCAATGCGATCACGGTGGGCGGGAATCTGGCCGCGGGCAAGGCGTTACTGATGCTGTTTGTCTCGCACACCTGCCCGATCTGCAAGAAGCTCATTCCCGTCGCGCAGGACTTCACCAAAACCGAGCGGCTCGAGGTGTTGTACGTCGGCGATAGCGACCTTGCGGAACAGAAGCAACTGATCGCGCAGTTCGGCATCGACAGCAGGCGCTTCGTCAACGGACCGGAAATTGGCCTCGCCTACCGCGTCGACAAGCTGCCCTACGCCGTATTGTTGGATGACGCGGGATTGATCTCGGCCAAGGGGCTGGTCAACAGCCGCGAGCACCTCGAGAGCCTGATCATCGCCAAGGAGACCGGCTTCGCCACCCTGCAGTCCTATCTGAAGGCTCAACCGGAGGCCGCGCGATGACATCGCCATTCGATAAAATGAGTGAGCGGCTCACCCGCAACCTCGCCCGTTTCTCCTCGCGCCGCGGGTTTCTCTCGAAGGTCGGCGTCGCCCTGCTGGCGGCTCCGGCGTTTCCGTTGCTGCCGGTGGCGCGGACCGCTAAAGCCGCAGAGCCGAAGACCGACTTCGAGTCCAACTCCCAGGCAACCGACGATACGAAGTGCAACTACTGGAAGTACTGCGGCTCCGACGGGGTTCTGTGTAGTTGCTGCGGTGGCGGACATCACACCTGTCCGCCGGGGGCTGAGCCCTCCCCCATTTCGTGGATCGGCACCTGCGTGAATCCGGAGGACGGCAAGTCCTTTGTCATTGCGTATCGGGACTGTTGCGGCAAGCCTATTTGCAGCGCGGGCAAATCCTGTTGGTGCGACAACTCCGACCGGGAGTTGCCGACATACCGGTCCTCGCTCAACAACGACATCATCTGGTGCTTCGGCAACTCTTCGGCGACCTATCACTGCTCGACTGCCGCGTTGGTCGGCGCAGTGAAGTGAAGCGTCTCCCGCAAACTGGCCAAGACGGCGGCGCCCGGCGCCGCCAGCCGAAGTTGCGGATCGCCGCCCTGGCGCTGGCAGGGCTCCCGGCGGTACTCCACGCCGAGGCACAAATCCCAACGGTCCGCGGCAATTACCTGCTGAGTTGCGGCGGGTGCCACGGTCTCGACGGAGTATCCAACTCGAACCTGGTACCCGACCTCAAGGACCAGGTCGGCTTTTTCCTGAACCTGCCGGAAGGCCGCGACTACGTCGTCCGGCTGCCCAATGTGGCTTTCTCCATCACGACGGACGAGGCACTGACCGGCCTTCTGAACTACGTTGTCTTCACCCTCGGAGGCGCCAGCGTTCCCAAGGGCACCAAACCGTACACCACGCGCGAAGTATCACAACTGCGCCGGAGCCCGTTGACCGAGGTAAGCCTGGCGCAGATGCGCCAGCAGATGGTCCGGATTCTGATCGATCAATACAACGCGACCACGGAACTGCGCCGCTACGGCGCAGACGACTACGGAAGTCCACCGTAACCATAAGATTGAAAAGCCATAAAGAGAGTCGACCGCATGTCCAAGGCCTCCAGAGCGCTTCTCACCATAACCCTTACCCTCCCCTTGGCCTCGCTGGCCGTCACCGTACTGGCCCCGCCGGCATTGGCTGCCGACGCAGCAGCCGCAAACTCCGACAGCGACAGTAGTGGTGTCGAGCAAGTTATTGTCACCGCCAACCGACGCGCCGAAAATCTGCAGGCTGTCCCAACATCCGTATCCGCTGTAACGTCCGAGCAACTCAAGGATCTGGGCGTTACCTCGACCACGGCCATCGCCCAATACGTACCCGGCGTTCAGCTGATGACGGTGAACGCCAATACCGATAACTTTTTCTCGATCCGCGGCGCGACGCAGAATGACTACGCGGAGCACGAAGAGAGTCCGGTTGCGGTCTACATGGACGGTGTCTATCTCAGCCAGGCGGCGGGTACGGGCGCTCTGCTGTTCGATACAGAGCGCGTCGAGGTGCTGCGCGGACCGCAGGGTACGCTCTTTGGCCGCAATGCCACAGCGGGCCTCGTCCAGTACATCTCCAAGGCGCCCACCGATCACCCCGACGGGTACTTCGAGACCTCCTACGGCAACTTCAATGCCAATCACACCGAGTTCGCCTTCAGCGACGGGATCGCGCCGGGTTTGTCGTTCCGCATCTCGGCGGCCAGTGACTACATGGATCCGTACCTCAAGAACGCCCTCTATCCGGACAAGGGTGCAAACAACAGCAACAGCCGCGCGATACGCATGCAGTTGCTGTGGGAGCCCACCGATGGATTCGACGCAAACCTCAATCTGCATGGCGTGATCCTGAACGACCGCGGCGGGCTCTATAAATTCACGAACGTCTATGGCGATCCGAATAATCACTTCCTGTCGACTTACGTTCCGGCCAATCTGAACGCATGGGTCGCCGTGAACCCCCTGGGCAGCTGCGACGGCTGCGACATCCTGGGTTACAAGCAGCCGTCGAGCTATGACTACTACACCAGCGCGGCCGATATCGTCGGATATAACAAGGAGCACATGCTGGGCAGCACGCTCACCCTGCACGGCCGCTTCGGTGCTGGATTGACACTGACCTCCATCTCCGATTTCAGCCTGTACTACAAGGACTACAACGAGGACAGTGAGAGCTCCCCGCAGGACGAAGTCGAGTTCTGGACGGCGGTGGACACGAAGCAGTATTCGCAGGAGCTACACATCGATAACGGCGGTGAGGGGCGAGTGCGCTGGGTAGCCGGCCTGTACTACCTCAAGATGGCCGGGAAATACGTCGAAGGCAGCGGGCAGGGAGCCGATTATTACGCTCTCATTCCTTATGGGCCCTTCCCTGGCGACGAGCAGCGCTACGAGATCGACACCAAGTCCTGGTCGGAATTCGCGCAGGCCGAGTTCGACCTGACTAAAGCCCTCACCCTCACGGCCGGCGGCCGCTGGAGCACGGAAGAGAAGGATTTCGACTACAACTATTTTGGCCAGACGGCCGGGTTCAAGGGCTCGCCCGTCGACTACTCGCAACCGGAGCCCTACTTCCAGATCAACCCGGCGCTTTCGGGGGATGCCGCGCGAATCCACCGGGGCGACTGGTCGGGCAAGCTGGCTCTCAACTATCACGTCACAGACGACATCATGCCGTATGTGAGCTGGAACAAGGGCCTGAAGGCCGGCGGCTTCAGTGCGGCCGGCAATCCGGGGCTCCCTGTCAACCTCTTCAAGTACGATGAGGAAAAACTCTATGCCTGGGAGGCAGGCGTCAAGACCGAGGGCTTCGACCATCGCCTGCGCTTCAACGCCGACGTCTTCAAATACTCCTACGTCGGCTATCAGGCATTCAATACCATCGGCATTCTCAACTACATCACCAACAACCCCGGTAAAATGCATGGTGCCGAGGCGGAGCTGACACTCGTACCCGTATCAGGACTCACCCTGCGAGCCGGTCTCGCGCTCCTCGACGCCTGGATCAAGAATATCGCGCTACCCGACGGCACGATCAGCGACGTGCGCCCGTCCCAGGCCCCGAAAACCAACATCACGAGCTCGGTGAACTACAGCTTCGGGCTGCCCTTCGGGGGCGCGATGCAGGTTGGGGCGGATTACAGCTATCGCAGCCTGGTTTATTACTCGCTGCTCAATGACCCTGCTTCGCGGCAGGCCGGTTATGGCCTGCTCAATCTGCGTGCCGAGTACACTACGCCGGACACTCATTGGAGCTTCAAGCTCTACGGTGAGAATGTCACGAACAAGGCGTACCTGAACAACTCCATCGTCTCGGGGGTCAGCGGATTCGGGCAGAGCTCGCCGGGTCTGCCGGTGACGTACGGCATCCGGGTCAGCTATCATCTGTAGGACGGGCCTGTAGTACGGCGCTATTTTAGGCTCTTGAGATAGGCGATCACGGCTTGCCGGTCCTGCGGGTCCGGCAAGCCGTTGAACGGCATCAGTGTTCCGGGGACTTTGGCAGACACATCCGTCAGGTAGGAATCCAACTCCTTGGGTGTCCAGCGGATCCCTGACTCGCGCATGGGCTTGGAATACTGAAACCCCGGCAACGTGCCTGCCTTGCGCCCCACGACACCTCGCAAGTTGGGGCCCATCGAGCTCGCCCCATCCGTCGTCGTGGTGTGGCATACCGCGCAGATGGCGAATTGCGACGGCGGTGTTGGGCCGGTCGCACTCGCCTCCTGCGCTACCGCAGCAGCGCCGCAGGGGGCACAGAGACTCGCGGTTACCAACAGTGCGGCGGAGAGTGCTGCCGCAGGGCTGCGCTGCAGGCGGGACGTGCCGAAAGAAGTCATCGTCAGTATCACTCATGTTTGTTCAACAGTGACACTATCTTAAATGCTTCTTGTCACGAATTTCCAGCCGATCCGCCGAGCGATAGGGTATGCACACTGTCGGGTCCGGCGCCGCCAGCGGGAGATCGATACTGACGTAGACCGCACTGTTGATCTGCGCTGTGGCCCACGCAATAGCGTGGCCGATATCCAGTCGCGCATGCTGCTGAATGAGTGCGAGCGCTCGATCGGCGATCGCCTCGTTGATCGCCAGGCGCTCGAAGCCGCGCAGAAACTCGCGTGTCTGTGGCTCGAACCGCTGTGGGGCGGCCGTCATCACTTCAACCCAAGTACCCACCGTAATGGCCCGATCAGGAAACTGCGCGAAGGCCTCTTGCGCGCGTTTGACGCCGCGCAAGTAATCGATGACCAGGGACGTGTCGAAAACGGCGCTCATGGGGCCTTGCCCTTTGGCGGCCGACCGCGGCCGGGGCTCTCGGGACTACCCCGTGTCCACAAACCGAACCCCTCCTGGTCGAGACCATATTTGACGTTGAGGAAGGCGTGCACGGCGCGCCGGACGCCCTCCGCACGCGAGACGCCTAACACTCGACAGCGTGCATCGAGCTCGCGCATTTGAGTGGCCGGGATATCGACTATTGTACGTGGCATATGCTGTGGGGATCTCCGATCTTTACGCTGCTGATTTGCGCTCAGGGGCAACGGGCCTGATGAAGTCCCTTTCGCGGAATTTGGCTTCCAGAAACTGACCGTTCGCAAGCAATGCGTCGGCATCGCCGCGCGCTACGTTGCCAACGACCTCTTTCATCTGATCGTCGAGCACGGCGAGTTGGTCGAGCAGCAGGTCACGCGCCGTCTTCCCTCCCTTCAATACCCGGGTAAGGCGGAACATGGGAGGCAGCGCGACGTAATTCGCAAGTGTCTCGGGAAGGTAGCGGGAAATGGTCTCCCGTACCGTGTAGAGGTTGTTATCGAACCCGCGTCTCTCGGCGAGACGTGGTAGAACCTCTCCGATCGAGTGTCGGATGCTGTCGAGTCGAGCCAACATGACTGGCTGCAACTGTGGCCGCGCCTCCTTGACGACACGATCGAACTGGTCTAGCAGCGCGTCAAACGTCAGCGACTGCGCCAGGCCAGCGTCCAGAACGTGCGGTGCGGGCGTGGCGAAGTATCCCACGCCATAGAGTGCCGCCGTGATCAACAGCCAGCCTTCCTGTATCAGCCCCAGGAACAGCAATGCCGGCCCCACGAGAGCCGCAGCACACGCGACAATGTTTCGGGTGCTGTAAAGGTATAGGAGCAGACGGGTCCGGATACTCACTGGTAGCCCCGGATCTCCCTGAAGACATCGCTCAGATCGCCGGAACGTCCATCGAAGGACCGGCCACCCGACAGGCGCGCGATGTCATCCAGCTCAGCCGAGCTCGCTTCGCCGAACAATATGGGGAAGGTGCGGATCGGATCGGCACCCCCGGCGGGCCGGCCCGCCCAGCGTCGGTGGAATTCGGCGTACGGCAGACCATGATTGCTCTTTCCGTCGGTCAACAGGACCACGGTCACCATTCGCCCCGGATACCGGGAAAGCTCCTGATACGCCAGATCATAGGCCAGATCGAGCGTCGAGTAGATAGCGGTCGCGCCGCTCACCTCGAGGTTTTCAACAAAGGCGCGCAGCGCCTCCTCGGTCTGCGCCTTGGAGCCCTCCTTCTCGAAGTTGAAACGCCTGGGGTCGAAGGGCTCAGTGGCAAAGGGTATCAGCATCACGTGCTCGCGGTTCTGAAAGCGAGCGTAGCGGGCCGTGGCGCTGTGTGCGTCCACTCCAGTCAGAAGCTCCAGAGCGGCCTTGAGCCTTGCAATGCGCTCGCCTCGCATGGAGCCGCTCACGTCCAGCAGATAGATAGAGGTGGCCGGCCGGCGCAGCTCAGCCTGGTAGGCACCGAGCACCGCGTCTATGACGTCCAGACTGTTAGGAAACGCGAGTTCCACCACCACATCGCCCGACAGTTTCGGCGAACGCCTGGCTGTAGGGTCGGAGGGCCGCAGGTAGGCGTGTTCCAAGGCGTCGGATTGGAAGCTAGGCCCCTTGAGTGCGGAGACGAGCCGGTCATACGCCGCCCTCTTCCCCGGGTCCAGGAGCATCAGAGGATAGTCCGCCGAAATGACGCCATCCCGCGGGTAAATTATGGTCAGCTTTTCGCGTAGCTCGGAGCGGTCATTGAGACGCAGGAGCACAGCCTCGTAGTTTACGATTCCATCGAGATGGTCCTGCTCGCGCAGGTAAGCGTCTGCAAGCCATCCGGAGCTGCCCGCCGTCAGCTTCTGACCGCTCAGGAAGTCCTTCAGCGCGGTCCGGTCGACTTCGGATACGGCGAGATCCTCGGTCTTCCTGGCGCTCGAGGCGGCCACGGCGAAGAGTGTGCTCATCCCCGTATTCGAGCTGGTTGGATTCGTCATTGCGTAGACGAATTTTCCGTCCCTGACGGCCTGGGTCACCTCACTCCAGTTGGGTGTCGCGCGGTCCCAGCCGAGTGCGTGCGCTTTCGACTCCTTTACCCCGAGGGCGACTCGCGAGTAGAAGAGCTTTTCCTTGGCGACCGCCTTGCGCTTGAGCCCCAGGGAGGGATAGGCCCCATTGGGCGGAAGAATCGCATCGACGGGCTCTCCCTCGTTCACCCGATCGACGATATCGAGCGTCCCTGTATATGACATCGCAACCGTCACGCCAGCCGAGTGGGCCGCGCTCAGGATATCCGGCTCGAGCTCCTTCAGCTCTGAGCCTGCGAGGATCCTTAGGTCCGGTACCGCAGTCACGACGTGCGCGGGCTCCGGGGAGTTCGGGCTCGCAGAGCCCGAACCACCAGAGCACCCGCAGATCAGCGCAGCCGCCCCGAAAGCGAGAAAACATCCGACAACGCGCGCCGACACGATCTCGGAAGCAACCGATCGCGGCGCGCGTATGCGCCAATGTGTCGCGGTCATCGCGTGACTCCTTCCTCTCAGAGCCGAACCTCGCCCGCTTCGACGGTCAGCGCCGCGGCGGACTCGCGCTTGCGCACGCGATCCAGGTAGGTACGAGCTTTGGCAACCTCGCCCGATAGCGCGTCTACCGTCTTCTGCATCGACTCCAGGGAGCGCGACTTGAAGTCGGCGATGGCATCCATGGTTTGATGGACATTCGCAAAGGCCTTGCGCAGCTTGTCGACTTCGATGGTGCTCGATGCCGCCTGCTGGTGGATTTCGCCGGTTTGCTTCTTGAGCATCTCGCTCGTCGTCTCGATGATGTTGCCCGTCGTGGCATTCAGCGCGGAGATCTGGTCGAGCACCAGTTTCTGATTGACCAGGGCTTGTGCAACCATCACCGCCGTGCGCAGTGCGGCCACCGTCGTCGTCGTGGCGCGATCGACGCCCTTGATGAGCTCGAAGTTATTTTTCCGCAGCAGATCCAACGCCAGGTAGCCCTGGATGTTGACCGCCATCTGGGTGAGCAGATCGGTAACCTTTTGTCGTGTGTAAAAGAGCAGTTCCTCTCGCACGACCCTCGCCTTCTGCGCATCGGTGGCCTCCAGGGTGCGAGCCTTCGCGTCGAGGGCGGCATCCAGTTTTTTGCCCAGGTAGATGTACTTCTCGAGGCGCTCCATCAGGATCCACAGGTTCACCTTCTCCTGCTCGATCGCGGCGTTGTCGCGCAACAGCTCATCTTTCCCACGCCGCAGCGTCTCGACAATGGCATTCAAGTGGCTCTGGGAGGAGCGGTACTGGTCGAAGTATTCGTTCAGCCGGTTACCGAATGGGATGAGGCCGAGGAGCTTGCGTGGCGCGAACAGATCGCCCTGGCTGGAAGGATCGAGCTTCTCCACCGTGGTACGCAGGTCCACCAGTGCCTGCGAGATGTCGGAGCCGGAATCGAACAATCCATTTTTCAAGGTCTTGACCGGCCGCTCCAACAGCCGGTTGGCGACGCCAGCCGACTGCTCCACATCCTTGTTGCCCATGGAGTGAATCCGGTCGAGGCAGTCCTTGAATTTCGGGTCCTGCTCATCGAGGCCGGTCATGGCGTCGATGAAGGCACGGACCTGGGCATCGAGTTCGGCGACGTCCCCGGGCTTGAGTTTTACCCGTCCGGCCGCCGATTCCGGGGCAACCGGCTGCACCGGCTGTGGCGCGGTGAGCTCGAGGTCAGCAGGCGGCGTGAGCTGTACGGCCTGGGGTTGGGACGCATTTTCGGTGGTGTCGGGGTTGGACATCTGGCGCTCCTTCAGGGAAATTTCTGCTCGATGCCGGTGATCATCTTTTCAAGCCACTCGTGCGACGGCGGGTCGATGACGTCGACGACCGTCGGCGGTGTATGAATGCCACGCTTTTCCCAGACTTCGGGACCTTTGATGCTCCCGCCGGTCCGGAATCCGTATTGATGGGCAAGCTCCTGCAGCTCAGGGTCGTGCTCGAGTGCCTCGCCCAGCCGTCGCCCCTTCTCGTTGAACGGGACGAGCACATGCTTGGAGAACACCGTCGGTGTTGGATACAGCATGACCATGTCCCCGTGCAGTCGCTCCGGGTGCGCGAGCCAGAAGGCCACCATCTGTGACTCGTACGCGACCAACAGGGGAGTTTTGCCCATTCCCAATGCCAGGTAATCCTCGAAGGGGGCCGCGGATGAGCTCTCCTGAAATCCCTGCCGCAGAAACAACTCCGTCATGAGCGGCAGGACGGCATCCACCTCGGCCTGGCTCTGCACGACGGATTGGCTGTTGACGATATAACTGGCCAGCGACAGGTACATCGCGGCGCTGTTGGAGGTACGCACGTCGGTAGAATTGACGAGTACCGCTTTGTTGGTGGCGAAAGCGTTACTGCCGGCGAGGTCCTTCCAACGCATGTGCTGTTGCATGAGCTGCACCAGCGCCGGCAGATTGGTGATGTAGTAATCGCCATCGTGCTCGGTGACAATGCCGTTCGCCGCCAGAATCTGCGCTATGGGTCGCCAGCTCGCGATGACAATCGGGGTATAGAAAGGCGTGAATGTCTCGGGCGCCTGCGCCAGCGCTTTGAGCTCCGCTGCAGCCGGCGCGCCGGAGGGGAACCCGAAATCATCGTGCTGCGGGTTGAATCCATGGGCGATGGCGCGTGACCCCGCCTTCTCGACGCTCACCGCAAGATGCGCTCGCGCCAGCGCCGCCTGCACCTGCGAATCGGCGAAGAAAGCGTCCTTTTCGGATCCGATCAGTCCATGTACCGCAAGGGTCTGTGCGGCCGCCAGCCGACTTCGCTCGGTGGCGTCGTGCTCCGCGAGCAGCCGGCCATGTGAATACCAGATGCCACTTCCGACTGCGGCGACCAGAAACAGGGCCACTACGGGACCCACGATTCGGTGTATGTTCACGGTGCGCGGATGATGACGTCATCAGATGACGATATCAAGACAGTCGCGGCAATAGACTGTGGATGGCCTGGCGACAGGCCCTTATGAATCAAATGGTTAGGTGGGAACTAAGATTTACCGGACGCGAATCCGCGGCGCGCCAGCAGTACATCGTCAGTGTCATTCCCCGCATCGCACGCGAAGAATTTCCGGTCCGGGCCCTCCTCCAGTCGGAAGCGGGTGAAATGCGGCTCTCCGAACGTATCGACGTACTCAACACACCCGTAGACAAAGATTCGGGAATACGCGGTGTCAACCTCATCCCCAGGCGCCATGACTATAGACAGCGCCGCGGGGCGTGCAATCCTGAGCTCGAGGCCAGGGGGAAGATGACCCAGGGTCTTGCTGATGCTGGTGGCAACAGGCACCTGGTCCACGGCAAACGCTATTTGCGCGTCGGCGGCGACTGCTAATTTGTAAGCGGGTGTCGCTCCAAAATTCTTTATGGTGATGCTCACTCGCGGCGCGCGACCTTCAATCTGCTCCTCGAATACTACTTCGCTGACACCGACGTAAGCCCGCAACCGCCGCTGTGCCGACGCCTCTCCGCTCTCGATGAGTCTACGCGTAGCCCTCCATAGATTTGCCGTATAGAAGGCCAGTGCGCCTGTTAGTAGTACGAGTGCTATGGCCGCTACGGCGATGACAGCGCTGCTGTGATCCGGCGGCAACTCGTGTACATCCACCTTGAGAGGCGATTGAGCGGTCCCGCGGATGTCGGTCGCGACAGTCGGGGAAGTCACCGTACAGTGACAGGTCGCGCGCTTGAGCTCCCGCGTCACCGCGGAAGACTGAGTGGACGGAAAATTGACCGTGCAGGTGCACGGCGGCTGCGCGTGCGGTGTGTCGGCTACGGCTCTGAGGCAGAGGAAGAAGAGCAGGACGGCGGCTGGGATACGCATTGGGTGAGCTACGGGATTCGATCCCGTTGGATGTACCCGGGCGCCCTTATTGAGGGTAAGTCTGCACGAGCAGATGCTGCTGCACCGCGACCAACTTCACGTTAATTTGGACGGATTGCGGTGTGGGGACGATTTCCGGTCGACACGACGCGTCCGTAGAGACTATTTAGCGGCCGGCGGTTCCGGATAGAGCCGTAGCAGATCTGTCGCGGCATCCCGGGCGCGACGCTCTATTTCCTGCGGGCCCGGCGCCTCGCGGATACGCAGTAACACGCTCACCATCAGATCACCCCAGAGCAGCCCGAAATAGCGGCCGGCTATTTCGGCGGGATCGCCTGCTGTAAGCAAACCGTCGGCTTGCGCTTGCTTCACCAGGTTGCGCATGGCGTCGCGGATGCCTTCGCGTGTCGTCTCGAGCGTTCGCGCCACCTCCGGTGCACGTTGGGCCTCCGTGATCGCGAGACGAAAAACCCCCATCACTGCAGGATCGGTGACCTCGCGCAGAATGGTGGCACCGAGTTTGCTCAAGACAATCGCAAGCATTTCCCGACTACGGGCCTGCGGCAGGTCTGTAGTCGTGCGCATGCGCTGCGCACGATCTGTGATACAGGCGGCCAACATGGCCTGCTTACTGCCGAATAGCGCGTACAGCTCGCGCTTCGAGACCTGCGCGCGTGTTGCAATCTCGAGTGTGCTGGCCTCGGCGTAGCCGAGCTCCATGAACGCTTGCATCGCGGCGCCCAGGATCCGCTCGCGCACCGGTTTCGGATCGGACTCCAGCTTGGTTCGCGCCTTCACCCAGAAATCTCTTGCATTGGTACCTGTCAGTACCATAGCATATTGTCACTGGTACCACACGGTACCACTCATTCCGGGGCCAGCGCCCGGTAAAGGTCGTCACAGTGATCGAGCCTTTGACAGCCCCCGCTACGGCCGACCCCGCATCCATGGTCGTCCGGTTGACCCACGTCGCCAGAACCTACCAGGCCGGATTGATCGAAGTCCCGGCCCTGCAGGATGTCAGCCTGGAGATTCCCCCGCATCGCTTCTCGATGGTGATCGGCGCCTCGGGCAGCGGCAAGACGACGCTTCTCAACCTCATCGGCTGCATCGACGCGCCGAGCCGCGGGGTCCTCGAAGTGTGTGGGCGTAAGATCGCCGAGTTGGATGATGATTCGCTGTCCGCATTCCGGGCACACAACATCGGCTTCATCTTTCAGAACTTCAGCCTCGTACCGGTTCTGTCCGCGTATGAGAACGTCGAGTACCCGCTGCTCCTCATTGGAACACCCGCAACCGAACGGCGCGAGCGCACGCTCGCCATGCTGCAGGCGGTGGGGTTATCCGAGCAGGCCCAACGACGCCCCAACGAGCTCTCCGGTGGTCAGAAGCAGCGAGTTGCGATCGCCCGCGCGCTCGTGAAAGGCCCACAGATTGTGCTGGCCGACGAGCCAACAGCAAATCTCGACACCGCTACCGGCGCATCCATCATTGAGCTCATGCACCGCGTCCAAGCTCAGTCGCGTACTACGTTCATATTCGCGACTCATGACCCGCAACTCATGTCTCACGCGGATGAGCTCTTCACCATCCGTGACGGAAAACTGGTCGAACACAAAACGGGGCGCGGACCATGATGCTGGTTTTCAAGATTGCCCTACGCAACATCCTGCGCAATCGCCGACGCTCGCTCATGACCGGCTCGGCGGTCGCGGCCGGTGCTCTTGCCACGCTGCTGTTTGGCGGTTTCGCCGCGTACATCTTTGCGGGTCTTGAGACCAACAACGTACAGCGGATCGGCCATCTCACCGTCTTCCACAAGGGATATTTCCTGTTCGGAGCGGGCGATCCGGCGGGGTACGGTATCGACCACTACCAGG
Organism: Gammaproteobacteria bacterium; assembly: GCA_028293725.1. The sequence goes on along the minus strand of JAQGOE010000375.1, from coordinate 5,420 downwards.
ATGTCATGACACTCATCGGCAATGATCCGGTGCTACGCCCCATGATCAATGTCATGACACCGACTCAGTCGCTCGTCGGCATTGCCGGCAACTTCGCTGGTGACAGCGACGCCTCCAAGACTTTCCTCGGAGTGGGATTGATTCCCTCGGACCGTGACCGGATGCGCCGCTGGGATGAATTTGCCACGGGGGTGATCTATCCGCCGGATGCAAGGCTCTCCGACCGGGACCCGACTCGGGGCCTGACCGGATTCGGGCTGGCGCGGATTCTCGGCCTCTGCGGGCCACTGGCGCTGCAAGACTGTCCGCCGGTGCCCAAGGCCGCCGCGGTCCCTTCCGACAAGTCAGTATCGGTCGTGAACGAGAACCTTGGCGAGCTCGCGCGTCGCGACGCACCTGGCGTCGAGGCCGGACGCCCTGCCAGTCTGCCGCATCTCGAGCTGCTCGCCGCCACGGCGGGCGGTGCCCCGAACGTCGTGAGCCTTGCTGTGAGTGGCGCCGAACCACAAGGCGTGAAGGAGCTCGATGACAACTACATCGCCATGCCATTGCCGCTGGCACAGCAACTCGTGTACGGCCGGGGCGAGCACAAAGTGACCGGCATCGTTTTGCAGTTTCACCGCAGCGAGGATTTGCCAGCCGCGCGAGCTCGAGTGCTCGCGCTCATCGCCGACCACCATCTCGAGCTCGAGACGCGGGACTTTGCCGAGTTGACTCCCTTCTATGGCCAGGCGAAGGGGCTGTTCAGCGCTATTTTCCTGTTCATAGCCCTAGTGATGGGGGTGATCGTGCTGTTTGCCGTAGTCAACACCATGACCATGAACGTGATGGAGCGAACCAACGAGATCGGCACGATTCGCGCCATGGGCGTACGCCGTAACGGCATTCGTGTGCAGTTCATTACGGAAGGCTGGCTGATCGGCGCAATAGGCGCGACGGTGGGTGCGGCCCTCGCCTTCGCCGTCGCCGCACTCGTCAATCACTCCCATCTGACTTGGGTGCCGCCAGGAAACGCCCATCCCGTGCCGCTGCAAGTCGCTGTCACGAGCAGTGTCACTTTGGTGATCGGCGCGTGGATTGGACTCGTCCTGGTCGCAACGATTGCCGCGCTTGTGCCCGCCAGCGGTGCGGCCCGACTTTCGATAGTAGATGCCCTACGGCACGTCTGAGGGGATCATGATCATGAAAGGACTGTCACCAGCCGCCACGCTTGCCCTGCTTCTGTTGGTCGGCGGCGGCCACGCGCACGCACAGACCGCGGCGGAGATCGTCGCCGCAACCGACGGCGTGAGAAATCCGCATCAACCCTTTCGCTCGACGATCAGGTTCACCGAATACATATCCGGTCGTGAGCGGGACCACGACTCGATGATCGTCTATGCAAAGGAGGATCCGGCGACGGGACAGTTTCGCAATCTCGTCCAGTACAGCGAGCCTGCGCGTGACGCCGGCAAACGGGTATTGCTCGACGGGGGAGCACTATGGTTTTACGACCCGGCTTCGAAAACGAGCGTCCGCATTTCACCGCAGCAGCGCCTGATCGGCCAGGCGGCGGTTGGCGATGTGCTCACCGTCAATCTCAAAGTGGACTACAACGCCAGCCTCGTCGGCACCGAGGCGATCCCGGATGCCGAGCGCGCGCAACGTCAATGTTGGCATCTGGAGCTCAAGGCGGCGAACGACCGGGCCGTCTATAACCGGATCGAGTACTGGGTTGAGCAGAACACGTTCTACCCCATCAAGGGGAAGCTCTACTCGGACAGCGGCCGACTGTTGAAGATCATTTATTTCCGCAACTTCGGGCAGCGGTTGGGCGCGGTGCGTCCGAGTGAAGAAGTGATCATCGATGCGGTGGATACCGCGCTAGCTACTATCGCGACATTCAGTGACGACGCCTTTCAGGACGTGCCTGATGTGTGGTTCCAGCGTGACTATCTGCCGCGGCTCCAGACAAACTGATGCGACTGGGTACCGCGAGTGCCCTGCTCTGTGCGGCGCTGTGGCGTGGCGTCGCCCTGGCGGCGGCCGGGCAGGATCCCGACCTCGACCTGATCCCCAAGGCGCCCCAACCTTCTGGTACACCAGCGGCGCCGATTCCCGCTAACGCGGGAAGTCGCATGTATCTGGAGAACGCCTTCAGCGTGTCCTCCCTCCGGAATGACCTGCCAGTGCCGGCTCCTGCGCCACGGCCCTATGACTGGCAGGAGCGGCTCTACTTCGACGTCCGCAAGGAATTCCATGTCGCGGACCGGCTCAACTTAACGCTCAGCGACCGACTGAATTTCCGTGGTGAGGACGATCTGGATTTTCCTTCCCACGAGAATTTGATCAACGACTTGCGAGAAATATACCTGGGCTGGCAGGCGACCGATCGTACGTATCTCGACGTGGGTCGAATCAACCTGAAGAGCGGGGTCGCACTGGGCTATAACCCCACAGACTTCTTCCGGACTCGAGCCGTCGTTGAGCCCCTGTCCGCGGACCCTACCGTCCTGCGCGAGGACCGCCTCGGAACCTTGATGTTCCGAGGTCAACAACTCTGGGAGCACGGCTCCTTCATCGCAGCGTTTGCGCCGAAGGTCGCCGACCCGAGCGCAATCTATACCAACCTGAATCTGCCCAGCATAAACCCGATGTTCGATCGGACCAACTCGCGCACGCGGTTCCTTTTGCAGAGCAGTGTGAATGTCACCAGCGACTTCAGTCCGGAGTTCTTGTTGTACCGTGAAGGCAACGAAACGCGTTTTGGAACCAATCTGGCCGAAAGCGTAGGGCAGAAAGTGGTCACCTACCTCGAATGGTCCGGGGGACGGCGTACCAGCCTGATCGATGCGGCCCTCCGCTACGGTCGGGAGACCGGCACACTGCCGGCGGCTGCTCCCAGTGTTCTCCCCGAAAGCTCACATGAGACTTTCCAGAATGAGCTCTCGCTGGGGGTGTCTTACACGACTGAAAGCCGCGTCACTTTCAATTTCGAGTATCACCTGAACCAGCCCGCATTCACCCACGCGGACTGGAGCAACTGGTTCGCGTCCGGCACTGGCCGCAGCGCAGCTTCGCCGCTCGCGCGTCAGCTTTGGTACTTGCGGAACTACGCACTCGACCAACAGGACCCGATCAGCCGGCACTCGGCCTTCCTGCGCGCCGATTGGGTCGATGCCTTCATCCCCAAACTCGAGCTCACGGCCTTCGTGAACGCCGACCTCTACGACGGTTCAAGGTTGCTGCAGGTCAACGCCGACTACTACCTTTCTGACACCTGGACGGTGGGGGCGCTGGCAATGACCAACTTCGGGGCAAGGCGGTCGGATTTCGGGAGTCTGCCGCAAGGGACCAATTTCCTTGTGAAGGTGGCGCGTTACCTCCCATAGGCTACTAACACCCAGCGGACGCGGGGCCTCGCGGGATCAGGAGTGGGCTGCGCGGCAACCTGTAACGTAGAAATCAGGTCACTATATGTTCACAACTTATTGATTTTACTGGCACGTTCCGCCGAAACTCGGGGTACAACACTGACCCGTCGATTGCTGGCACATCTGGACGGACGAGCCGCCGGCTGACGTCGAAGTGCAATCCTGCGCGGTGCGGAAAAATTTGCTGGCGCCGACGGTCTGGCAGCTCTGCGCGAGGTTTCCCAGGCAGCGCTGTTCGCTTTGTGGCACCGCGCACGGCGTACCGGTGACGGCAGGGTTGGAGGTATCGCGCTCGTCGAGAGGTGTGAGGTAGGTGTAGGCGGGTGGGAAAAACTGTGCCGAGTTGGGATCGAGGCCGGCCGGCAGATTGCCGTAGTTGGCGACAAATACGTTCACCATCCCACATTGGCCCATGTGGTTTCCGGAAGTGTACGGAGGCGCCGGGTTGCTCGACTGGGTGACGTCGGCTTCCCAACCGGGTGACGGCGCGACCTGGGTCATCAGGGAGGTGATCATGAACGCCTTCATCTCAAACCACCTGCGACCCTGACTGTCGGCGACCGCCTGCTCGCAGTCCATGTCGACGTCGAGCATCCAATAGTGCATCCCGAACGTGTTCTCGTCCGCGATCCCGAATCCCCGCGTCCAGACATAGGGTTGCCCCTGGCCTTGCATAACGCTCGTAGTCCATTCCGCTGGAGACCCGCCGCCCAGTCCGCCGGTGGGTTGCGCCTGCCCTACTTCACCTCCATTCCAATCCAGGTGAGCGTCACCCCAACGATAGGTATTCGTATGCGGATTCAGCCACACTCGGTGGTGAATCCGGATCGGGGTGCCGCCCTTGGCGCCCCCACGGATGAACACGTCCTGACCTGGGGTCGCCTGGGCATAGATGAAGACCACAGTCCGCCGGATATCGCGCTTCGGAGTCGTCGAGGCCGCGCCCAGGCCATAGACCACAATCTGGTTGTCGTAGGTAGCTTGGTAAACGCGCCCGTTCGCGACCAGAGGGGGCGCGAACTTGGTTGCCGCCCCCAAGCGGTCATTGGGCTCCGTCTCACTGTCCCAGATCGATTGCAACGTCCCACTCGTTACGGTGGAAACGTCGTACGCACGCAGAATGTTCGGTGTGGGCGCGATGTTAGCGGCGGGGTCTCCGGACAGATTACCGTAAGCTTCATTGGCCCACAGAATCCCGTTCGAGGTGCCGTTCGCCGACAGTGACAATATTCCGCCAGGCATGCCGCCCGGAGAAGGCGTGCCCCACGAGGCGGTCGCCGTACCGCGCGCTATCGGAGTGGCCCCGAAGTGCCCATTGGTTTGTTTGAAGACGCGTACGACGTTGTTTTCGCCGTGTACGAAGAGCTGACTGTTGAAGTAGACGGCAGTCCCATGAATGTGCGGCGTGCGACCGCCGTCGACGTGACCGATGGTAAACGGATCGGTCGACGTCACCTGATTCAGGTCGTCAGAGAGTGATGTGTGACCGTTCCAGGGCTGGTAGTCGAAAGAGGCAACGAACGGAGGATCGACGAGCTTCGTGAAGTCTCGTTGCCCCATCGCGGCACGGTTCACGTTGTAATAGATGCCGTCCTTACCGCCAACGATCACGCCGGGACCGTCAGGCAGAGCGATTATGCCGCCTGCCGCGAGATCCTGATCCTTATGTGAGCCGTCACGGTCGACGTCACGAAACTGAGTAAACCAGTCGCTCGTGTGCAGCGAACTCGGGCTGCCCGGTGTCCAGATCAACCTGACTACGCTTTCGCCGAGTTGATCGTGCGAGAACTCCGGGTTGTACGGACCATTGCCCGTGACGACGTAGATGTCGCCATTCGCGTCTATCGCCGGTGCGGCGTTAGCCATCCAAACCCCGCCTCCTCCGCCGTTCCCTGTGCTGTTGTCAGGAGTACTACACCACACGTCCGCGACCGGACTGCCGCTGGCGAGCTTGGAAGTATCGAAGGCAATGACCCATCCGGAGGGACTCCCCTGCCCTTCGCCGCC